>NZ_JBIUCI010000016.1:0-215852 GCF_044593635.1 Streptomyces sp. NPDC051913 | reverse complement strand
GAGGCGCCGGAGTGGGGCTGGACGTTGGCGTACTCGGCGCCGAACAGCTCCTTGATCCGGTCGATGGCGATCTGCTCGGCGACGTCGACGTGCTCGCAGCCGCCGTAGTAGCGGCGGCCGGGGTAGCCCTCGGCGTACTTGTTGGTCAGGACCGAGCCCTGGGCCTCCATGACCGCGAGCGGGGCGAAGTTCTCGCTCGCGATCATCTCCAGGGTGGACTGCTGGCGGTTCAGCTCGGCGTCGACCGCGGCGGCGACCTCCGGGTCGAGCTCATGCAGGGGCGTGTTCAGGACGGTCATCTGCGGCTTCCTAACGTCCGGCATTCAGCGGAAGACCACCGTGTGGTGGCCGTTGAGCAGCACGCGGCTCTGGCTGTGCCACTGCACGGCCCGCGCCAGGACCTGGGCCTCGACGTCCTGACCGATGGTCACGAGTTCGTCGGGGTCGCGGGAGTGGTCCACGCGGACGACGTCCTGCTCGATGATGGGGCCTTCGTCGAGGTCCGGTGTGACGTAGTGGGCCGTGGCGCCTACCAGCTTGACGCCCCGTTGGTAGGCCTGGAGGTAGGGCCGGGCGCCTTTGAAGCTGGGCAGGAAGGAGTGGTGGATGTTGATGGCCCGGCCTTCGAGCTGCTTGCAGAGGTCGTCGGAGAGGATCTGCATGTAGCGGGCCAGGACGACCAGGTCGATGTCCAACTCGCGGACGAGTTCGAGGAGTCGGGCCTCGGCCTCGGGCTTGGTGTCCCTGGTCACCGGGATGTGGTGGAAGGGGATGCCGTAACTGTCGGCCAGGCCCTCGAACTCGCGGTGGTTGGAGACGATCGCCGGGATCTCGATGTTCAGCGAGCCGGCCCGCTTGCGGAACAGCAGGTCGTTCAGGCAGTGCCCGAACTTGGAGACCATGATGAGCGCGCGGGTGGGGGCGTGGGCGTCGCACAGCCGCCAGTCGATGCCGTACGCCTCGGCCACCGGTGTGAAGTCGGCGCTGAGCCACTCCACCGAGGCCTTCGGGTCGGAGACGTCGAAGTGCACGCGCATGAAGAAGCGCCCCTGGCGCCGGTCGTCGAACTGCCTGCTCTCCAGGATGTTTCCGGAATGGGTGACGAGGAAGCCGCTGACGGCGTGGACCAGTCCGGCCTGGTCGGGACAGGAGAGGGTGAGGACGAACTCGCGGCCTGTGTGGGGGCGAGGGGGCATGGCATCCTCCAGCAGTGCGTCATGAGCAACAGTGCGAGCGATACGCAACATGGTCCAAGCGTGAGGGGGTCTGGTCAAGGGCGTCACCACCCCGGTTGTGTTGTGTATGGAGAAAAACTCTGCTCAATGAGCAACGCTGTCGGGCAACGACTGCTCGAACCAGACGACTTTGCCGGTGCTCAGCCGAGTCGCGCCCCAGCGCTCCGACAGCTGGTCGACCAGGAACAGTCCCCGGCCGCCCTCGTCGCTCAGCCGGGCGTGCCGCATCCTCGGCACCACCGGCGAGTCGTCCCCGACCTCGCAGCGCAGCACGTCCGTGCAGAGCAGGCGCAGGGTGATCGGGCGGGACGCGAAGCGCACGGCGTTCGCCACCACCTCGCTGACCATGAGCTCCGTGGTCTCGATCAGCGAGTCGAGGCCCCAGCGGTGCAGCGTCCGCCGGGTCAGCCGTCGGGCCTGGCCGGCGGTCTGCGGTCGCGGTGCCATGTACCAGTACGCGACGGTCTCCGGCAGGATGCCCTCGAACCGGGCGGCGAGCAGGGCGACGTCGTCGTCCCGGTCGCCCTTGCCCAGCGCGCCGAGGGCCGCGTCGCAGAGGGTCTCCAGCGCCGGGGGAGTGCCCTGCGTGGCGGCCGTACGGAGCCGGGCGCGCAGGTTCTCGACGCCGGTCAGCACGTCGGAGTCGCGGGACTCGACCAGGCCGTCGGTGTAGAGCAGCAGGGTCGCCCCGGCCGGGGCGTGGATCTCGGTGGACTCGAAGCCGCCGCCGCCCACACCGATCGGCGGCCCGGGCGGGACCGACAGGATCTCGCCGGTTCCGTCGGGACGCAGCAGCACCGGCGGCAGATGGCCGGCGTTGGACACCAGCAGCCGCTGGAGGACGGGGTCGTAGAGGGCGTACAGACAGGTCGCGGTGTGCTCGGTGCCGAGGCGACCGGCCTGTTCGTCGAGGTGGTGCAGCACCTCGTCGGGCGGCAGGTCGAGCAGGGCCAGGGTCTGCACGGTGGTGCGCAACTGCCCCATGATCGCGGCGGACGTCATGGAGTGGCCCATCACATCGCCGATCACCAGGGCGACCCGGTTGCCCGGCAGCGGGATCGTGTCGTACCAGTCGCCGCCCACCTGCGCGGTCCGTGAGGCCGGCAGATAGCGGCTGGCCAGCCGGACGCCGGGCGGCTCGGGGAGCGACGGCGGGAGCATGGTGCGCTGGAGCGTGTCGGCGACGGACGCCTCACGGGCGTACAGCATCGCCTTGTCGATGCCGAGCGCGGTGTGGGTGGCGAGCTGCGAGGCGACCAGCAGATCGTCGTCGGTGAAGGGGTGCCGGCCGGTGCCGCGCAGGAGGACGACGCTGCCGAGGACGTGGCTGCGCCCGTGCAGCGGGGCGAGGATCAGGCGCCGCCCGGGCGGTGGCGTCGTGCCGACACTCGCCGGGCCCAGCAGCTCGGCCACCGTGGCGGCCGCGTTCGGCGCGTCCCCGAAGACGGGCCGGCCGTCCCTCAGCCGCGTGGCCAGCGGACCGCCCACGGCCGGATGCGCGGCCTCGGTCGCGGAGGCCGGCGCCTGCGGGGAGGTCTGTCGCGTGGTGTGCAGCCTCAGGACGCCGGGGGCGGGGGTGGTCTCGTCGCCCACCGGCAGCGGGTCGTACAGATGAACGAGTGCCGTGTCGGCGAAGGCCGGGACGGCCGCCCGGCACAGCTCCGACAGGGTCTCGTCGAGGTCCATGCCGCGGGCGATGCTGCGGGTCGCCGCGTCGAGATACCGGAGCCGGTCCGTCTGCGGCTCGGCCGGGCGCGTCTCGTCGGCGCGGTCACCGGGGACGGACGCCGGGCCGGGGCGCCTCGGCCGGCGGGCGGGCGTGGCGCGCCCCTGCGCACCGGCCGCTTTTCTGCCGGTGCGCTTGCCGGTCCCGAGGCGCTTCGTCATGTGTGTCCTTCCCGCCGCGTGCCCGCGCGGAGCAGGGTCGTCAGGCGCGCCGCCGTCGGCAGCGCAGGAAGATCTGCACCTCGGGCTGGACGTCCGCGGAGGCCGGGGCGTAGGTGAACGAGGACTCGTCGACGATCTCGAAGCCCGCGGTCTCGACGACCTCGCGCAGCTCCTCCCTGAGGTAGCCGGAGACCCGGATGCTCTCCCCGATGAACGGGATGGAGAAGTCGTCGACGTCCGCCTCCACCATCGACAGCGCGAACAGACCGCCCGGCACCAGCAGGTGGTGGATGGTCCGCAGGGCCGGCGGGATCTCCGCGCGCGGCAGCATGAGCAGCGAGAAGAAGGCCGCCACCGCCTCGAACCGGCCGAGATCCAGCGGGCCGCCGGGCCGCAGGTCGGCGATGTCCGCCTGGCGGAACTCCGCGGCGGGCACGTTCCTGCGCGCCAGCGCCACCATCCCGTCCGACAGATCGACACCGACGACCGCCAGGCCCGCCTCCGCCAGCTGAAGCGCGGTCGGAATGCCGGTGCCGCTCCCCAGATCGAGCGCGCGGGACCCGGTCGGCAGCGACCGGATCAGCCACTCGGCTGCGGCGACCTGCCCCTCCTTGTGCGGGAAGGCCTCGTCGTAACGGTCACCGAGGGCGTCGAAGGCCGCGGCCTGACCGGTACGGTCGAGCCGCAGATTCGCGTAGCCGGAGTCGTCGGCGGGGCTGCTCACAGGAGTTCTCCTTCGGTGCCGCTATAGGCGAGTTTTTCATATTTGCACCGTCGAGGATGAGGCGTGGACAGCAGCACTGTCCGCTCGGCCCGTCCCGGGGGCCACCGCGCCGCTCAGGTCCCGATGCCCGCCGTCCTGGTCACCGCCGTGGTGGGCGGAACGCGGGCCCCGTGACTCCCCGGCAGACCCCGCACGCGGCGCTCGACACCGGCAAGCCGCCTCGCTGGCCGTCGCCAGCCGACGGTCACGGGTTCGAGGGCGGTGCGCTCGCGGAGCTCGCCGAGGCCGTCCTCCGCCGCGGGCGCGGACGCGATTGCGTGCCCGGCACAGGGTGCGCAGCCCGCTGCAGTCGATGAAGGACACCTGCCTCAGGTCCAGCACCAGGTCCGGGGAAGGCGGTACTCATGCCTCTGATCATGTTCGAGGCCCACGAGGATTCAGCGCCCTGCCACCCGCAGCGGGCCGTCGGCGGCACGGCGAGATCGACCTGTGCACAGGGCCACCGCTGTCGGCCCGTCTCGATGCCCTGACACCCTGTTCCCCAGCGCCCCGGTGTGGCGGAGATGGTGCCGGTCCCCTGCCGGACGGGGCCCGACCGGCCCAAGCGGAGGGCGGTCACCCGGGCCAAAGCTGAACAGGGGGCACAGCGGGGGACGGGCGGAGGGCCGGCGACAACGGCCCGGTCCTCCCCGGGCCGCTCCGGCGGCCCGGCACCAGCAGGAGGTGAGTGGTCGTGGCCGACACGACATCATCCGGTACGGCGGCCGGCCGCACCGAACATCCCGGAGGCGACCTCGGACGCCGCCTCATGCAGCGCCGCAGGGAGCTCGGGCTGACCCGGGCCGACGCGGCCGACCGGGCCGGTGTCTCCTCTTCCTACCTCCGGTATCTGGAGGAATCGTCCTCCGCCGCGCCGGGCAGGAGCGTTCTGCTCCGGCTCGCGGGGGCACTGGGGACCAGCGCGTCCGTACTCACCGGCGGCGCGGCCGAGGCCCCACCGGGCCGGGGACAGGCCGCCCGCGGTGCCGGGCTGGTCGCGCTCGGCGGCGAGGAATGCCGACGCCGCCTCGGTACGCACGGCGTGGGCCGCCTCGCGCTGACCACCGCAGACGGCCCGACGGTCCTGCCGGTCAACTACTCCGTCGTCGACGGAGTGATTGCCTTCAGGACGACACCCGGCACAGTCCTCTGCGAGGCCTTGGGCCGGCGGATCGCCTTCGAGGTCGACCACATCGACGAGGCCATGAGCCGGGGCTGGAGTGTGCTCGTACGCGGCCGGGCCCGGCGCGCCGAGGACCCCGCCGCCGTCCGCCGGCTGACCCGACAGGCGTACAGCGCACCCTGGGCGGGTGGCCGACGCGACCTGTGGGTGTGGGTCGACGCCGACGAGATCACCGGTCGTGAGATCAGGGAGGATCCGACGTCCGGCAGCTGACCGCACGACGGTCACGGTACTGAACAGGCCCTGTGCACAAGGACGTTCGGCCCTCCACTCCAGGTCTCACAGCCCCTGCGGCTCCGCTCGCCGCGGCGGGACATTGAGGGTGCGACGAACGTCGTCGAGTGCCCGAGCATCACCCCTGGAAGGGATGAGCACCATGGCCGTTCACGATCACCCGCACCGTCACCCGGGATTCCGCTTCCCGTCCCTGCGAAAGAGTGGGACGGCGAGCCCCTCGACCGAGACGAGCGCTGCCGCGGCGACGGCGACGAGCGCGTACGTTCTGGCCGGGCTGCGCATCCTGACCGGGTTCGTCTTCCTGTGGGCGTTCCTCGACAAGACCTTCGGCTTCGGGTACGCCACCCCGTCCGGCAAGGGCTGGATCGACGACGGCTCGCCCACCAAGGGCTTCCTGAGCGGGGTCGCCGCCGGCCCGATGGAGTCCACCTTCCACGACTGGGCCGGGGCGGGCTGGGCGGACTGGCTGTTCATGCTCGGTCTGCTCGGCATCGGCCTCGCGCTGATAGCGGGCGTCGCGCTGCGGCTCGCCGCGTTCGCCGGTACGGCGATGATGGCGCTGATGTGGATCGCCGAGTGGCCTCCGGCCAGGCACCTGTCCGACGGGTCGGTCAGCATGTCGACCAACCCCTTCGCCGACTACCACCTCGTGTACGCCGTCGTGCTGATCGCCCTCGCGGCCGCGGGCGCCGGTGCCACATGGGGACTGGGCAGGGCCTGGGCCCGGCTGCCCTTCGTCAGCCGCAACCGCTGGCTGCTCTGACCGGAACCGCCGGCTGATCGAAGTGACCGGCCATGACTTGGGCCCCGCCGTGGAGACGGCGGGGCCCCGGTCGTGTGCTCAGAGGTCCGGGACGGCCTCCGTCGTGGTGAGCAGCATCCCGGTCACCAGATCGGGGCGGATGCGGACGGCGTAGTCCATTGTCTGCTCCACCCAGGGCCGCAGCATCGTCCGGTACCGGGCCAGTTCACGCGGGTCGGTCACCAGATGCGCGTATCCCGTGACGACGACGCTCCAGCCGAGATGGGTGTCGGGGTCGATGACGTCCGCCTCGTAGGCGACCACCACTCCCTCGCCGTCCGCCTGGCGGGTGTGCGAGGTCAGGGCCGCACCCTCGTGGGTACGGATGACGATGTCCCCGCCGTCCACGACGTGGTTGACGGGGCGGATCTGCGGCAGCGCGTGACGGGTGAAGACGACCCGGCCCAGGGACACCCCGCCGAGCAGTCTCAGGGCTTCGGAACTGTCCAGTTCCCTCTTGATGGTCATGAGGTCTTCCAAAGGGGCCGCGGCGCCGACTGTGCGATCCGCCGGAGAGTGGGGGACGGATCCGATGGAACGCCCCCTGTTCCGCGGAGGCTAGGGCCGGATGGCCCTGGTCTTTGGGCCCGAGGGCGAGAAGGATCTCAGGGAGAAGCCGAAGACACACGCGACGAGGAGCGTTCGATGGCGGACGGCGCTGGACAGCCCGGCCCCGAGGACCCGATCAGGGTCTTCCTGCTGGACGACCACGAGGTGGTACGACGCGGGGTGCGCGACCTGCTCGACGACGAACCGGACATCACGGTCGTCGGCGAGGCCGGCACCGTCGAGCAGGCCCTGGTGCGGGTCCCCGCCCTGCGCCCCCAGGTCGCCGTCCTCGACGTACGCCTCCCGGACGGCGACGGCGTGACCGTCTGCCGGGAACTGCGCTCCCGCATGCCCGAGCTGGTCTGTCTGATGCTGACCTCCTTCGACGACGAGGAGGCCCTGCTGGACTCGATCATGGCCGGGGCGTCCGGATACGTCCTCAAGCAGATCCAGGGCTCCGACCTGGTGTCCGCCGTGCGCACGGTCGCCGCGGGCCAGTCGCTGCTCGACCCGTCCGCCACCACCAAGCTGATGACCCGGCTGCGCGAGGGCGAGAAGCAGGAGGCGGAGCCCGAGGCACTGCCAGGCCTGACGGAGCGGGAACGGGAGATCCTGGCCCTGATCGGCGAGGGCCTCACCAACCGGCAGATCGGGCAGCGGCTGTATCTCGCCGAGAAGACCGTCAAGAACCACATCTCCCGGCTGCTGGCCAAGCTGGGCGTGGAGCGCCGTATCCAGGCCGCCGTCATCGCCACCCAGGCCCAGGACCGGCTCCGGCAGGAAGGCCGCTGAACCGAAGGGCTCCGCGGACTCCCGGGGCTCGCGTACCGCTGGATGCGGCGGGCCGATACCGTGGCAGGAGAGTCGCACGGCCGGCCCCCGCAGGGCGTACGGGACCTGGAGGAACGCAGGTGGGAAGCTCCGAGGAGTTCTCGATGGCCCGGGTGCGGCTGCCGCAGCTGAGGCTGGACGAGCTGCTGGAGGAATTGCAGGCGCGTCTCGACGCGGCCCGTGGCACCCGCGACCGGGTGCACAGTCTGCTGGAGGCGGTCCTCTCGGTGGGGCGCGAGCTCGACCTGGAGCAGGCGCTGCGCAGCATCGTGGAGGCCGCGGCGGTGCTGGTCGACGCGCGGTACGCGGCGCTGGGTGTGATCGGCTCGGACGGCAAGCGGCTCTCGGCGTTCCACACGGTCGGGGTCAGCGAGGAGCAGATCGCCCGGATCGGCCCCTATCCCGAGGGGCACGGCATCCTCGGTGAGTTGATCACCCATCCCGAGCCGTTGCGGCTGGTGAAGCTCTCCGAGCATCCGGCCTCGTACGGCTTCCCGGCACACCATCCGCCCATGAACACCTTCCTGGGCGTCCCGATCCGGGTGCGCGACCAGGTGTTCGGCAACCTGTACCTGACGGAGAAGCGGGGCGGGGCGCAGTTCGACGAGGAGGACGAGTCGGTGCTGTCGACGCTGGCCGTCGCCGCCGGTGTGGCCATCGACAACGCCCGGCTGTACGAGGAGTCCCGGCTGCGCGAGCGCTGGCTGCGGGCCACCGCCGAGATCACGCACAGTGTGATGTCCGGCAGTGAACGCGGCGAGGTTCTGCGGGTGATCGCCGAACGGGCCCGGGAGATCACCGCCGCCGCGCTCGCGCTGGTCGCGGTCCCGGTGGAGGGCACCGGCTCGCTGGCGACGGAACTGGCCATAGGGGAGGGCGCCGACGCCTATCGGGGCCTGCTGGCGCCCGTGGACGACGGGCTGATCGGCCGGGCCTTCTCCAGCGGAGTGCCCGCCACCGTCGCCGACGTCGCACGGGACGCGTGGATATCGGCCGTCCCGTCGGGCGTCGCCGGGCTCGGGCCCGCGGTCGCCGTACCCATCGGCACGGGCGAGGGCGTACGGGGTGTCGTCCTGCTGGTGCGGGAGGCCGGGCACACCGTGTACTCCGGGCAGGAGATCGAGCCGCTCCAGGCCTTCGCCGCGCAGGCCGCGGTCGCCATGGAGCTGGCGGACCGCCGGCGGGACGCCGCCCAGATCGCCGTCCTCCAGGACCGTGACCGGATCGCCCGGGACCTGCACGACCTCGCGATCCAGCGCCTCTTCGCCACCGGCATGACCCTCCAGAGCGCGGGCCGTTTCATCGACCACTCCGAGGCGTCCGAGCGGGTGGCGCGGGCGGTGGACGACCTCGACGAGACCATCAAGATCATCAGGTCGACCATCTTCGGCCTGCGCTCGCGCGAGGACACCCCCGGCTCGGGACTCCGCGCCCGCGTGGTGCGGGTCGTCGGGGAGGCGGCACCGGTGCTGGGCTTCGCGCCGAGCGTGCGCATGGAGGGCCTGCTGGACACCCATGTGCCGAAGGACGTCGCCGAGCACGCGGTGGCCGTCCTCTCCGAGGCCCTGACCAACATCGCCCGGCACGCGCGGGCGACGCGCGCCGACGTGGTCCTGGAGACGGACGGCCGAGATCTGCGGCTGACGGTCTCCGACGACGGCGTGGGCATCCCGGCCGGGGGCCGCCGCAGCGGGCTGCGCAACATGGCGGAACGCGCCGAACAACTCGGCGGGGAACTGGAGTCGGCCTCTCGGTCCGGCGGCGGTACGACGCTCGTGTGGCGCGTTCCCGTCCAGGAAAAGTAGCGCGGGGCGCGCCTCACAGCTTGAGCGTGAACCAGGTGGTCTTGCCCTCGTCGGTCGGACGCACCCCCCAGCCGTCGGCCAGGGCACGGACCAGCAGCAGACCGCGGCCCGACTCCTCGTCCTCCGCGGCGATCCGCGGCTGGGGCAGATGCGGACTGAGGTCGCTCACCTCCACGGTGAGGTCCGTGGCCGTCCGGCACAGATGCAGGCCGATGGGGCCCTCGGCGTGCTGGACCGCGTTGGTGAGGATCTCGGAGAGCAGCAGCCGGGCCTCCTCCGCAGGACCGCCGCACTCCCAGGCGGTGAGCGCCTTGTTGAGGAAGGCGCGCCCCTCCGGCACCGAGGACGGCAGGGCCGGCAGATCGGTGGCGAGCGCCGCCAGCGGCGCGGCCGGAAGCTGCGCCAGCAGCAGGGTCACGTCGTCGTCATGACTGTCGGAGTCGGGCAGCAGACTGGTCAGGACATGGTCCGCCGCGCTCTCCAGACAGGGCGCGTCGACGGCGAACGAGTCGAGCACGGAGGTGAGTTGGCCGAGGCGCTCCTCGATGTCGCTGCCGGGTGTCTCGATCAGCCCGTCGGTGTAGAGGACGAGCGTGGCGCCGGGCGGGATGTCCGCGCAGGACTGCTCGTAGAGGATGCCGCCGACGCCGAGCGGAGCGTTAACCGGGGTCCGCAGACCGCTCACGGCGCCGCCCGGGGGAGCGATCAGGACGGGCAGATGGCCGGCCGAGCAGACGGTGACGGTACCGCTGTCCGGGGCGACGACCAGATAGCAGCAGGTGACCAGCTGGTCGGGGACGTCCAGGTCGGCGACACAGGTGTCCAGGGCCTGCATCAACTGGCGCGGCTGCATGCCGGTCTTGGCGAGGGCGTGCGCGGCGGAGCGCAACTGGCCCATCACGGCGGCGGCTTCCAGTCCGCGGCCCATCACATCGCCGATCAGGACCCCCACCCGGCCGGCCCCCAGCGGGATCAGGTCGAACCAGTCGCCGCCCACGCCCGCACCCTGGGTGGCCGGCCGGTACCGGCTCGCCGTGGCCAGCCCGGGGATCGTGGCCGGCGTGCCCATCAGACTGCGTTGCAGGGTCAGCGCGATGTGCCGCTGCTGCTCGTAGAGGATCTTGAGTTCGGCCTCGGCCCGTTTGCGGTCGCTGATGTCCCGGACGATGGCGCAGGCGCCGACGACCCGTCCGCCGGTGTCGCGGGTGGGCCACAGGGTGACGTCGACGTCGAGCAGTTCGCCGCCGCGGGTCAGCCGCAGGGTCTCGAAGTGCTCGACCTTCTCCCCGTGCCGCAGCCGTTGCAGGAGGGCGGTGACCTCCCCGCGCTTCTCCCTCGGGGCCAGGACGGAGACATGACGGCCGATGGCCTCCTTGGCGGTGTAGCCGTACAGGCTCTGCGCGGCGGCGTTCCAGTAGGTGATGTACCCGTCGAGGGTCTTGGCGAGGATCGCGTCCTGGGAGGACTCGACGAGCGCGGCGAGTTCGTTGATCCGGGCCTCGGCCGCCCTGCGGTCACTGACGTCGCGGACCGCGGCGGACACCAGCAGCCCGTCCGCGGTCTCCAGCGGGCTCAGGCTGATCTCGACCGGGAACTCGGTGCCGTCCTTGCGCAGCCCGTGCAGATCGAGTCCGGCGCCCATGGGTCGGACCTGCCGGTTGGCGGCGTATCCGCCGCGGTGCCGGGTGTGGTGCGGGCGGAAGCGGTGCGGGATCAGCAACTCCACCGGATGGCCGAGGAGTTCCTCACGGCGGTAGCCGAACAGGGCCTCGGTCTGGGCGTTGACGAGTTTGATGATGCCGCTGTCGTCCACGATGACCATCGCGTCCGGTGCCGCTTCCAGAAGACCGCGGAACCGGTCCTCGTCGGCTCCCGGCCGGAGTTCTCCGTCGCAGGCGCAGGGTGTCCGCGCCCCGCCGCCCGCCTCGTCCGGTACTGAAACCAGGTCCATGCCATTCCCCATCCGCCGCCGGTGATGGTGCGGGTCATCTCACCGCACCCGGACGGGAACCGGGACGCTATGTCGCTTACTGTCCGTACCCCGGCGGAACCTGTCCACCGCATATGCGCCCGATGGCCGTCTCACAGCGGTACGACGCTCACCGGCCGGGCCTGACACCGGGTACGGCACTCCGCGGCAGCCGCCGGTTCATGGTGCGCCAGACCGGCCCACCGGAGCGGCCCACCGGAGCGGCCCACCGGAGCGGCCCACCGGCGCGGCCCACCGGCGCGGACCGCCCCGGCTCCCGGCACCGGCGCCCGGAGCGGCGCCGCCCGGCGCACCCAAGTACCGGCGGGGACCAGGGTGCCGTCCGTCACCGCGAGAAGCGTCAGCGGCCTCCGTACCGGTCGGTGAGGGCGCCGACCGGGAGCCCGACGATATGAGCCCGGCCCGGCCGGATGCGGGGGATGGCCGGCGGATGCTCAGCGTCCTCTTCCACGAGGCCGTGGGCGCCGCGGGTGCGTGGTCCCCTGCGTCAGGAGGCGTCCGGCAGCCACAGGTCGGGGCCGAAGACCTCGTAGCGGATGTGACGCGGTGGGATGCCGCGGTCGAGCAGCTGGGTGCGGACGGCGCGCATGAACGGCAGTGGGCCGCACAGGTACACGGTCGCGTCGGCGGGCACGTCCACCCCGTCGAGGTCCATCAGGCCGGAGCGGGCCTCGGGTTCGGCGGTGCCGACACGCTCGTACCAGAACACGGCGTCGGCCTTCGGCAGCCGCTCGGCGAGGGCGCGCGTCTCGGTGCGCAGGGCGTGGGCGGCGGGGGAGTCGTCGGCGTGCAGGACCAGGACCCGGCGGGTGGAGCCGGTGGCGGCCAGGCGGGCCAGCATGCCGACCATGGGCGTGCAGCCGATGCCCGCGGAGGCGAGGACGAGGGGGGTGTCCGACTCGTCGAGGGCGACGTCGCCGAACGGCAGGGACAGGGTCAGCTCGTCGCCGGCCCGCACGGTGCCGTGCAACAGGGTGGACACCTCCCCGCCGCCCACCCGCTTGACGGTGATCCGCCGCAGCTCGCCGCCCGGGTCGCCGGACAGACTGTACTGGCGCAGCTGGTGCACGCCGTCCGGCATCAGGGCCCGGACGCTCACGTACTGCCCGGCCCTCGCCGCGGGGGCCGGGCCGCCGTCGGCCGGACGCAGGACGAAGGAGACGACGTCCACGGTCTCCTCGTGGCGCTCGACGACCTTCCACGGCCGCCAGACGTCCCCGGGCACGACGCCCGCCTCCTGGTAGAGGCGGGACTCCTGGGCGATGAGCGCGCCGGCCATCAGCCAGTACACCTCGTCCCAGGCCGCGGCCACCTCGGGGGTGACCGCGTCGCCGAGCACCTCGGCGATCGCCCCGAACAGGTACTTGTGGACGATCGTGTACTGGTCGTCGGTGACCCCGACCGCGGTGTGCTTGTGCGCGATCCGCGCCAGCAGCGCGTCCGGACGGACGTCCGGATCGGCGAGCAGCGCGGTCGCGAAGCCCGCTATCGACCCGGCCAGGGCCCGGCGCTGGGCGCCGTTCGCCTGGTTGCCCCGGTTGAACATCCCGTCCAGCAGTTCGGGGCGGTCGCGGAACATCGCGCCGTAGAAGCGCGTGGTGATCTCGTCGAGGGCTCCGGCCACGGCGGGCAGCGTGGCCCGGACGACGGCGGCGGACTCTGCGGACAGCATGAAGCCTCCGGGATGAGGGGGAACGCGGAAGTGCGGGGCACGGCCCCGCCGCACACCACCCTCGTCCCCGGACCCCCGCCTGCCCCAGGGCCCCATGGGACCAGGACCGGGGCCGATCGGCCCAACGCCGGGAGGGCCGCTCGGCGCCCCGCTCCGGCGGGGCCGGGGCGAGGGGAACGGGCCGGGGGCGCGTCAACTTCTCGGTCGGACACGGAAGTTCAGGCCCATCGAACGGTCCGGTCGGGCCGCTGTCCGATCGCAGTCGGACCCTCACGGATCAGTCCCAGAGAGTCGCTCCTCGCGGGCGGGCCGCGTGCGTACGGTCCGGGACATCGAGGCGGGCCGGCGGCGCCGGTCCGTCGCAGTCAACGCAGCGCAAGGGAGGCACTGTGGCGAGTGTGGAAGTGTCGCTGAAGGAGATGATGGCCGGGGTCGAGGGGGCTCTGGGGGCCGCGGTCGTGGACTACACCAGCGGAATGGCGCTGGGCACCCTGGGCGGGAGCAAGGACCTGGACCTGACCGTCGCCGCGGCCGGCAACACGGACGTCGTCCGGGCCAAGGTGCGCACCATGGAGCAGGTCGGCCTCAAGGGCCGGATCGAGGACATGCTGATCACGCTGGACAGCCAGTACCACCTGATCCGCCCGGTCACCGGCCGCAGCGGCAACGGCCTGTTCCTCTACCTCGTCCTCGACAAGGCCCGCTCGAACCTGGCCATGGCCCGGCACCAGCTCAAACGGGTCGAGGAGGGCATCGAGATCTGACACGGGCGCCGCCGCCGGGACCACCGCTGCCCTTCATGTGAAGACTTCTTCAAGTCACCACATCAGCATGGTTCCAATGTGTGTTCGCGCACGGCCCGGGACGTGAAGGATCGGCGTCCGAGGGCGGCCTGTGGTGCGGCGGCGCCCCCTCAGGTGCCGTCGCACCCCGGCAGCCGCAGTCCCTCAGCCGACAAGGAGCGAGCATCCATGCAGGCCCCCCTCTACCAGGTCAAGGCGGAGTTCTTCCGCATGCTCGGCCACCCCG
The DNA here is from genome assembly GCF_044593635.1 of Streptomyces sp. NPDC051913. Classification (NCBI taxonomy): domain Bacteria; kingdom Bacillati; phylum Actinomycetota; class Actinomycetes; order Kitasatosporales; family Streptomycetaceae; genus Streptomyces; species Streptomyces sp. NPDC051913. Next base: position 201,869 of record NZ_JBIUCI010000016.1, on the reverse strand, counting down.
TGCGGATCAGGGTGCTGGAACTCCTTCAGCACGGACCGGTGTCCGTACGGGACCTGCTGGCCGACATCGAGATCGAACCGTCCAGCCTCTCCCAGCAACTGGCGGTGCTGCGACGCTCCGGCATCGTCGTGTCCATGCGGGAAGGCTCCACCGTCCGCTACGCGCTCGCCGGCGGCGACGTCGCCGAACTGCTGCGCGCCGCCCGCCGGATCCTCACCGAGCTGCTCGCCGGCCAGAACGAGCTCCTCGCCGAACTCCGGCAGGCGGACGCCCCCGCCGAACCCCTGCGCACCAGCGGATGACCCGCGTGTGGATCAGAGGCTCGCCGTGTGGTCCGGGACGTAGGTCTGGAGATCACGTGGCGTACGTACATAGCCGGTGGACGGCGGGCGCTCCGGGAGCTCCAGGACCGGCGGCGGTACCTCCTGGTACGGCACGGAGTCCAGCAGATGGGCGATCATGTTCAGCCGCGCCCGCTTCTTGTCGTCGCTCTCGACGATGAACCACGGTGCCTCGGTGATGTCGGTGTGCACCATCATCTCGTCCTTGGCCCGGGAGTACGCCTCCCAGCGGCTGAGCGACTCCAGGTCCATCGGGGACAGCTTCCAGCGGCGCAGCGGGTCGTCGAGGCGGCGCCGGAAACGGTCCTGCTGCTCGGTGTCGCTCACCGAGAACCAGTACTTGCGCAGCAGGATCCCGTCCTCCACCAGCATCCGTTCGAAGATGGGGCACTGGCGCAGGAACAGCTGGTACTCCTCCTGGGTGCAGAACCCCATCACACGCTCCACGCCGGCCCGGTTGTACCAGGACCGGTCGAACAGCACGATCTCTCCGGCGGCCGGGAGATGTTCGACATACCGCTGGAAGTACCACTGCGTCCGCTCCCGCTCGGTCGGCTTCGGCAGGGCCGCGATCCGTGCGACGCGGGGGTTGAGATGCTCGGAGACACGCTTGATCGTGCCGCCCTTGCCGGCCGCGTCCCGCCCCTCGAAGACGACGACCAGCCGCGCGCCCTCCGCCCGCACCCACTCCTGAAGCTTCACCAACTCGGTCTGCAACCTGAGCAGTTCACCCTCATAGACCTTCCGCCCCAGCTTCTCCTTCGCCTTACCGGCCATGTCGTCCACCCACTTCTTCGCATATGTGGTCGAGTCCCCGTGTCGGCACAGTACTGGCCGATCAGCGCGGGAACGGGCAGGCCGGCGCCGACGCCACGCACGTGTGCGAGGGGCGCGGGCGCGCTAGGGCCTGTCCGGCGGATCAGGTCGCAGGGAAGTGCGGCGCCTCATCGACGCCGGTGAGCGGGGCTTGGGGCGTCCAGATGCAAGGCGGAGGAGGGCGGCGACGCGGAGCGTCGGCAACCGACGACAACGCCGAGCCGGCCAGTCCGGCAACACGCTCTACGACGGCTGGAACGACTCCGGCGCCACCAACGCCGCCCTCGCCCTCAACGCCACCGAGTGGCTCTCGACATGAGCTGAGCGGAGCGCGCGGTGATGCGGTGGGTGGCCTCGGGACACCGGCCCGGGGCCGCCCACCTGCGTCAGCTGTCGACGCGATGCACGCGTTGGCTGCTCAGCTCGTAGCGCGCGCCCACGATGGCCAGTTGCCCGCCGGTCACCTTCGCGGCGAGGTCGGGCTCGGCCGCCAGACGCGCGCGGACCGCGCGGACGTTGGCGTCGATCGTCGCGTCGATACGCGCGGCGCCGTCCTTCGTGTGATCGATGTTCGGTCGTATCTGGTCGGCCAAGTACTGGATGTGAGCCGGTAGTTGCTCGCCCGACTCCTCGGCCTCCACCGCCGCCCGCACCGCGCCGCACGACTGGTGCCCGAGGACGAGGACCAGCGGTATCGCCAGTTCGAGCACCCCGTACGCGATGCTGCCGAGCACGGCCTCGTCCAGGACCTCGCCGGCGCTGCGCACGGTCATCAGGTCGCCGAGCCCCTGGTCGAAGACCAGCTCGGGAGGGACCCGGGAGTCGATGCAGCCGAGGACGACCGCGAAGGGGTGCTGGCCGGAGACGAGGGCCTGACGGGTGGCCGGTGTCTCGTCCGGATGCTGCTCGTGGAAGGTGCGCCAGCGGCGGTTGCCCGCGGCCAGTTCGCGCAGCGCCGCGTCGGGTGTGTCGGGGCGAGGGTGCGACCTCGGGGAGGCGGCGGACGCCGGGGACGCGGCGAGGGTGAGGCCGGTGCCGAGAGCTGCGGCGCCGGTCAGTCCGGCCCGCAGGAACGTACGGCGGACGGGTCTGTCGGGGGTGGCTTGAGAGTTCACGGAGAGGAACGTATGTCCGAGTCCGGCCGTGATCCGTCCCGTTGCCAACAGCAGGGCAAAACAGGGGAGAAGCATGACCTTCACCGTGGTTCCCGTGCACTGCATTCGGGCCAACCTGTCGCCCGATACCCCCGGTTGAGTCATCGGATGCCCGTGCCATGGGGGAGTTGGATGGGGGACCTGTGGAGTTTTCGTCCACCGCCCGTACGGGCTTGCCACGCCAACGCCCGTGCAGTAATCAGGTGAATCATGAACTTGTTCAGCCGTGGCACTCCGTTCCGCCGAGCGGAGCCCACAGTCACCCCCCACCACCCCACCGGCAGTCCGGGCGCCCCCACCGCCCTTCTCCCGGACCCCGCCCTGGCCGGCCTGACCGGTGAGTGGGTCATCGACCCGGCGCACAGCAGGATCGGTTTTTCGGTACGGCACGCCATGGTGACGACCGTGCGCGGGGCCTTCGCGGAGTACCAGAGCCGGCTCTACTTCGACGGCCGTGACCCGTCCCGCTCGCAGGCCGAGATCACGATCTCCACGGCCAGCGTCGACACCGGCGTGGAGCAACGGGACGCGCACCTGGTGGGCCGTGACTTCTTCGACTCGGCGAACCACCCGCGGATGCGCTTCAAGAGCACCGCGGTGGAACCCCTTGGCAACGATGTCTACCGGATGACCGGTGACCTCACCATCAAGGCCGCCACCCGCCCCGTCGACCTAGAACTCACCTACATCGGCCAGGTCACCGACCCCTTCGGCTACCAGCGCGCGGGCTTCGACGGAACCACGACGATCGACCGCACCGAATGGGGCCTGAACTACAGCTCCAGACTGGCCGAGGGCGGGGCCATGGTCAGCGAGAAGGTCCGCCTCCAGTTCGACATCGCGGCGATCCGTACGGCTCCCATGGGTTGAAAGACCTCTCCCGCCGCGGCGATAACATCATGATCATGGCGGACTGGGAACTCCGAGCGGCATCGACGGCGGATCTCGAAGCGATCGTCGAGATCCGTGCCGTCGTCATGAGGGCGGACCTCGAGCGGCTCGGGCGATACGACGAACACCGGGTACGGCAGCGGCTGCGTGACGCGTACCAGCCTGAGCACACCTGGGCGATCGAGGTGGCCGGTGCCCTGGTGGGCTGTGTGGCGCTGCGGCCCGCCGCCGACGCCTACTGGCTGGAGCACTTCCTCCTCGCCCCGGACCTCCAGGGCCGGGGCATCGGCTCGGCCGTCCTGAGCACCCTGCTGGAACGCCCCGACCGGGAGGGCGCCCTGACCCGACTGAACGTGTTGCAGGGCAGCGCGGCCCGCAGGCTCTACGAGCGGCACGGCTTCGTGCCGGAGTCCGAGGACGAGGTGGACGTGTACATGGTCCGCACCCCGGCGGACCGCACGGCGTGACCCGGGTCAGCGACGCTGTCGCAGCAGATGACCGAAACCCGCGGTCTCCAGACGCTGGGCGAGCGCGGCGCTGTCGATGCCGAACTCGGCGGCCGTGTTCGCGAGATGCCAGTCGTGCGCGGCGAGACGGCTGAGCAGGAAACCGCGCCGGACCTGGTTCTCGGAGAGCCGGAAGGTCTTGAGGTAGGCGGTCCGGCCGTGCTCGTCGACGATCGCCTCGCCGATGTGGTTGTCCTGCTTGGGACGGAACTCGGGCAGGAACCGGGAGAGCGTGAAACGTCCCATCCGCCGCACCGGCTGCCATACGCTCTCCTGCTCCACCAGACCGGCCGCCATGGTCGTGTCGTGGAACTCCGCCCAGCGGTCCGTCTGCTCCGCGGCGGCCGCCCGTAGCTCGGCCAGCGAACGGATACCGGTGCCGGCGATGTGCGCCCGGAAGTCCGACACCGGCGGCATCAGCGTCGCGTAGTGGTGCACCAGATCGCCGTACAGGTCCTGGACCAGCGTCGGATGCAGCGTCCGGTAGTCCTCCGGATGCGGCACCACGAAGGCGGCGGCCAGCGCGTCGGCCAGGTAGACGAGCACACCGCACTGACCGGGGTGGATCTCGAAGACGCTCAGCGCGTCGGCCAGCCCCGGCACCTGTAGTCCCAGGTAGGCGGCCTCGACACGCGGCGAAAGACCCTGCCGTACGGCCTGCCGCGACCACTCCTCCCAGGCGATCGTGGGGCCGCCGAAGTGCAGGGCGAGATAGCCCTCAAGCGCGAGGTGCAGAGGCAGGAACCGCAGCCGCCGCCGGGCCTCCTGACGTGCCATCCGCCGATGGAAGTGCAGCCCCACCGCCGCCACCGGCTCCTGCCCGGGCCCGCCCTCGGCGAGCTGGGTGCCGTAGGCGGCGGCCGGGGAGCCGTCCCCGGTCCACTCGGCGACGAAGCTGTGCGGGATGTAGGAGCAGTAACTGCCCTTGCGGCCCAGGTCGACCACGCCGGGACCGGGATGGATCCGCGGATGCAGCCGCAGGTCCTCCACCGGCTCGTCCCGCACCAGCGGCACCAGCCGCACCGCGCCCCACACCTGCGAGGGACGCGTCCGCAGCCCGTCGAACAGGTCGGCGGGGGCATGGAGTTCGCTGTACGACGTCATCGCGCACCCCCGGCCGCGACCCGCTGCCCCGGCGCGGCGGTGAGCCGCTCCGCGCGGGCGTCCAGGTAGGCCGTCAGCTCGGCCAGCCCGGTCCGCCCCTCGGCGAACTGTGCGATCTCGACGAGCGCCGGCAGATCCTCCGCGTCCCGCACACCCGCGGTCGGCACACTCGGGGCGAGCCGTCGTACGTCGAAGTCGTCCGCGTCGTAGACCGGGTTGAGGTGGACCACACTGGTGCGGCGCTCCGGGTCGAGGCGGGTGCGCCAGACGCGGAGCACCTCGGCGGCGAGCCCGGGCGGGGCGTTGTCCCAGCCGTCGGAGACGATGACCAGCCGGTCCGGGGCCGTCTCCAGCGCGTCGAGGATCCGCTCGCCCAGCGGGGTGGGACCCACGGGATGCGCGAGCAGCGCGTCACGGCGGCCGGAGGTCCACAGTCCGGCATAGCGGGAGGCGAGCGCTTCGAGGAGGTAGTGGCAGGCGAGGGCGACCGCCAGCGGCCGGCGCCGCTTCACGCCCGAGCCGTAGGAGGAGAAGCTGTCGTCCAGTACGGCCGTCACCCGGCCCCACGTCCCCCGGTGCGCGCCCGCCACCCGCACGGCGGCCGCCCGCAGCGCGCCGGTGAGTTCCTCGCGCCGCTCGACGCGCTCCGCGGCGGGCAGCGACAGCACATAGCCGGCGAGCCGCGTCAGCGGCATCCGCGCCAGGTCGCCCCTGACCGAGTCCGCGACCCCTCGCCGCTCGGCCGTCTCCTGGAGCCGCAGCGCCTCAAGGCGGGTCAGCCGGGGCGCGATCCGCTCCAGGAAGACGCCACGCGCGATGCCGTGCTTGGCCGCGAATCCCTCGGCGACGGTGTACGGCAGCTCGTACAGGGCCGCCTGCTCGTAGTGCGCCCGGCGCCAGGTCTCCAGGATCGGGGTGTCGTAGTGGGCGCGGCTCAGGGGCGCGAACAGGAACGTGCCGAGCTCCCCGTCGCCCGGGGACAGATGAGCGTGCCGCAGGGCCTGCTTGAGGCCGCTGCGGTACTTGACCGCGTCGAAGGCCAGATCGGGACGGGCGGCCAGCCAGTCGCGCAGCAGCGCGCGCGTACGGCGGTTGTTCACCCCGGCGCGGCGCAGCGCGCGGAAGAGTCCGTAGACCCGCTGGGGCGGCAGCAGCGCCAGCCGCCCCGCGATCAGCCGTCCTTCACCGCGACGCTGCTCCACGGTGGCCTCGGCGGAGGTCTCCAGCAGTCGGCGGACGATCAGCGCGGCGTTGTGGTCGTTGATGTCGAGCGCCAGTACGCCCGCGTACAGATCGCGGTAGTTGCCGAGCATGTACGCGTGCAGGAAGTCGAGCGAGAGCCGCTGCGTGTCCGCGTCGGTGTGGAACTCGCGCTGCCCGGTCGCGGTGATCGCCGCGTTGACGAAGAGCAGTACGTCGTCGGCCGCGACGAGATCCCCGTACGACTCCATGCCTTTTGCCCGCCCCCTTCGGTACCGGATGCCGGCCGGGGAATGGGGGCACGAGCTGCGAATCATTGCTGTACAGGCAGGTTCCGGAAGTCGCACCGAAGTCCCGCGGCCGGCGCTGGGACGCTAACACGCCGCCGAGCTGCGCTTCCACGGCATTTCCGGGCCTCGGACCGGCTGCTACCCGGCACCGCCCCCGCGCGCCCGCCACAGGTCGCGCAGGAGGGCGATCTCGGCCATGTGGTGGATGAACTCGAGGTTGGCCCCCGACAGCACGCCGATGTACGGCTCGTCGGCATCGGAGCCGTAGGGGTACTGGGAGAAACCGACCGTGTCGAGCTGCTCCTCGGTCATCCGGCCCACGCTGTCGCGCCAGCGGTCGATCACCGGCCAGAACCGCTCAAGGGTCACTGTGGCCGAAGGCGAGAAGTCGACCATCTGCTTCGGATCCTGTCGCCGCTCGCCGAAGGCCCACTCCCACGCGCCCGCGAACTCGAAGTGCAGATGCCCGAGGCGCCACGCGATGGTGGTGACCGGCGTCCTGTCGGGCTCCAGCGGGCCGGTGTGGTCGAGGATCTCCTGGACCCGCGCCACGCTGACGCTCCAGTCGTCGGCGATCTTCTCGACGGACATGCCCGAGGCGACCTGCCGGCCGACCTCCTCGTACTCGTTCGACGGGATGTCCGGCGCGCCCAGGTCGAGCACCCAGTCACCCGGTCCGAACGCCCTGGGCGTCACCGCCTCGCCGCGACGCCGCAGCGACCAGCAGTCGGGTACGGGCTCCCACAGGTACTCCTCGTCGCCGAGGCCGATGAGCCGCACCTGGGCCATCTCCCTGGCGCGGTCGAACTGGTCGAGCAGCAGGCCGAAGCGGTCGGTGGGTGAGCCGGGCGTGTCCATGGGGTTCCCCTCGCGGTCGTGTGTCGCGTCCCAGGTGCGCGGGCGGGAGCCTATGGGCTCGGCGTCCGGCCGGGCGAGTGAATTAGCGGCTGCGGAAGTGAGGTTGCGGCGGCGCGGCCTAGGCTTCTCCCGCCACCGGCCCGACTTCGAGGAGCACCGCCGTGTCCCACCCCGCCGCACCCCCGTACCCGTACCGCGACGCCCACGGGCCGGACGAGGCTCCCGCACCGCACGCCCTGCTCAAGCCGGTGCTCGGACTGCTGGGTACCTGGCACGGCCGGGGCCGAGGCGGATACCCGACCCTGGACGGGGACTTCGCCTACGCGCAGGAGGTCACCTTCAGCCACGACGGCCGGCCCTTCCTCCACTACGAGGCGCGGGCCTGGCTGATCGACGCGGACGACACGCCGCTGCGTCCGGCGGCCCGCGAGAGCGGCTGGTGGCGGCTCCAGCCCGACGGCCGGGTGGAGGCGCTGATCACCCAGCCCACCGGTATCGCGGAGATCGCCGTCGGCCGGGCCACGGAGAACACCGTCGACCTGTCCACCCACCGAGTGGCCCTCACCCCGACGGCCAAGGAAGTCGAGGCCACCCGCCGCCGCTACAGCCTCACCGACCAGGACACGCTCACGTTCGTCCACGATCTGGCGGCGGTGGGGCAGCCGTTGCAGCACCATCTCTCGGCGGAACTGCGGCGCGGGAGCCGGGGCTGAGCGCCGCACGCGAAGGGTTCACCGCGGTGGGCGGCCGGGATACAGTCCCCCGACCGATTTCCGGCACAGCACGTTCACCACGGGGAGATCTGCCATGACCAGTACCGACGACGGTGCTTACGAGGGTTTCACGGCCGAGGAACGGGCCGCGATGAAGGATCACGCGCGGGAGATGAAGACGGCCGCGCGGCGGCGTTCGAACGCGGACAAGGCGGCGGAGGCCGAGCGGGACGTGCTCGCGAAGATCGCCGAGATGGGGGACTCGGACCGGGTGATGGCCGAACGGGTGCACGCCGTTGTCGTCGCCGCCGCACCGGCCCTCGCGCCCAAGCTCTGGTACGGCATGCCGGCCTACGCATTGGACGGCAAGGTCGTCTGCTTCTTCCAGAGCGCGGAGAAGTTCAAGGCGCGGTACGCGACGCTCGGCTTCAGTGATCTGGCCCAGCTGGACGAGGGCCCGATGTGGGCGGCCGGGTTCGCCCTGACCGAGGTGACGGCCGAGGTGGAGGAACGGATCGGCGCGCTCGTGAAGCGCGCGGTGGGCTGAGGCACCAGCAGGGGGCGCGGGCCCTGGCGGGCCCGCGCCAACACGGCTGGGAGCTCTGAGCGTTGACCACCCACGACATCGCTTGTTCGGTCTGTCGGACATTGTTCGAAACCTCTTGACGCTGCCCCACCAGCCGATTGACACTCTCGCAACACGACGTCATCCAGCCGAAACGTCAGGGCGCCCTTGGCCGAGGCGCCCGTTCCCGGCTGACTCCCGCTTGCCCTCCCTTCCCCCCGTCAGCCATGCCTCAGCAGGGAAACCCCACATGACGCACCTCGCACGTCCGCGTACCCGCGCGAGACGCTGGGCGGGCCGCCTCGCGGGCCTGACCGCCGTGTCGCTGCTCCTGGGCCTCGCCGCCCCCGTCACCTCCGCGACCGCGGCGACCGAGGCCGAAACCGCGGACGTCACCGACGGCCTGGCCCTCTGGTACAAGCTCGACGCCGCCTCCGGCTCCACCGTCACCGACGCCTCCGGCAACGGCCGCGACGGCACGGTCAGCGGCACCGCCGACTGGTCCGGCACCGGCCAGGGCCTCGCCTTCAACGGCTCCGACACCTACGTCAAGGTCCCGAACGACGTCATGAAGGGCATGACCTCGATCACCGTCTCGACGGACGTGCTGATCGATGCGGCGCAGTCCACGCCGTACTTCATCTACGGCTTCGGCAACTCCAGCGGGAGCAACGGGAACGGCTACCTGTTCACCACCGGCAACTCCCTGCGCACCTCGATCGCGACCGGCAACTGGTCGACGGAGCAGACCACCAAGCCGTCGGACGCGCACAACCTGACCCGCGCGGTGTGGAAGCACCTCACCTACACGCAGACCGGCTCGACGGCCGTGCTCTACGAGGACGGCGTCGAGGTCGGCCGCAACACCGCGGTGACCATCACCCCCGGCGCCATCGGCTCCGGCACCACCACCGCCAACTACATAGGCAAGTCCGTCTACTCGGGCGACAAGCTCTTCAAGGGCCGCATCCGCGACTTCCGGGTCTACGACCGTGCCCTGGACGCCTCCGAGGTCGAGCAGCTCTCGCTCCCCGTGGCCACCCAGGGCGTCGCCGACGACAAGGCGGCCCTCGACCTCGGCGACACCGGCGCCGTCACCGCCGACCTGGACCTGCCGAAGACCGGCGCGGCGGGCGGCTCCACGATCAGCTGGGCCAGTGACAACACCGCGGCTGTCTCGGACACCGGCAAGGTGACCCGCCCCGCCGCCGGTGAACCCGACGCCCACGCCACGCTCACCGCGACCCTGAAGAAGGGCACGGTGACCGACACCAGGACCTTCGAGGTCACGGTCCTGCCCGACTTCGACGACCAGTCCGCGACCGAGCAGGCCGCCGGGGCCCTCACCGTCCACAACCTCGACGACGTACGCGGCAACCTCACCCTCCCCGCGGCCGGCGACTACGGCACCAAGGTCGCCTGGTCCTCGGCGAGTTCGGACGTGATCACCGACGAGGGAGTCGTCCACCGGCCGGCCCACGGCGACGGCGCCACCACCGTCGAACTGACCGCCACCGTCACCAAGGGCGACGCCAAGACGGCCCGCACCTTCACCGCGAAGGTCCCCGAACTCCCGAAGCAGGAAGCCCTCAAGGGCTATATGTTCAGCTACTTCACCGGCGAGGGCACCTCGGACGGCGAACAGCTCTACTCCGCCCTCAGCAAGGGCGACGACCCGCTGAAGTGGCGGGAACTGAACGACGGCAAGCCGGTTCTGACCTCCACGCTCGGCGAGAAGGGCCTGCGCGACCCGTTCATCATCCGCTCCCCGGAGGGCGACAAGTTCTACCAGATCGCCACCGACCTGCGGATCTACGGCAACGGTGACTGGGACGCCGCCCAGCGCAGCGGCAGCAAGTCCATCATGGTCTGGGAGTCCACCGACCTCGTCCACTGGACCGACCAGCGCCTGGTGAAGGTCTCCCCGGACAGCGCCGGCAACACCTGGGCACCGGAGGCCTTCTACGACGCCGCGCTCGGCGAGTACGTGGTCTTCTGGGCGTCGAAGCTGTACGACAACGAGGCGCACTCGGGCGACACGTACAACCGCATGATGTACGCCACCACCCGCGACTTCTACACCTTCAGCGAGCCCAAGGTCTGGGTCGACCGCGGCTACTCGGTCATCGACTCCACGATGATCCAGCACGACGGCACCTACTACCGCCTCTCGAAGGACGAGCGGAACAACACCTCCTCGACCCCCAACAGCAAGTTCATCTTCGAGGAGAAGAGCGACTCGATCCTCGGTTCGTGGAGCGCGGTGGCCGAGGGCATCGGCAAGGGCGCCATGAACGCCGCCGAGGGGCCGCTGGTGTTCAAGTCCAACACCGAGGAGAAGTGGTACGCGTTCCTCGACGAGTTCGGCGGGCGCGGCTACATCCCCTTCGAGACGACCGACCTCGACTCCGGCGTCTGGACCCCGGTCGCCGACTACGACCTGCCGGCCAAGCCGCGCCACGGCACGGTCCTGCCGGTCACCCAGGCCGAGTACGACCGTCTGCTGCGCGCCTACCAGCCCGACCAGCTGGTGGAGAGCGTCGAGGACATCCAGGTGAAGACCCGGACCGGTGAGGCCCCGGTCCTGCCGGCCACCGTCATCGCCACCTACGCCGACGGCGTCAAGCGCCCCGTCGCCGTCGACTGGGCGGACGTCCCGGCGTCCAAGTACGCGCAGCCCGGCACCTTCACGGTCACCGGCAGCCTGCCCGACGGCGCCGCACTCCCGGTCCAGGCGGAGGTCACCGTCTCGGCGGAGGGTCCGGACGTCCCCGCGGACCTGCTCCTGGAGTACGGCTTCGACGAGACCGGCGGCAACATCGCCCGCGACACCAGCGGACACGGCTACCACGGCACCTACGCCCGAACTCCCGCCTTCGGCACCGGAGTCGACGGCGGCTCGTTCAAGATGTCCGGCGACTCCAGCACGTCCCCGTACGTGAAGATCCCCAACGGGGTGCTGAAGAACGCCGACAGCGTGACCGTGTCCACGTACGCCAAGTGGCAGGGCGGCGCGAGCTTCCAATGGCTGTTCGGGCTCGGCCCCGACAGCGACAAGTACCTGTTCGCCACCCCGTCCAACGGCGGCTCCAGCCTCTACTCGGCCATCACCAAGGCGAGTTGGTCCGCCGAGTCGAAGCTGACGGCCGGCTCCCAGCTCACCCCCGGTGAGTGGCGGCACGTCACCGTCACGCTCGACGGCACGACCGGCCTGATGGTCCTCTACGTCGACGGCGTCGAGGCCGCCCGCACCACGACCGGCATCAAGCCGTCCGAGCTGTACGACGCCAACAAGGACTACAGCGGCTACATCGGCCGCTCGCTCTACTCGGCCGACCCCTACTTCGCCGGTGAGGTCGACGACTTCCGTATCTACGACCGCGCTCTGTCGGCCGCGGAGGTCATGGAGCTCAGCGGCAACACCGCGGGCATCGCCAAGGCCACGCAGCCGGATCTGAAGGTCGACGCGATCATCGACAACGCCGACAGCAAGATCACGCTGCCGCTGAAGGAAGGCACTGATCTCACCTCGCTGGCACCGGAGTTCACCCTCGCCCACGGCGCGGCGATCAGCCCCGCCTCCGGCAGCGTCCAGGACTTCACCCAGCCGGTGACCTACGAAGTGACCGGCTCCGACGGCAAGAAGCGCACCTGGACGGTGTCGGCGCTCGTCATGAAGAGCCCGGTCCTGCCCGGCCTCAACGCCGACCCCAACATCGTCCGCTTCGGCGACACCTTCTACCTCTACCCGACCACCGACGGCTTCGACGGCTGGAGCGGCACCCAGTTCAAGGCGTACTCCTCCACCGACCTGGTCCACTGGAAGGACCACGGCGTCATCCTCGACCTCGGCCCCGACGTCTCCTGGGCGGACAGCCGCGCCTGGGCGCCGACCATCGCCGAGAAGGACGGCAAGTACTACTTCTACTTCTGTGCCGACGCCAACATCGGTGTCGCGGTGTCCGACTCGCCGACCGGCCCGTTCAAGGACGCCCTCGGCCAACCCCTGCTGAAGGCGGGCCAGTTCAGCGGCCAGATGATCGACCCCGCCGTGTTCACCGACGACGACGGGACCTCGTACCTCTACTGGGGCAACGGCCATGCCTACGTCGCTCCGCTGAACGCCGACATGGTCTCGATCGACACCGCGAAGATGCAGGACATCACCCCCAGCGGGTACAACGAGGGCTCCTTCGTCGTCAAGCGCAAGGGCACCTATTACTTCATGTGGTCGGAGAACGACACCCGGGACGAGAACTACCGGGTCGCCTACGCCACCGGCCCCTCGCCCACCGGCCCGTGGACCAAGCGCGGAGTGATCCTGGAGAAGGACCTCTCGCTCGGCATCAAGGGTCCCGGCCACCACTCCGTCGTCCATGTCCCGAACACGGACGACTGGTACATCGCCTACCACCGCTTCGCCATCCCCGGCGGTGACGGCACGCACCGTGAAACCACCGTCGACAAGCTGGAGTTCGACGCGGACGGCCTGATCAAGAAGGTCGTTCCGACGCTCACCAGTATCGACCCGGTGACCATCGTGCACGCCGGTCCGGACGCCGAGGGCACCGAGGGCAGCGCGATCGCGCTCAACGGCACCCTCTCCGGGGCCGGCAGCCCGAAGTGGACGGTCGAGGACGGTGCGCCCTGCGCCCTCGCCGACCCGGCGGCGGCGCGGACCACCCTCACCTGCACCGACGACGGCACCTACACCGTCACCCTGACCGGTGGCCGCAGCAGCGACACCGCCACCGTGAAGGTCGCCAACGCGGCACCGGCCATCACCTCCGCCACCGGCCCCAAGTCCCCGGTGTCGGTGGGCAGGACCGCCGTCGTCACCGCCGCCTTCACCGACCCGGGCACCTCCGACACCCACACCTGCACCGTCGACTGGAAGGACGGCAGCACACCCCGGGCCGGCAAGGTCACCGCCACCGGCTGCCGGGCCGAGCACACCTACACCAAGGCCGGCATCCGCCGCCCGGTGGTCACCGTCACGGACGACGACGGCGCCTCGGACGACACGACCCTGCCCGAGCTGATCGTCTACGACCGCGCGGCCGGCCCCGCCTTCGGCACCGGCGTCTTCACCTCCCCGGCCGGCGCCTACCCCACCCGCCCCGACCTGTCCGGCAAGGCCGCCTTCTCCTTCGTCGCCCTGTACGAGAAGGGGGCGACCGTTCCGAGCGGCAAGGCGTCCTTCGACTTCGGTGCGGCCAGGCTGAAGTTCCGCTCGACGGGCTCCGACTGGCTCGTGGTCACCGGCTCCCAGGCCGTCTACCAGGGATCCGGCACGATCGACGGCAAGGGCGGATACGCGTTCCGGATCACCGCGACCCCGGACACCTTCCGCGTCAGCATCTGGAAGAAGGCGGGTGGCGACATCGTTTACGACAACGCCACCAGCCCGAAGTTGACCGGCATCATCACCATCGGCGTCGCCCGACGGTGAGCCGGGCACCGGGCGGCGCGGGCACCGACAAGGGCCCGCGCCGCCCGCCGTACCCCACCGTTCAGGAGGCCGTGCCCATGGCAGTGCTGGAGATCGACGCCCTCGTGTTCGACGTGCTCGGCACCCTCGTCGACGAACCGGCGGGGCTCCGCGCCGGTATCCGCGCGCTCGATCCCTCGCTCGACGAGACCAGGGTCGAGGAGCTCCTCGCGCTGTGGCAGCGGCACGTCGAACGCGAGCAACGCCGCGTCGTGGACGGGGCAAGGCCTTATGTCACCAGCGAGACCATCGACGGGGAAGCGGCGCAGCTGGTCGCCGACGCGGTCGATGCCGACGCCACCGCGCTCGCCCGGTCGGCCCGCAGGCTGCCGCCGTGGCCCGACACGGTGCCGGCACTCGCCCGCCTCGCCGAACGGTTCCCCCTGATCGGCCTGTCCAACGCGAGCCGCACGGCCCTGCTGGGGCTCAACGCCCACGCCGGACTGCGCTGGCACCAGGCCCTGTCCGCCGAGGACGCCCGGACCTACAAACCGGATCCGGCCGTCTACCAGCTGGCCGTCACCGTCTCCGGGCTGCCGCCGGAGCGGCTGCTGATGGTCGCCGCCCATGCCTGGGACCTGCGCGGAGCCCAGCGCCTCGGCCTGCGCACCGCGTACGTGGCCCGCCCCGTCGGCGACCCGCCCGCGCCCGAGGACCGCTTCGACCTGTACGTCGACGAACTGGCCGACCTGGCCGACCGGCTCGACAAGCCGTAGACCCGGCGGAGGTGACGACGACCCGGACGTATGGTGCCCCTCATGAGCGCTCCCGCCCCGGATCCGTCCCCCTCACCCACCGCCCCCAGGGCCCGGGACATCGGGCTGGGCGTCGGTGATCTGCCCACCGGGCCGTACAACGCGGTCACCGATGTGCCGGGCATCCGGGTGGGACACACCACCCTCACCGATTCACCGCGCGTGCACAGCGGAGTCACCGCGATCGTGCCCGAGGGGGTGAGTCCGGCCCGCCCGTTGCCCGCCGGAGTGTTCGTGGGCAACGGCTACGGCAAGCTGCTGGGCGGTACACAGGTGGCCGAGCTCGGCGCCCTGGAGACGCCGGTGCTGCTCACGTCGACGCTCTCGGCGTTCCGGGTCGCCGACGCCCTGGTCGGCTGGATGCTGGACCGGCCCGGGAACGAGGGCGTGCGGAGCGTGAACCCGGTGGTGGGGGAGTGCAACGACGGGCTGCTGTCCGACATCCGCTCCCGCCCGGTCCGCGAGGCACACGTCCGGGCCGCCCTGGAGGGCGCGTCCGGCGGGCCGGTGGCCGAGGGATGCGTCGGCGCGGGGACGGGGACCGCCGCACTGGGCTTCAAGGCCGGTGTCGGCACCTCGTCACGGAGGCTGGTACTGGCCCGACGTGAGGTGACCCTGGGCGTGCTGGTGCAGGCCAACTTCGGTGGCACGCTCAGGATTTCGGGCCGCACGGTCACCCCCGTCGACGTCGGTCTGCCCGACCCGGACGCCGGGCCCGACCGCGGCTCCTGCATGGTCGTGGCCGCCACCGACGCACCGCTCGACGCCCGTCAGCTGACCCGGGTGGCCCACCGCGCGGTCTACGCGCTGGCCAGGGTCGGTGCCGGGTACGGCCACGGCAGCGGGGACTACGGTCTCGCCTTCGGCACCCGCCCCCTGGGCGAGGCCGCCGGTCCGGCCGTACTGCCCGACGACCTGCTCGACCCCCTCTTCGTCGCGGTGCTCGACGCCGTGGAGGAGGCCGTCCTCAACTCCCTGCTGACGGCCACGACGACCACGGGCCCGCACGGGCGGACGCGTCACCCGCTGCCCGCGGGGCCCCTGCTCGGCCTGCTGGGGCGAGCGGGCTGAACCGTCCCGCGCGGGGTCAGTGCGAGCGGGCCGCGGCGATGAAGGCGGCCATCTTCTCCCGGCTCTTGATGCCCGGCGAGGTCTCGACGCTGCTGGAGACGTCCACCCCGTACGGGGCGAACGCGTCGATCACGCCCGCCACGTTGTGCTCGTCGAGGCCGCCGGCGATCACGACCCGGCCGGGCACGTCCCTGACCCACTCGGGGATGTCCGCGAAGACGCCGCTGCCGGTGCTGGCGTCGTAGAAGAAGTACTCCAGGGCCTCGGGGCGCTCGGGCGGGGCGCCGGAGGCGAGGGCGAGGTTGGGGATGTCGACCATCTCGTACACCTGGATCGTGTCGAAGTGCTCGGCGACGGCGGTCGTCTCGGCGTGGGCCAGGGCCACGGCGAACGACGGAATCCGCCCGCGGGCGTGGGCGGCGAGTTCCACCGCCCGTTCCGGCGGGCAGTAGCGCTTGCTCCTGGGCGTCACCACGATCCCGATGGCGTCGTATCCGAGCTCGATGGCCCAGTCGATCTGCTGTTCCTGGGTGAGTCCGCACACCTTCACGAACCCGCCGGACCCCGTCGCCCGCCGCCCACTCATCCCGTCTCCTTCTCGCACGTGTCACGAAGCTGCGCTCACCGTATGCGCACACCGACCTGGCGTTTCCCCCGCCCCGGCGACCGGCGGCGGGGGATTTTGTACTGGCTGTTGTTCGCCACGCCGGCTCGGCGGCTGGTCCGGGCGGCGCCGGTGGTTCAGTTCTCCGAGAGGAGCCAGCCGATGCGCAGTTCCTCCGCGCCGGGGCGGAACGCCCGTACGAGCTCGGCACGTTCGGGGTCGTCCTCGGGGAGTTCCTCGGCGAGGAGGGCCTGGGCGGCGACGGTCTGGGGCCGGGCGCCGAGCGCGGCGCGCAGATGGAGTGAGCGGCGCAGCATGGCGAGGCGCTCGGCGGGCGGTCGGTGCGGGGCGAGATGCCGGATGATGTAGGACTCGAGGTAGCCGTCGCCCGACCGTGTCGCGATCTCGAGAGCTCTCTCGTAGCGCGGCACGGCGCCGGCCGGGTCCTCGTCGATGTTGTCCAGCAGCACGGCCCAGTGGTACTCGGCCCAGGCGCGGACGGTGTCGTCGCCGCTCTTCGCGCCGCTCTCCGCCGCCGCGCGATAGGCGGCCTCGGCCACCGCGCGGTCGTCGGGTCGGGAGGCGTGCCGGAAAAGCAGTCGGCTGTAGGCGAGACGTCCCGTGAGCAGGTGTGCGGTCGGAGATTCGGGGTCGAGCGCCGCGACCGCCTTCTCGGCCTCCTCGTGCCCCTCGATCCGGAAGAACCAGCGGTCGACGGCGATCTCCGCGCGCAACTCGGGCTCGGTGACCGGGCCCAAGGCGGCGAGCGCGGCGTCCCACTCGCCGAGCACATGCAGACGTCGAGCCGTGTAGGTGGCGTCAGTTAACATGGCGCCTACATTAGGAAGCGGCGATGTAGGTGGTCAAGTGCAGTACGGTGACTACACCGGGAACGTGGCGCGGCTGGCCGTCGAGTTGGCCAACACCGGGACCCTCGACCGGCACGGCGAGCTGGTCGGCGCGTTCTTCGCGGAGCACGAGGTCGTCGCCCCGGCGGGTGGTGACTACGGCGGGCTCCCAGACCTCGTGCGCGCGGCCCTGGAGCAGGCAGTGGACGGGGCCGCACCCGAGGCCGTGCACCGCCTGCTGCGCGACTACCCGCCGGAGATGCATATCTCCGACCATGACGGACTCGGCGGCTGGCACATCCACTTCAGCCGCAACGGCACCCCGGCGGAGCGCTGGGTCGGGCAGTTGATCGCCGCGCAGCTCGCCCTGATCGTGGCTGGGGACCCGGCGGTGACGCTGGGACGGTGCGCGGCGGCCGGGTGCGGGAACTACTTCGTCGACCAGTCACGGAACCGGACACGCCGCTTCTGCTCCAACGCGTGCGCGAGCCGGACGACGGTGGCGGCGTACCGGGCCCGGGCGGCGAAGAACACCTAGCGACCGCGAAGAGGCGTCCGCACAATCAGCACGACCGGCCCGCCTCTACTCACGGAGATGCCACACCCCGGCCGGCCGAACGAGGTGCGGTGGCGGGTCATCATCGACCCGGCAGGACACCCGTTCTGTCTGATGAGGGACTCCGACGGAACGTTTTCGTCCCGTGAGCCGCGGACTTACACTCGCCGCGACACACGGGGGTGGGGACATGCGCAGAGTGCGGAAGGACCCCGAGGAGCTGCGCGGAGACGTCTTCGGGCGGGCGCGCGTGACCCTCGTCGCCGGTGTGCTGGCGTGGGTCGTACGGTCCTACGGGCTCGGTGACTGGCCGGACGGGTGGCCGTACGTGGAGTTGGACGTGCCGGACCGGTTCTTTCCGACCATGACGGCGGTTCTCGGACTTGTAGGGCTGGGCTTCCTCGCCGCTACGGCGGTCGCCGTCGCGCAATGGCGCACCGCGCGCAGATACGAGCGCTGGGCCCAGGACCCCGAACTCGCCGCGCTGGTACCGCCGGAGGCGAGACACGACTCGGTGCGCCGGTCGGGACGGCTGAGCGTGCGGGCCGGCTACTACACGGTGGGCGTCTTCCTGGGCTCCTGGGTCGCCGTGATCCTCGCCGCGCTGGCCTTCTACGGTGTGCTCGTCCTGCTGGGCGAGGCGCCCACGCAGGAGGACGACAGCCGGCTCGGAAAGATCTACACGGGCGTGTTCCTGGCGCTGTTCGCCACGGCCTGTCTGGTGCCCGCCGTCGCCCTGTTCCGCCGCTGGTACAGCTCCCGCACGGTCGAGCGTCTCTCGGAGGACCCGAACCTCGTCGGACTCACCCTCTCCCACCCGGCGTTGGTGTCCCCCCGCCGAGCCTCCGCCATCCCCTCCCTGGACGTCAGGTTCCAGCCGCCGATCGCGGGCCGCTACGCGGAGCTCCATCAGGTCACCCGGGAGAAGAACGTGATCGACCGGCGGCCCTGGCGGATCGCCTACCTCCGCCTCTTCGACAACGAACCCCGAGTGCGCGACTTCATGCGAGGCGCCTGGCGGGAGTTCGGGTACGTCCATCTCATCCGCAGCGCCGCCTCGGTGTCCCCCACGGAGTTGCGGGAGGCGCACCGGCTGGGGACCACCAAGATGTTCATCAACAGCCGGGCCCGGATGTCCGAGGAGCTCTACCACCAGCCCGTCCACCCCTTGCCCCGTGGCCGCCACCGACTCCTGGGCGCCGCTCGGGGCGCGGTCCTGGTCAAGGACGCGTACGGCAGTTATCCGGTCCGTGCGCTGCTGTGTCACGGCGGCTTCTGGAAGTCGGCGGTGGACACGCTGCTGACCCACGTGGACCTGGTGGTCATCGATCTGTCGGGCTACCGGAGGGAGAACGAGGGCACCCGGTTCGAACTGCAGCGGGTCATCGACCGCGTCCCCGTCCATCGTTTCGTACTGCTCACCGACGCGTCGGGCGACCGGGCCTTTCTGGAGGCCCAGATCAGGGAGGCGTGGTCACACATGGCGCACGGCTCGCCGAACTCCGGTTCCGGGCAACGCGCCATCCTCGTGGCGCAGACCAGCGACCACGGCCGCTACTGGAGCGTCCGCCTGGGCCTCGACGTCGCCGCCCGGACCCGTCCGCTGCTCGTCCACCTCCACAACCGGCTGACCAGAGCCGAGTCGCGTTGAGCTGGCGGCGTTGTCAGTGGCCGTCCGTAGGGTGATGGGCACACCACGCGGGAGGTAGCGATGCGCAGGCCGGTCGAGGGCGAAGTGTTCGTTCACTACGGTCAGATCTATGTCGAGAGCGACCCGGACACCTTCGGCCCGGATCTCGACGAGGCGTTCGCCGGACAGCGCGGCGGACTGTGCGGCGCCGCGACCCCGGGCTCGCTGTGGCTGACGACGGGGCTGCACACGGGTGACGTCGGCTTCACCGTCGAGGTCCACGAGGAGCAGCCGCCGCTGGATCCGCGGTGGGAGGACGTGGTGGAGGTGTCCTTCCGCCCGGCCTCGGCGGAGAGCCGGCTCATGCAGTGGGCGGGCGAGGACATGTGGGAGCTGGACCTGGAGGAGATCGACTACCGGGTGCGCTACTGCGCGAAGGGCATGGACGAGGCGCACAGGAAGGACACCCGGCTGGACTCCGAGCCGCAACTGGACCGCTATCTGCTGCAGTTCTGGCCCGCCCCGCCGGAGACCGACCGCATCCTCAAGGAGACCTCCAAGATCGCCGCCTACTGGCACGCCTTCGCCCGTGAACAGCCGCCGGCGCCCACCCCCGCCGAGCGGGCCGAGGCCGAACGCCGCGAGCGGTTGGAGAAGGAGCGGGCCGAGCGGGAGCACCGGCTGGCTCATGAACGCTGGGAGTGGGGCGGGCAGTTGCCGAGCGAGGCGCTGCGCGCGGTCCGGGGGAACGTCTGGGGCCTGGTGCGCTTCGATCCGCCTCTGGTCCATGCCATCGACGCCGCCGGTCCTGAAGTCCAGCGCGCGGTGGCGGTGTTGGCGGCTCGGCGGGCGTGCGAACTGTCCGGTCTCACCGCCCTCGGCTGGGTGACCGACGGTCTGGCCGCCCTGGCGGAAGGGCGCACGCTGCCGCCGCCCTTCGACGACTGGGACAGCATGTGGCGGACCCTGTCCGACGACCCGCACGCCCCGGACGGGACGGTGGGTGAGGCCGTCCCGCCCGAGCGGCCCCCTTTCCGGTCGCCGACGGAGCGACCGGAGGTGCAGACCTGGTCGGAACCTCAGGTGATCGGCCCCGCCGGCGCCGTCATGGCAGAAGTGCCGAAGCGTCGGACCGGAGCCGGGTCGGCCACCATGGCGGTCACGATCGGCGCCCCGGAACCGTCCCGGCGGATTTCCCAGCCGCACATGGCACTCCCCGCGGTGACCGGTGCCGCCGAGTCGGACCCGCTCCGGGCCGCGCTCGACGCGGTGTTCGCGGCCGTGGTCACCTACGGGGAGCGGTACGAGACGCTTCTGGAGGAGATCCGGTCGGCACTGCCCCCGGTGGACGACGCGTCATAGTGCCTACGGCAACCAGGCGCCGGGGCGAGCATCAGCCGGGGCGCCGGAGCGAAGCGCAGTTGCGACCCTCGCAGCGCCCGCTGAGCGCGGGAGTCCTAGACGGCCCGCGATTCCTCACCGGCGCCACGGGCAGACGTCGGCAGCCGCCTCGCCGTCTCCACGAGGGACCTGGTGAACGGATGGCGCGGCATGGTGAGCACACGCCGGGCCGGGCCCTGTTCGACGAGTTCGCCGGCGTCCAGGACGGCGATGCGCTGGGCCAGGGCGGCGGTGTCGAGGTCGTGGGTGATCAGGACGAGCGACAGGTCGTCGCGGTCGTGCAGCAGGGCGGTGAGGAGGTCCAGGATGCCGCGGCGGGTGACGCTGTCGAGGCCGGAGGTGATCTCGTCGCAGACGAGCACGCGGGGGCGGGCCAGCAGGGCCCGGGCGAGGGCGGCCCGCTGGAGTTCACCGCCGGAGAGCAGCCCGGGGTGCCGACGGGCGAGATCCTCGCCCAGACCGAGTGCGGCCAGCGTGGCCAGGGCCTCCTGTGATGCGTCGACGGGGTCGGTGCCGCGCAGCCGGACCGCCGTGCGCGCGACCTGGTGCAGGACCGGACGGTGTTCGTCGAAGGCCGCGCGCGGGTCCTGGAAGACGTACTGCACGGCCGCCAGTTGCGCGCGGCTGCGGGCACGCAGGCTGCGCGGCAAGGGGGTGCCCTCCAGGAGGATCTCGCCGTCGTGGTCGCGGTGCAGCCCGGCCAGGCAGCGGGCGAGGGTGGTCTTGCCGCTGCCGGAACGGCCGATGACGGCCAGGCATTCGCCTGTGCTCAGGTCGAGTCGGGGCAGCAGCAGCACCTCGGCGTCCCGATGGCGGGCGGTGAGGCCGCGGACCTCCAGGACGGGCCGCCCGGATACGTCGTCGGGTGCCCTGAACTCCGGCTGTGCGGCGAGGAGTTCACGCGTCCAGGGGTGCCGGGGCGCAAGCCGGACGCGTTCCGGCGAACCCGACTCGACGACGCGTCCCGCCCGCATGACGATCACCTCGTCGGCGAGCGCCCGTACGACGTCCAGGTCATGGCTGAGCAGCACCACCGCGATGCCGCGTGCGGCGACGGCGGCCAACTGTTCGACGACACGGCTCTTGGTGAGCGCGTCCTGACCGGTGGTGGGCTCGTCGGCGACGACGATCCGGGCACCCAGCAGCAGAGCCTGGGCGAGGACGACGCGCTGCTGCTGGCCACCGGAGAGCTGGTGCGGGTAGCGCCTCAACAAGAGTGTCGCATCGGGAAGTTGGGCCTCGGCGAGGGAGCGCAGGACCCGTTCGCGGGCCGCCGCCCGGCGCTGTGCCCGCGGCAGATGCCTCACCTGGGCGCGGGCGATGTCCGTGAGGAGCGCGGAGACCCGGCGGGCGGGGTTGAGAGCGGCCGCGGGATGCTGGGGGATGTAACCCACCCGGCCACCGGCCCCGCGACGCACCTCACCGGTGACGCGGGCGTCCCGCGGGAACTCGCCGAGCAGGGCCAGCCCCGTGGTCGTCTTGCCGCTGCCGGACGCCCCGACGAGGGCGACGACCTTGCCGGGCAGGGCCCGGAGTGTCACCCCGTCGACAATCGCCCGGCCGGCGACCTCGACGCGGAGATCCCTCAGCTCGGCCAAGGGCTCGTCGGTCTCTTTCATCTGATCGACCTCATGCTTGGGCCGCGGCTCCGGTCGCCCCCGAGCGCGGCGTCGAAAAGGAGGTTGGTGCCGGTCGTCAGGGCGACGATCAACAGGACGGGTACGACGACGGCCCACGGCTGGACGAACAGGCCCGTCCGGTTGCGGTCGACCATGACCGCCCAGTCAGCGGCGTCCGGAGCCACCCCCACACCGAGGAACGCCGCCGTCGCGACCAGATACAGCACGCCCGTCAGCCGTGTCCCGGCGTCGGCCGCCAGGGTGCGCAGCATGGACCGTCCGACATAGCCGACGGCCGTCCGCCACCAGGTCTCGCCCTGCATCCGCAGCGCCTCGACGGCGGGCCGGGCGGCGGCCTCCGCGGCGGCGGCCCGGACGAGACGGGCCGCGTCGGGCACGTTGACCAGCGCGACCAGCAGGGCGAGCCCGACCGCACCCGGCGCGAACACGGTCGCCGCCAGCAGGATCAGCAGCAGTGACGGCACGGCGAGCAGCACGTCCAGGGGACGCATCAACAGCTCCTCCAGCCAGCGCCGATGAGTGAGCGCGCCGAGCAGACCGACCGGGAGCGCGACGAGATACGACAACGCCGTGGCGGCCAGCGCGGTCAGCACCACAGGACGGCCGCCGTGCAGTACCTGCCGCCACACGTCTCGGCCCACGAAGTCGGTGCCGAGCCAGTGACCCCCGCCGAGCGTGAACGACGCCGCCCGTGGCCCCGGTTCACCCGCGAACACCGGCCCCAGCAAGGCGATCGCCAGCGGTACGGCGACGACCGCGACCCCGAACGCGAAGCGCCCCGTACGCCACGTGCTCACGCGGCCACCCCCGCCCGCGGAGCGAGCCGGTGGGCCACGAGGTCGGCGCCCAGGTTCAGTACGACGGTCAGCACGCCGAACACGACGGCGAGCCCCTGCACCACCGGCACGTCGCGTGCGGCGACGGCGTCGAGCAGCACGGTGCCGAGCCCCGGAATCACGTACAGCGCCTCCACGACGATGACGCCGCACAGCAACCAGTCCACGGTGCGGGCGAGTTGCTGTACGGCGGGGGCGAGCGCGGTGGGCAGGGCGTGGGTGTAGCGGATCCGGGTGCCGGAGATGCCGTAGCGCCGGGCGTGGGCCACGTACGGCGAGGCCAGCGCGTCGATCATGCCCGCCCGCACCAGCCGGGACAGCGAGCACACCGGACGCGACAACAGCACCAGCACCGGCAGGACGAGCGCGGCGGGATGGCCGAGCAGGTCGGTGCCGTATCCCACGGCGGTCGGGGGCAGCCAGGCCAACTGGAGTGCCAGGACGGTCACCAGGAGCACCCCGAGGGCGAACTCGGGTATCGCGTACACGGCGAGCGTCACCGAACTGATCAACCGGTCGGCCGGGCGGCCCTCATGGCGGGCGGCGAGCACCCCCAGGCCGAAGCCCAGAGGGATGAGCAGCGCCAGAGTGAGCGTGGCCAGCAGGAGCGTCGGCCCGAATCCCTCGGCGATGTACTGGCCGACCGGGCGGCCGGAGACCAGCGAGGTGCCGAGGTCGCCGTGGAGCAGCCCCGCCGCCCAGTCGGCCAGCCGCTCGTGGGCGGGCTCGTCGAGCCGCATGGCCTCGCGGATCGCGGCGATCCGGGCCGGGTCGGGCTGGTCACCGGCCAGGGCGACCGCCGCGTCGCCCGGCAGCGCCTCGGTGAGCGCGAAGACCAGCAGCACCACGGCCACGGTCTGCACGGCACCGAGAAGCAGCCGCCGGGCGACGAAGGAACGCACTCCGCTCACGCCAGCCAGACCTTGTCGAACCGAGCCCAGTCCAGAGTGTTGGCGGGCGCTTTGGCCTCAACACCCCGTACATTGCGGGCCGTTCCGAGGATCCAGTCGGCGAACCCCCAGATCAGGAAGCCGCCCTCGGAGTGCAGACGGCGCTGCATCCGGTCGTAGACGGCGGCCCGCGCGGTCGCGTCGCGGGTGGACTGGGCCTGCTCGTAGAGGGCGTCGAAGTCCTTGTGCCGCCATTGGGTGGCGTTGGTGGTGGAGTCGGTCAGCAGCCGCTGGGAGATGTGGGCCTCGATGGGCAGGGCGCCCGAGCGGTAGCAGCACAGGGTGCCGCTGTTGAGGATGTCGGCCCAGTAGGAGTCCTTGCTGCCCATCTTCACTTCGACGGTGACTCCGGCCTTGGCGGCCTGGTCGCGGAAGATGCTCGCGGCCTCGGTGAACCCGGCGGCGACGGCCGAGGTGTCCAGGGTGACCTTGAGGTGCTCGGCACCGGCCTGCTTGAGCAGGGCACGGGCCTTGCCGAGGTCCTGTTCGCGTTGGGGCAGCGAGTCGTCGTAGTACTCGTACCCCTTGCCGAACAGGTCGTTGCCGACCACCCCGGCACCGGACAGGGCCCCGTCGACGAGTTCGCGCCGGTCGGCGATGAGGAAGAACGCCTGCCGTACCCGCGCGTCGTCGAAGGGCGGCCGGTCCGTCTTCATGCAGAACGCCTGCATGGCGCTGTTGCGCAGCCGCACGATCTCGATCTGTCCCCTGCCTTCGTGGGCGCGGGCGGTCGTGGGGTTCAACTCGTGCGCGTACTCGATCTGTCCGCCGAGGAGCGCGTTGACGCGGGCCGACTCCTCGTTGGCGACGACGAACTCGACCTCGTCCAGATGCGGGGCGCCCTCCCAGTAGTCGTCGTACCGGCGGAAGACGGCCGAGCGGCCGGGGGCGAAGGAGACGAAGCGGAAGGGGCCGGAGCCGATGGGCTTCCTGTCGAAGTCGGTTGCCTTGTCCGGGACGATGTACGCCCCGAACGCGGCCAGCACGTTGGGGAATTCGGCCGTGGGCCGTTTGAGCACGAACTCGATCGTCCGCTGTCCGGTCGCCCGGCTGGCGTCGAGGTCGATGGGCTCCAGGGAGGCCTTGGCACGGAACGCCTGGTCCGGGTCGGCGATGCGGCGGTAGCTGTACAGGACGTCGGCGGCGGTGACCGGCCGGCCGTCGTGGAACATGGCCTGACGTAGCGTCACCTGCCAGCGGTCCAGTGTCTTGTTCGCCTCCCACTTCGCGGCGAGCCGGGGCCGGGCGGACAGGTCGGCGCCGTAGTCGGCGAGCTTGTCGTACAGGGCCTTGGCGCGTGCCGCGTCGGCGAAGAGGTTGGCCAGGTGCGGATCGAGGGTCTCGCCGGCACCGCCGCCCGCGAACGCGGCTCGCAGCCGCCCACCGCTCTTCGGAGCGCCGCCGCTCCTCGGTTCGCCCTCGTCGGTGCCGGCGCACCCGGCGAGGGTCAGCGCGCCCAGTGACGTGGCGGCGAGGAAACCGCGTCGGCGCAGGCCGGGATGACGTTCGTCGTACATGGATGTCCTTGAAGTGTGAGGTCAGGCGGGGGAGTTGAGGCGGGCGACGAGATGCAGCCGGTCCGCGTCCGTCGTGCCGTCGGGCAACCGGCCCTCTCGCCAAGGTGGTTCGGTGCGCGGGCCGGGGCCGTCGTGCAGTTCGAGCACCTCGAAGCCGTGCGAGGCCAGCAGCTTCCGTAGTTCCAGCGGGAACAGCAGCCGCCACGCGGAGCGCTGCTCGACCGGCGCCGAGCCGTCGTCCGCGGTCCATACGCGGGTGCGGCGCAGGAGTTGGGACGTGCGGTCCACGGTGAGTGTGGTCGTGGAGCGGTGGACGGTGCCCCGCCAGGTGAAGGAGCTGACGGTGGGCGTGTCCAGGAGGTCGGTACGGCCGAGGAAGTACGCGCCGTTGCGCATCTCCGCGACCAGCAGCCCGCCGGGCGACAGAGCACGGCCGCAGGACGTCAGGAACGCGTCCAGCTGGGCGTTGGTGTGGCAGTACAGCAGCGCGCTGTCCAGGCACACGACGGCGTCGAACACCCCCACGTCGAACCCGTGCAGGTCGGCGTGGACGTACACGGGCCCGGGATGGTGGACGCGGGCGTGGGCGAGCATCGCCTCGGACACGTCGGCGCCCGTGACCGCGCGGCCAGCGTCGGCCAGGTGGGCGGCGTCGCGGCCGGTGCCGCAGCCCATGTCGAGGACGCGGGGTCCGGCCCGGTACCGGCGCAGACAGTCCTCCGTCCAGCGCCCGGCCAGCCGGTCGGGGTCGGGGAAGCGGGCCTCGTACAGCTCGGGGTTGTCGGTGAGGAGATTGCGCGGAGGAGCCATCCGGGGTGCCTCCTCAAGCCGTCGCCGGTACGGGTACGGCGGGCCTCTGCGGCGTCGGGAGCGAGCCCGTCCGGCGCAGCCAGGCCACGCCCAGCGCCGAGGCCAGCCCGAAGAGGGCGCAGCAGGCCCACGGCAGCCATTCGGCGTCGCCGCGCTCCCCGGCGTCCATGGCCCAGCCGACGACGGTGCTGCCGACGGCGGCGGCGATGCCGGACACCACGTAGAAGACGCCGAAGTAGGTGCCGGTCAGCTCGCTGCGGCCGAACCCGGGGATCAGCTCCATGACGAACGGCTGGGCGACCATCACCCCGAGGTAGAGCAGCAGGGCACCGGCCAGGACGGGCAGCGCGCGCAGCGCGGGATGACCGGAGGAGCCCACGACCAGGGCGGGCGGCAGGAACGCCACCGCCATCAGCCCGAGGCCCGTGGCGATCCAGCGCGCCCTGTCCCCCCGCGCCTTGAGGGCCCGTGTGATCCGCAGTTGCAGCGCCAGGTTGGTGAGCGTGCCGACCAGGAAGACGAGCCCCGCGGCACCGTCCCAGCCGGTGGCCCGCCGTGCGCCGTCGGGCAGCAGCAGATACAGCTGGTTCTCCAGGGTGAACATGCCGACCATCGCGAGCGCGAAGGCGAGGAAGGCCCGGTTGCCGAGCACCTCACGCCAGTCCCCGAGCACCGTGCCTCGGCCGGGTTCCACCTTGCGGGCGGGCAGGACCAGGGCCTGGGCGACGGTGAGGACGGCGAAGATCCCGGCCGCGGTGAGCGCGGACGTACGGAAGTCGACGAGCAGCAGCGCGCTGCCCAGCAGCGGCCCGATCAGGGCGCCGGTCGTGGCGAACACGTTGAACAGGGCGAACGCCTCCGCCTTGCGCTCGTCCGCCTCCTGGGCGATGTAGGTGCGCACGGCCGGGTTGAACAACGCCCCGGCGAGCCCGCTGAGCACGGACGCGGCGAGCAGCACGCCCAGGTCGTCGCCGAGCGCGAACAGTGCGAATCCGACGGTCCGCAGCGCGCATCCGGCGATGATGACGCCGCGCGCACCGAGCCGGTCGGAGGCCGAGCCACCGACGATGAACAGGCCCTGCTGGCTGAGGTTGCGCACTCCGAGGACGATGCCGACGACGGCCGCCGACATGCCCAGGTTGTCGGTGAGATGGGTGGCGAGGTAGGGGATGAGGAGATAGAAGCCGGTGTTGACGCCGAGCTGGTTGACCAGCAGGAGCTGGACGGCGAGCGGAAAGCCGCGCATCTCACGCCACGTCCTCATACGCCCCCACCTCCACGACTCCGAGACCGGGCAGGCCGTTCGCCCGGACGACGCCGTCCGCTCCGTCGATGCCGGTCCACGGGTCGTGGGCGAGCAGCAGATGCCCGTCGAGGTCGGTCCAGCGGGCGCGGTCGGCCAGGTGCACGGCGGGCGCCAGCCCGAGGCTGCTGGCGGTGAGACAACCCAGCATCAGCTCCGTGCCACTGCCGTCGAGCGCCGCGGCGATCCGCAGGGCCGCACGGATACCGCCGCACTTGGCGAGCTTGACGTTGACGCCCTGGACGCGTCCGGTGAGGCGGCGTACGTCGTCCAGGTCCACCGCGTCCTCGTCGGCGATGACCGGCAGGGGTGAGCGTTCCGCCAGCGCGCCCAGTGCCTCCGGGGTGCCGGGCGCGAGCGGCTGCTCGACGGCCTCGACGCCGAGCTCGGCGAACCGGGGGAGCAGCGCCTCGGCCTGGGCCGGCGTCCAGGCGCCGTTGGGGTCGAGGAGCAGTCGGGCGCCGGGAGCGACGTCGCGGATGACACGGACACGTTCCACGTCGTCCTCCGGGTCGACGGTTCCCGCCTTGACCTTGAGGACCTCGAAGCCGCTCGCCGCGAGCCGTCGCGCCTGCGTCGCCGCGTCGGCCGGCGACGTGATGCCGATGGTGCGGGCGGTGGCTGCGACCGGCGGTTCCTCCCTGCCGAGCAGCCGGTGGACGGGGACCCCGGCCCGCTTGCCGACGAGGTCGAACAGGGCCGCCTCGACGGCGGCGGTCACGGCCGGGGGCGTGCCCTCGGGCGTCAACTCGACTGCGCACAGCGCGCTTTCCGGGTCGGGGAAGCGTGCGAGGGCCGTACCGGCGGCGGCGAGCAGTCGTACGAGAGTGTCGGTGTCGAGGCCGTAGTAGACGCTGGTGACGGCCTCGCCGTGACCGGTGACACCGTCGTGCTCGACGGTGAGCCACACGGCGTCGCGGGCGGACATGGTGGAGCGGGAGATGCGCAGCGGCTCGGCGAGGGCGAGGCGTACGGTGCGCAGGCTGGCCTTCACGGGGTCCTTTCCAGGAGCAGGGGATCGGCGACGCGGGTGCAGCGCACCCAGCCGGTGGCCTCGGCGGCGCGGGGGTGGGGGATCTCGACGGGGCGGGTGGCGGCCGTGGCCGGGTGGAGGCCGTGGGCGGCGGCGAAGTCGTCGTCGTAGACGGTGCCGAGGTAGCGGTGCGGGCCGTCGGGAAAGACGGTGGCGACGACCGCGCCGGGATGGACGCGGGCGGCCCAGGCCGCGACGCGGGCGGCGGCGCCGGTGCTCCAGCCGCCGCTGACGAAGCTGCCCAGGGCGAGGCGACGGCAGCTGTCCACGGCCTCGGCGGGGCCGACCCAGTGGACCTCGTCGAAGGCGTCGTAGGCGACGTTGCGCGGGTGGATGCTGCTGCCGAGACCGCGCATCAGCCGGGGCCGGGCGGGCTGGCCGAAGATGGTGGACCCGGTCGAGTCGACGCCGATCAGCCGCAGCGCGGGCCAGCGTCGGCGCAGCGGGCCGATGAGGCCGGCGCTGTGACCGCCCGTGCCGACGCTGCACACCAGGATGTCCAGATGGTCGAGGCGGTCGACGAGTTCGGCGGCCAGCGAGGCGTAACCGGCAGTGTTGTCGGGATTGTTGTACTGGTCCGGCCAGTACGCGCCGGGCAGCACCGCCAGCAGCTCCCGCAGCCGATCCAGCCGCGCGGCCTGCCAGCCGCCCACGGGGGCAGGACGGTCCACGAGCTCCAGCCGGACGCCGTGGGCGCGCAGCAACTGCCGCATGGACGCCTCCAGTTCACTGTCGCCGACCAGCACGACGGGGTGGCCGAGGGCCTGGCCCGCGAAGGCGAGCCCGATGCCGAGCGTCCCCGACGTCGACTCCACCACCGGTGCGCCGGGCAGCAGTTGGCCGCGCTCCCGGGCGCCCAGCAGCATCGACACGGCGGCCCGCGCCTTCATACCGCCCGCCGCGAGCCCTTCGAGCTTGGCCCAGAAGCCGGGATGCGGGCCGGGTAGTTCGGCGGTGACGCGGAGCAGGGGAGTGCGGCCGAGGAGGCCGAGCAGTTCCGGGCGGGCGACGGGGAGAACGGCGGTGGTGGTCATCGTCCGCCCTCCGGACGGTCGCCGCGCGACGCAGCGCCTGGGCCGCCGCCGTTGTGGACGGCACCCGCGCCGCCGCCGTAGTGGTGGACGGCCCCCGGGCCGCCGTCGAGCCAGAAGAAGGGGTACGGCTCGGCGCACACCGCGCTCACCCCGTGGCCGAGGAAGCGCGGTAGCACGGCACTGCCGGTCTGCGCGAACGCGACCAGCGGCCTGCCGTACGTCCGCGCGTGTTCCCGCAGCGGTTCGAACGTGCCGTTGCCGAGGGTCATCCCCGACACCAGCAGCGCGTCGCAGCGGCCCGCCTCGGCGAGCGCGTCGGTCACGACCGCCTCGCCCCACTCGGTCAGCCCACCCTTGAGGTCACAGGGAACGTACCCGAGCCCCCGCGAACGCAACGCC
Organism: Streptomyces sp. NPDC051913; assembly: GCF_044593635.1. Taxonomy (NCBI): domain Bacteria; kingdom Bacillati; phylum Actinomycetota; class Actinomycetes; order Kitasatosporales; family Streptomycetaceae; genus Streptomyces; species Streptomyces sp. NPDC051913. The sequence continues at coordinate 171,553 of NZ_JBIUCI010000016.1, read as the reverse complement.
TCCAGAAGGGAGTTGACGACGCCCACCACCAGCACGGTGGCGCCCGCCGGCAGGTCGAGCAGACCGACCACGGCCGCCGCCCGGGCGCGGGACTTCTCGAGCGAGGTACCGGCGGACAGAGCTACGGGACGCGCCCCGTGCTCCGGCGTGTGCGGGGTGACGTGCATCAGATAGGCGTCCAGCGCTGCCACGCGCACCGGAAGCGCCGGATGCTCCAGCAGCCGGGCCACATCGGCGCCCACGCACTCCTCCACGGTCTCGTCGGACAGGGCGCCGGGCTCCACCGCGCAGGAGCCGACGGCTCCGCCCAGTCGCAGGCTCAGCACCTCGTTGCGATAGCCGGTGCCGCGTCCGTCGTGCCGTACGGCCTGTCGTGTGGTGAAGGCCACGGTGACGCGCTGTGCGGCCGGATCCGGGCCCAGCTCACCGGCGCGGACGCGGGTGAGGAGGTCGTCGAGACTCAAGGTGCCGGTGACGGCGGTCATCGGATCACCAGCCCGGACCGCAGCTCGCCGAGCAGCGCCTCGACCCGCTCCCGGGCGCCCAGCCCGGTGGCGTCGGCCGCCATGACGTGCCCGAGGTACTCGTTGTTGCTGCCCGCCGCGGTGACCGGTCGGCCCGGCTCGGCGAGCTGTAGCTCCAACACGTCTGGCCTGTCGCGGAGTTCATCGCCGCCGAGAGCTTCGAGTGTGCCGGCGGCCTCCGGTACCAGGAAGCCGACGGCCGCGCTGCGCAGCCCTGTGTCGCCGCCCCGCAGGTCGGGTCGGTGGCCGAGGGAGACGTCCACGAAGGCCGCGGCCAGGTCGATGCCGGTGACATGGCGGACCAGTTCGGTGATGCGGTTCCCGGCCGGGCGGGGATTGACCTCGACCACACGCGGACCGGCGGAGGTCAGCTTGATCTCGGTGTGCGCCACGACCCCGTCGGTGAGGCCGAGGGCCTTGAGCGCGGTGCGGGCGGTGTGCTCGGCGGCCTCGGCGTCGGCGGCCGACAGGGCGGCCGGGAACATGTGCCCGGTCTCGATGAACGCGGGCGCCCCGCCGATGCTCTTGTCGGTCACGCCCACCACGTGCACCGCCCCGGCGTACGACACGGTCTCGACGCTCACCTCGGGGCCGTCGAGCAGCTCCTCCAGCTGGACCGCGGGATCCCGGCGCTGGCCCCGGGCGTTGACCGGGAAGTCCGACAAAGCGCGTACGGCCGTGGCGAGTTGCTCCTCGTCGTCCACGCGGCGCACATACATACCCGCGCACAGGTCGACGGGCTTGACCACCAGCGGATAGCCGATCTCCCGTGCCGCGCGGACGAGATCGGCCCACTCCTCGTGCACGGCGTAACGCGGTCCGGGCACCCCCGCGTCGGCGAGGACGCGGCGGGTGGCGTCCTTGCGGCAGGCGTTCTCGACGGCCTCCGGTCCTGGACCCGGCAGGCCAAGACGTCCGGCGATCCGCGCCACGGTCGGCAGGTAGTAGTCGCAGGAGGTGAGCACACCGTCGAAGCGCAGCACCGCGTGCAGCCGCTCGATCGCGGGCAGCAGGGTGGCCAGGTCGTTCGTGTCGGCCGTGATGACATTGCGCGCGCCGAGCAGCGGGTGAGCGGTGCCCTCGGGCGCCGAGCGGAGGTAGTGGTGCAGATCGCGGGTGAGGAACGTGAACTCGTGCCCACCCTCCCGGATGGCCCTCGGCAGCAGTCTGCTCATCGACCCGACCCAGCTCTCGACCATCAGCAGATGAGCCACAACTCCCCTTTTCGTGCCATGAGTTCAGGATTCAGGGCAGCCCGGAGAAGCCCTCGGACGGGAGGGGCCGGGCCTTGCACCCAGACAAGCTATCGATAATCATTTTCATTTACCAGTCCCTTACCGCCCTGCCCGCCGCCCCCGCCGTGTCGAGTGCGCCCGGCTCAGCGTCCCGCTGGACTGGGCGCACCCAGACGGCCGACGCATCGAGGTGGCGGTCTCCCGCCTCCCCGCCTCCGGCACCCCGGCCGAACACCGCGGCGCGCGAGGCCGGCGTGCTGCCGTACCTCTCGACGGAGCAGATCGCGCAGGACATGGACGCGATACGGGCCGCGCTCGGGGGAACCGCGGACCGACTTCCTCGGCGTCTCCTACGGCACCTATCTCGGCGCCGCCTACGCCGCCCGCTTCCCGCAGCGCACCGGCCGGATGGTCCTCGACAGGGTCGTCGGCCCCTGGGACTGGTACGACTTCGATGTCGTCCAGCCGGGCACTGCTGCGGCAGCGCGACACCTTCTTCGCCTGGGCCGCCGCCCACGCGGACCGCTTCGCCCTCGGCGCCGGCGCACACGCCGTCCGCCGGGCGTATCTGCGCGTCCGCGACGGCCTCACCGCCCGTCTGCGGGACGGAACCGTAGCCACTCTCCGCCCCGCCACCGCCTTCGACGGCCCCGACTCACGCACCTACGAATCCGCCAACCGCGTCACCAAATGCGCGGACGCCCCCGGCCCCGCCCCGCGCCGCATCCTCGCCGACATCCGCCGCACCCGGACCCTCGACCCCCCTCGACCACGACTACTCGCACGGCGTCTTCGCCAGCGGCGGCAACACCTGCGTGGACCGGACGGCCGCCGCCTACCTCGTCGACGGAACGCTCCCGACGACGGACGTACGCTGCACCGGCCCCGGGCTGCCCGAGGTACGTAGCACGGTGAGTTGACCGGGCGCCGCCCCGGTGACGTGGTGTGCCGCGATCAGTGCCGGAACTCTCCTGCCACACGCCCCAGTTCGATCCGGTCGATGTTCGGCGCCCAACCGGTCGGGTTGCCGAACGTCACCGTGTTGGTGCCCTTCTTCAGCTCGACCGGGACGCCGAGCGTCCAGTAGTCGTCCCAGCTCCAGGTGTTCTTGAAGGTGGCCCGGGTCGGGGCGCCGGAGTCCACGGTGATGTCCGCCGTACGGGACATGATGTCCGTGTTGTACGCGTGCCCGTTGTCACGCCGCTCGTTGTGCGCGTACCGCACGACGAGGAGATAGCGGCCGGACCGGGGCGCGTCCACTGTGAACTCGGCTCTGCTGTCGGGGCCGTTGCCGAGCGAGCCGATGTAGGAGCCGCCGGAGGCGTGCGCGGAGTCGACGAGTTCGGCGCCGCCCGACAGGGTCGCCGATGCGGCCTCGTAGGCGAGCGTGCCGGCCGTCGAGCCGTCGCCCGAGACATCGAGGGAACGGACGGAGGCGTACTTCGCGCTCAGCGCGACACGGTTGTTCCCGGCCACCAGGTACAGCCGTAGGGGCTGTCCCGGCGCGGCCGTCACCGTCTCCCCGTGCAGCCGCAGCTTCACGGGCGCGGAGGCACGCGAGCGGACCGTGAAGTAGCCGTCACGCGGGGCGTAGACGTCGAAGACCGCCCTGTCGCCGGTGTGCAGCACGAGAGCACCCGTGCCGACGCCGGACGACGAGGAGTAGTCGTACGACGGCCGGCCGCTGACGTCGGCGAGGGTGGCCTCGTACGACGCGGAGGCCTCGCCGGTACGGGCCGTCAGGTCGATGCGGTCGAGTGTGACCTCGGCGTCGCCCTTGGCCAGGGTCAGCACGTGCGAGCCCGCCGTGAGCCGGATGCCGACGTCGTTCCTGGCGCGGTAGGTCCAGTTCTCCGTGGAGGCGTACGAGACCGTGACCGGGGCGGCGCCGTCGACCGACAACTGTTGGGTGGCCGGGCCACCGGACTGGTTGCCGTAGAGGATCGCCAGGTCGTACGTGCCGTCCGTCGGGACCGACACCCTGAAGTCCACCTTGCTGGTGGGCTGGTTGAGGGAGCCGACGTCCTTGGTGCCGGAGGCCGCGTAGCCGTTGGCGTTGCTCACCGTGCCCTGCGTGTAGATCTGCCCGGCGGTGATCGCCGCGTCCTCGGCCTCGTACGACGCCGACCACGGGACGGCGGCGGGGGAGGGGGTGCCCGAGCCGGCGGGGGTGAGGACGATCCGGTACGCCGACATCTTGTGCAGACCGCGCAGCGGGACGGTGACCGTGCCGTCGTCCGCCACCTTGAGCCTGGCACGGGTCAGCACCTGTGGCGCGGCGTGCTGCCCCTCGTACCCGGACCAGGCCGCCTCGGCGACGGTCGCGGTGACCGTACGGCCGAAGACGGAGCGGGGGACGTTGCGCACCACGACGTCGGAGTCGCCGGCCGAACCGCCCAGCAGGACCTGGGCCTGGCGGCGGGAGGCGTCCAGGGAGGCGAGGCCCTGGAGGGTGTCGATGGTGTTCGGCTGCGGCGGGGTCACCTTCACCGTGTCGCCGGTCAGCCCGGCGTACCAACGGAAGAACCACCAGCCGCCGTTGGGGATGTTGGAGCGCACCACCTGGCCGCTGAGGTTGCCGGCGGCGTCCCAGTACGCCATGTTGGCGTACACCTTGTTCCTCTCGAACATCGAGACCCACTGCACGAGCTGCCCCGGCACGGACAGGTCGCGGCGGTTGGCGTACTCGTCGATGTTGATCCGGAGCGGGCCGATGCCCAACTCCCGCTCAAGCGCTCGGTAGTTGTCGTAGTGGCCCTGGAAGTCGCGCAGCGAGCCGGAGCTCAGCTCGTGCCAGGTCATGATCTGCGGCAGGACGTTCTCGTGCTGGGCGAAGGTGAGGAAGTCCCGCAGGAAGCGCGGGTAGTAGCCGGTCTCGTTGGGTCCCGCGATCACCGCGTCCGGGTCGATGGCGCGGATGCGGTGGTACACGGTCTTCCAGTGGGCGAAGAAGCGGTCGCGTTCGACCTCGTACGCGGCCTGGTCGGTGAGGTTGAGCTTGTACCAGATGAAGTCCGGTTCGTTGAACGGGATGTAGACGAAGCGGTCGCTGTTCGGGTCGGCCGCGATCTCCTCGGTGATCTTGTCGACCTTGGGGAGGTAGTCGTCGATGCCGAGATCCTCGTACGGCCACTTGGCGTACATGTCCTGCATCATCACGTTGATCTCGCCGCCGCCGTTGCGGAAGAAGGACTTGGAGACGGAGAGCGCGTCGCCGTTGGGGTGCTGCGCGCCGCCCTCCGGCTTCTGCGAGATGCTGGTGATCTTCAGGGGTGCCAGGGCGGCGTCGCTGGGGACACCGTCGTCGCCGAGGCCGTACAGGGCGCCGTTGGCGCCGAGCGTCACCGGGCCCTCGGAGTCGGCCAGGTCGACGGTGAGGCGTTGCGGGTCGGCGGCCGACGCGGAGCCCAGGGTGGGGACGAGGGCGGCGAGGGCGAGCACGGCTGTCAGCAGGGCGGTTCGGGATCTCGTGCGGGTGGGGGCGAGCACGCTGGCGGACCTCCGGTTACTTGACGGCTCCACTGGTGATTCCGGACACGATCTTTCGCTGGCCGACGAGGAACACGGCGACCATCGGCAGGCTCATCACCGCGACGTACGCGAAGACGAGATGCCAGTTCTCGAGGTAGAGCTGGGCGCTGGCGACCTGGTAGAGGTTGAGCGGCAGGGTCGCCCGCTCTCCGCCGCCGAGGACGAAGAACGCGTAGAAGACGTCGCTCCAGGCGTAGAGCATCACCATGATCGTCGCGGTGGCGATCACCGGCCTGAGCAGGGGCAGGACGATCCGCGCGAAGATCCGCCAGGGGGGTGCCCCGTCGATACGGGCCGCCTCCTCCAGTTCGATGGGGATCGTCCGGACGAACCCGGTCATGAAGAAGATCGACGTCGACAGATACATGCCGGTGTAGACGGCGATCATGCCGGGGCGGGTGTTCGCGAGGCCGAGCTGCCGCAGTTCCATCACGATGGTGATGACGGCGGGCGGCAGCAGCAGCCCGCTGATGCACAGCGCGTACGCCGCCGAGACCAGCTTGGACCTGCGGCGTGCGAAGACCCAGGCGGCGCCCGCCCCCAGCAGCAGGACGAGGATCACCGAAGGCACCACGACCAGCAGCGAGTTGAGAAGGCCGCGGAGCATCTCGCCCTGGTTGACGGCGTCCGCGTAGTTGTCGGCGGGCTGCCAGTGCCTGGGCAGGTCCAGGTTCGGCCTGATGGCCTCGGCCTGTGGCTTGGCCGAGGTGACGGCGACCAGCCACAGCGGTACGCCGACGGCGAGGCCGGCCAGCAGGACGACGAGGGCCGGGCGGGCGTGACGCCACACCGGGGTCACAGGAGTTGCTCCCTTCGGCGCAGTCCGACGACCAGCGGGATCGCCACGGCCACCACGACCAGGAACAGGACCAGACTCATCGCGGAGGCCTGGGCGTACAGGCCCTGCCCGAAGATCCGGAACATGTAGATGTTGAAGACCTCGGTGGAGGCGGCGGGCCCGCCGCCGGTCGTGGCCTGCACGATGTCGAAGGTGTTCATCGAACCGATCAGCGCCGTGGTCACGTTGAAGGTGACGGCCGGGGCCAGCATCGGCCACCGCACCGACCAGAAGGTCCGCCACGGCCCGGCCCCGTCCATCCGCGCGGCCTCCAGCATGTCCCCCGGGATGCCCTTGAGCCCGGCCAGATAGATCAGCATCGCCAGCCCCATCCACTTCCAGCCGTGAATGAGCGTGACCACCACCAGCGTCCACGTCGTCGACCCCAGCCACGGAATGTCGCTTCCCAGCACGGAGTTGACGGCGCCGTCCTGGTCGAGGAGCGCCTGGAAGACGTAGCCCGTCGCCAGGGCCGAGATGAGCACCGGCAGGAAGAAGACCGCTCGGAAGAAGCGGTTGAAGCGGGTGTCGTCCTCAAGGAGCAGGGCGAGTACCAGCCCGAAGCCGTTCTGGAAGAACGCCGCGAGCACCGCGTAGAGCAGGGTCGTCCGGATCGCCCGCAGCAGTGAGCCGTCGTCGGCGACGGTCCTGAAGTTGTCCAGGCCGGTGAAGGAGATGTCCGGGTGGTAGGAGGACCAGTCGGTGAACGGGTAGTAGAAGTTGAGCAGGTTGGGGACCAGGAAGAAGCCCGCGAAGACGACGATCGCCGGGAGGGCGAACCACCAGGGATGGTGCACCGCGGCCCGTGGCAGCCGCCCCGGCTTCTTCGGCGCGCCCGACACGGGCGCGGGCTTCTCGGCGCGTACGACCGCATGAGCCATCGTCAGAATCCGGGCGCGGCCTGCGCCTTGGCGACCTGCGCGAACTGGTCCTGGATGGCCTGGCCGACCTGTTGCGGGTTCTTCTTCCCGTAGATCATGTCGGCCAGGTACAGATGCGTGTCCGGGGCGACGATCGCCTTCGCCTGGAAGACGCCGATGGCGGTCGGCAGGGCCTCGACCTGGTCCTTGGAGGTCTGCGGCAGACCGTCGGGAGTGGGCACGGAAGGCTGCACGGACGGGATCTTCATCGCCTTGATGTAGTCGGCGTAGTCGGGGCCGAGCCAGAAGGCGAGGAACTGCCGGGCCGCGTTCTGCCGCTTCTCGTCACCCGTCCTGAAGGCGACCACGCCGTTGGTCTGGTCGGGCGAATACAGGCCGGTGGCCGAGGAGTTGGCGACGGGGAACCAGCCGATCCGCCGGTCGATCTCGGCGGTGGAGTACTTGGCCTGCAACTGACTCTGGAAGGAGGTGACGTTGAGGACCATCCCGGCCTCGCCCTTCCACAGGGCGTCGGCCTGCCCGGTGAAGGTGCCGGTGCGGTAGTTCTTCTGGGCCAGCCCGGCATCAAGGAGCTTGTCCTTGTACTTCTTGATCGCGCCGACCACGACGGGGTCGGTCCACTTCTCCTTGTTCCGGTTCAGCCCGTCCCACCAGGCCTGGTCGAGGTCGGTGAGCTGGACCTGCATCTGCCACTGCAACGGCCACTTGTCACCGCCGGCCTCGTAGAAGGCCGCCGCGTCCGTCTTGTCGACCACCTCGCGGCCGAGGGCCAGCAGTTCGTCGTACGACGTGGGGAAGTCCTTCTCGCTCAGCCCGGCCTTGGCGAAGACGTCCTTGTTGTAGTAGACGCCGAGCATGGCGGGGCTGGTGACGATCGCCGCGTACCGCTTGCCGTCGATCATGCCGAGCGACTTCTCGGTGTCGCCCAGCTTCGCCTCCCACGGCTCCCCGTCGAGGGGGAGGAGGTTCTGCTGCGGCTGGACGAACGGCAGGGTGGAGATGCTGGGTTGCCAGAACATCAGGTCGGGGCGGTCGCCGGAGGCCAGCTTGGTCGGCACGTTCTGCTCGTACAGGTCCGGGATCGCCTGGGTCTCGACCTCGGCGCCGGTGGCCTTCTCGAAGGCGTCGATCACCTGCTTCGGCGCGTTGACCGTGTTCTGCGCGGTCCACATCGTGAGCTTCACGCCGTCGAGACGGGCCGTGGGGTCGACGGCCGTCCGCTTGGCGTCGGAGCCGGAGTCCGGGTCGGCAGCGGTGGGGTCGCTGCACGCGGTGGCGGCCAGGGCGAGGGCGGATATCAGGGCCAGTGCGGGGAGTGCTCTTCTCTTCATCACGTGCCTTTCGGAGCAGGTGGTTCAGGAAGCGGGACTCACAACTGCCGTGCTGATGAGTGGTGTTCAGGAGGGAGGCGGCCCCGAGCTCTCCCGGACCACCAGCTCCGGGACGGAGACCGGGTGCGGGGCGATCGGCGCCGACTCCTCCAGCACCCCGTGCAGCAGCGCGAACGCGGACCGCCCCAGACCCGTGAAGTCCAGGCGTACGGTCGTCAGGGACGGCGTGAGATAGGCGGAGTGCGGGGCGTCGTCGAACCCGGCCACGCTCACCGCGCCCGGCACCGGGCGGCCCGTCTCGTGCAGGGCGCGCAGGACTCCGAGCGCCAGGTCGTCGTTGCCGCACAGGACCGCGGTGACGCCGGGGTCCTTCGCCAGCCTCAGCCCCGCCGCGTGGCCGCCCGCGGGACCCCAACTGCCCTGCACCGGACGGGGTTGTGGGGCGCCGGCCTCCTTCAGGGCCTGCCGCCAGCCGCTGGTGCGGGCGCTCGTGCGGCGGGTGCTGGACGGGATGGCCACGTAGTGCACGGTCTCGTGCCCCAGCGAAAGCAGATGACGGGTCGCCTCGTAGGCGGCCTCGCGGTCGTCGGTCCACACCCAGGGGCGGTTCTCGCCGGGCGGGCTCGCCGGGGTCTCCACCACGCCGACGACCGGCACCCCGGCCGGGACGGCGCCCAGGGCGCGGACACCGGCCGGATCGTAGGCGATCACGATCAGGCCGCCACCCGCGTCGGCCGCTCGCCGCACCTCCGCGGCGACGGCGGTCTCGTCGGCCGACTCCAGGACGCTGATCCCCACCGCGTAGGAGGCGGCGCGCGCGGCCTCCTCCACGCCCTGGAGGATCGAGGCGTAGCCGTAGTGGGTGGTGTTGGCGGTGAGTACGGTCACGGCCCGGGTGCGCCCGCTGGCCAGGGCGAGCGCGGTCGCGCTGCGCCGGAAGCCCAGCTCGTCGATGGCGGCGAGCACCCGCTCCCGGGTCGACGGCTTCACGCTGGGATGGCCGTTGATCACTCGGGAGACGGTCTGGTACGAGACGCCGGCGGCGGCCGCGACGTCCCTGATGCTTGCCGGGCTCCTTGTGTGACCGGTCACATTCATGCGAGGATTGTGACCGGTCACACAGGGGGCGTCAAGAGAACGTAACAACGGATTCACGCGACCGAGGGGGAACGCCTTGACCGGTACGGCGGATGCGGGGGAGCGCGATCAGCAGGTTCCGAACTCCTCGCGAGGCGCCTTCAGTTGGGGACACGCACAGCTGACGGCAGAGTTCGCCACCGCCGCCGACGGGACGCTGCGGCTGATCCGGCTCGACGGCACCGGCTCCGGCGACCCTGAGACCGCGCTTCCCCTCGTCGAGCTCACCGCTCTCGGGCACGGCAGTGGCTGGTCCGGCCCACGCTTCACCGGCACGGCGCTGGGCTCACGCCTCCGCCACCGGGGCCACCGCGCGGACCGCCGTGACGGCTGGGAGCACCTCACCGTCGAACTCCACGACCCCGCAAGCGGGTTGACGGCCTTCGCCGAACTGTCCTCCCCGGTCGGCATCCCCCTCCTGCGGTCCCGGGTCCGCCTGCGCAACGACGGCGACACACCTCTCGTCGTCCAGTCCGTCAGCAGCCTCCTGCTCGCCGGTCTGCCGGGGCCGGACTCCCTCGACGTCCACCGTGCCCGCAACGACTGGCTCGCGGAGTGCCGTTGGTACACCGAACCGCTGCGCGCGACCGTCGCCGACATCAACGCCGACGCCCACCAGCACGACAGCCGGGCCGCCCTCGCCCTCACCGGACGCGGCAGTTGGCCCACCGACGGGCATCTGCCGATGGGCGCGCTGACCCGACGGGACGACGGCCGCACCTGGCTGTGGCAGATCGAGTCCCCGGCGGGCTGGCGCTGGGACCTCGGCGAACACGCCGGGGGCAGCCACCTGGCGCTGAACGGCCCCACCGACGCCGCACACCAGTGGCGGATCCGGCTCGCGCCGGGCGAGGAGTTCACCACGGTGGAGGGCGTACTCGCGCTCGGCGCCGGGTTCGACGCGGCCATGGGCGCCCTCACCTCGTACCGACGCCTCGTCCGCCGCCCGCACCCGGACCACACCCACCTGCCGGTCGTCTTCAACGACTACATGAACACGCTGATGGGCGACCCCACGACGGCCAAGCTCCTCCCACTGATCGACGCCGCCGCCGAGGCCGGCGCGGAGTACTTCTGCATCGACTCCGGCTGGTACGACGACACCGCCGACGGCGGCTGGTGGAACAGCGTCGGCGCCTGGGAACCCTCGCCCCGCCGCTTTCCGGGCGGCGGCATCCAAGCCGTACTGGACCGCATCCGCGCACGCGGCATGGTGGCCGGGCTGTGGCTGGAGCCGGAGGTCATCGGCGTGGACAGTCCGCTCGCGGCGACGCTGCCGCCCGACGCCTTCTTCCAGCGCGACGGCGTACGCCTCACCGAACAGGGCCGCCACCAGCTCGACCTGCGCCACCCGGCGGCCCGCGCCCACCTCGACCGGACGGTGGACCGGATCGTGGGGGAGTGGGGCGTCGGCTATCTCAAGCTCGACTACAACATCGTCGTCGACCCCGGCACCCGCGGACCCGGCGACCTCGCGCCCGGCGCCGGTCTGCTGGGGCACGCGCAGGCATACCTCGACTGGCTGTCCGACGTCCTGGACCGGTACCCGGCACTGGTCGTCGAGAACTGCGCCTCGGGCGGCATGCGCATGGACGGTGCCACTCTGGCCGTCACCCAGCTCCAGTCCACCAGCGACCAGCAGGACCCGCTGCGCTACCCGCCCATCTCCGCCTCCGCCCCGACGGCCGTCCCGCCGGAACAGGGCGCCGTCTGGGCGTACCCGCAACCCGGGTTCGACGACGACCTGATCCGCTTCACCCTCGGCGGTGCGCTCCTCGGCCGCATCCACCTGTCCGGGCATCTGAACCGGATGTCCGAGCCTCAACTCCGGCTCGTGCGCGACGCGGTGGACGTGTACCGGAGCATCCGCCGGGACCTCGCGACGGCCCTGCCGTTCTGGCCGCTGGGGTTGCCGGGCTGGACGGACGAGTGGCTCGCGGTCGGGATGCGGGTGTCTGACGGCCGCACGACGTACCTGTCGGTGTGGCGTCGGGGCGGGGAGACCGAACTGAGCCTGCCCATAGGCCACTTGGCGGGACGGGCGGCGCACGCGGAGGTCCTGCACCCGGCTCACGCGTCCGTCGGCACGGCCGAGTGGGACGGGGACGCGGTCAGGGTGTCGGTGCCGCGGGCGCCGGGTGTGCTGCTCGTGCGGTTGACCGCCGGGGCGTAGGCAAGGATTCTTCTGCGAGGCTGCGGTGTGCCGCCTCGGAACCTCTGAGCCTCTTCGCGGGAGCCGACGTGATCGGAAGCAGGCGGATCGGCACCACTTCGGACACCGGCGCGCAGGCCGTCCTGGTGACGGGAGCGGCCGGCGGCATCGGGAGACACGCCGCCCTCACCCACGCCCGGCGAGGCCATCCGGTCGCGGCCCTGGACAACGACGCCGAGCGCCTCGCCCAACTGCCCCGCCACACAGGCCTGCACACCTTCACCTGCGACGTCACGGACACCGACGCACTGGACCGGACCCTCCAGGACGTCGAGGCCGCCGTCGGAACGCCGACGCGGGTCGTGCACTGCGCCGGCATCGCCCGCGTGGGCCGACTGCTGGACCAACCCCTCGCGGACATCGAGCAGTTGGTGCGGGTCAATTACCTCGGCAGCGTCCAGGTGGCCCGGGCCGTCGTGCCCCGCATGGCCGCCGGGCCGGGTGGCGCGCTGATCCTCGTCGCCTCCATCGCCGGATGGGTGCCGATGACGTCGGTGGGGGCCTACTCCGCGTCCAAGGCCGCGCTGGTGGCGATGGCCGAGGTGCTCGCCCGGGAGTGCGCCGACAGCGGCGTGCGGGTCGTGTGCGTCTGCCCGCCCGCCGTGGAGACGCCGATGCTCACTGAGATGCAGCGCAACCATCCCGACGTCATCAGCGACGCCCCCGGCATCCATCCCGACGTCGTGCTGCGCTCCGCCGAACGCGCCCTGGCCAGGGGGCGCGTCCTGGCGTTCCCCGGACGGGGCACGACCACCCTGTGGCGGGCCCGGCGGCTGGCCCCGCTGCGGGTGACCAGCCTGCTGGAGGCGGTTCTGCTCAAGCAGTTGAGCAAGTCGCGGCCCGCGCCGCCCCTCCTGAAGCAGGAGTAGGGCGCCCCAGGAGCCCGCACGCCTTCGCGGCCGTACACGGGGGCCCGTCGGATAGGGGACCGCACCCGCATCACTGGACGGCAGGCCTCGAAGCGAGGGGGCCGTTGTGCGGGACATCCGGGACGAACGGCCCTTCGCGGGCGGCGGTGGCCCGCGCACCATGGACGCACACGTGCCTTGCGCGCTGCATCCGGTGAAAGACGGTCTGGCCATGTATCCCAACGACGGATTCCGTGAACTCAAGCGTCCGGCGTGCCTGCGCCTGCTGGGCCAGGTGCCCGTCGGCCGGATCGTCCACACCCGGCACGCCCTGCCCGCGGTGCTGCCGGTCAACTTCAGTCTGGACACCGACGACGCGGTGCTGCTGCGCACCGCGGCCGGATCGGAACTGGTGCGCGCCATCGACGGCACCGTCGTCGCGTTCGAAGCGGACCAGGTCGACGCGGTCACCCACTCCGGATGGAGCGTCGTGGTCACCGGCGCGGCCACGGTCGTCACGGACGCGGCCGAGCACGACCGCCTGACCCGCACCGGGCCCCGCTCCTGGGTGTCCTCACCAGAGGAGGTGTTCGTCCGGATCGAAGCGGAGCTGGTGACGGGCCGCGAGCTCGTCGGCGGACGCACCCGTCACGGCGTCCGCCTGCCCGACTGAACCGAGAACCGGGCCTGCGGCCCGCAGGGCCCTGCGAGAGGGGCCGTCCGGCGGCCCACCGGGTTCACGTGGCCCCTGCCCGGGGCGTCCGCGTCGTACGAGCATCGAGAGCACAGAGCAAAGGAGGAGGGGTCATGACTCTCCAGCATGTGGCCGTGGGAACGGACGGATCACTGGTCGCCGTGCGGGCGCTCGACTGGGCCGCGGACGAGGCCGTACGACGCGGTGCCGGCCTGCGGATCCTGTACGCCGTGCCCGACCGTGACCAGGCCGGCCCCGTCCTGGCGTCGGCCACCGCGCGCGTGCAGGCACGGCACCCCGGTCTGGCGGTGACGTCCCGGGCCGTCGCGGGCAGCCCGGTCCCGGCGCTCGCCGAGGAAAGCGAGGGCGCGGCCCTCACGGTCGTGGGAACCCGCGGTTTCGGCGGTGTCACCGGACTGCTGGCCGGTTCCGTGAGCCTGCGGCTGGCCGCGCAGGCGCGGGGCCCCCTGCTCGTCGTACGGGGTGACCATCCGTGCGACGGCGCGCAGGAGGTACTGCTCGGCCTGGAGGACGACTGCGACGCCGAGGCCGCCGCGTACGCCTTCGACGAGGCCGAACGACGTGGTGTGCGGCTGCGTGTCCTGCACTCCCGCACCCACCGGCACATCACCCCCGAGCTTCCCTCGCTGATCCCCGCCACGAGCCCTGGACAGCGGCGGCTCGCCCGGGAGGAACACGCCGAGGAAGCGGTACCGCGGTTCAGCCTGGCCCTCCTGGAAGAGCAGCATCCTGGCGTCGCGGTGGACGCTCGCACGGTACGCAGCAGCCCGGCCGACGCACTGCTGGCCGCCACCGGCGGCACGGCCGTCGTCGTCATCGGCGCCCACCGCCGTACCGGCCGGCTCGGACCGCAGCTCGGCTCCGTGGCACACACCCTCCTGCACCGCTCGCACTGCCCGGTGGTGCTCGTGCCGACAACGGGGTGACCCCGCTCAGCCGTCGCTCTCCGTGCCGGGCCCCCGCGCCAGGGCGGCGGGGTCGCGGACTTGCGTGCCGTACGAAGATTCCGTTCGGCGGCCCTGCCGATGGCTTCGCGTGCCTTGGTCACCGCGGCGCCGGGCGTGTACGGCAGCTGCCAGGCGTACACGGCACGGAGCGGCGCGGCCCGCGTCATGGCGCTCTCGAAGGCGAACGCGAGCACCTCGTCACACTGACGCGAGGGAAAGACGCCGACCACCACGTCCCGGTACGGCGTGCCGACCGCGGGTCGGCCCTCGGCGTCCGGCAGATGCTCGGCCTCCAGGCTGTGAGGCGCCCGTACGAGCACCACCGGCCGCGTCGCCCGGGCCACCTCGCCAGCGCCACAGAGCCGGCCATGAAACCACCGAAGCCGCTGAAGGCCCGGCTGCCCAGCACCAGCAGCTCCGCCTCGTCGACCGCGGCGACCAAGGCGTCGGCGGCGGACCGCGGCACCTGATCGGCGGTCAGCCGCACCTGCGGATACCGCTCGCCGAGGCGGTCCAGCGCCCCGCGCAGAACGAAGCGGCTGACCTGGCCCGGCACAGGGCCGACCGGCCCCTTCGGGCCGCGCCGAAAAGGCGTGTGCGGCAGGCCCGTTCGGTGGGTGCCGTGCCGTCACAGGGGTGGGCGGACTGCCCTGTCGGGGCCCTTGACGAGGGCCGGTCGGCCCAAGCCCGCGGCGGCTCGCTCGGCCCAGTCTGGAGGCAGACGTCGGTCCCGTGACGATCGGCGCGCACCGCCGGAGGTCCTCATGCACAGCACCCCCCGCCTCGTGAGCGACGTGATGACGCGCAAGGTGGTCGCCCTCGAGAGCACCTCGACGTTCAAGGACATCGTGAAGGCCATGCGGCGCTGGCAGGTCAGCGCGCTGCCCGTGGTGGACGACGCGCACCGGGTCATGGGCGTCGTCTCCGAGGCCGATCTGCTGCCCAAGGAGGAGTTCCGCGCCCACGACCCCGACGCGGACGCCCTCCTGCGCCGCTCCGAAGCCCTCGCCCGGGCCCGGGCACGCTCCGCGGGCGAGTTGATGACGGCACCGGCGGTCACCGTCGAAGCGGACGCGAGCCTCGCCCGGGCCGCCCGGATCATGGCCAGGCACCAGGTCAAACGTCTCCCGGTCGTGGACGGCGCCGGCATCCTGACCGGCCTCGTCAGCCGCAGCGACCTGCTCAAGGTGTTCTTGCGCACCGACGCGGACATCGCCCGGGAAGTGCGCCGAGAGGTGGTCGAGCCGCTCTTCCCCGACCCGTTGGAACCGGTGCGAGTGGAAGTGCGGGACGGGGTCGTCTCCCTTGCGGGCCGGATCTGGGACACCGGCCTCGTCCCCATCGCAGTACGACTGGCACGGGCCGTGGAGGGCGTGGTGGACGTGGACTGCGCGCTCATGGGCCCACCCCGGCGGCCGGTCCTCGACCCGGATCTGGTGGACGACGAGCAGCCCGAACGGTCCGGCGGGCCGGCCGGAAAGGCATGAGCACAAGAGGGCGGAAAGGACCCGCCCGCTTCTCGCGGATCCTGATTGCGCAGTCGTAGCGGGACCGGACGAGAACACCGCGCCCCGGTCACGCCCGGCGCCGCTGTCGTTCCTGGGCGGAGTGGGAACGGTGACTGGCAGCAAGTTCCTCGTCGAGAGCGACCACGCCCGGGTCCGCGTCGACTGCGGGCGCGAGCTGCCCTGCGACGGCGCGGACATCGCGACGGTCGTCGTCACCCACGCCCACCTGGATCACTGCGGCTACCTGCCGCGACTGGTGCGGCACGGCTTCCGGGGGCGGATCGTGACGACGGAGTTCACCGCTCGGCTGATGGAGATCGTGTTGCGGGACAGCGCCGAGCTCCAGTGGGAAGCCGCCCACCACGCCAACGAACACGGCTGGTCCAAGCACCATCCGGCCCAGCCGCTGTACGACGACTCGGACGTCGACCGCACCCTGAATCTGCTCGACCCCGTCCCTGTGCGCACCCCGGTCGACATCGCGTTCTTCGACGAGCCGGCGCTGCGCCGGATCAACCGCCGCACGCACCGCCCGCCGACGGAGCCGGAGCAGACCCCGACCCGCACCCGGGGCACAGGCACGGACCACCGCATCACCGTTTCGTGTTGAGCGACCGTCCACCGAACGACCCGCAACGGGGCGGTTCGGTGCTGCGCGACCCGCTGCCCGGCGACCGGGGCGCGCACCCCCCTCGGCGCCGCCACGCCCTCGCGGCATGCCGACAGGCGCGGGCCTTGCGGCTCAGCGCCACTGCTCGGGGATGTTCGCCAACTGCCGCAGCAGGTCCCAGCCCTGGCTGCGGTGTTTGCGTTCCGCACCGGGACTCCGCCATGGGGCGCCCTGCCCGACCCAGTAACCGCGATAGTTGCGCAGGCCCAGGACGCTGTTGTCACCGACATCGGACTCGTTGCCGCAGCAGGAGCAGATCTCCGCGGTCGGCCATCCGTCCGCCCAGAACACGTCGGCGTCGTCGTAGCCGCACACCCGGCAGACGGTCTCCCACGTCTCGGTCTCGTCCATGCGGTCAGTCTATGGATCGCCCCGGACGCAACCGCACCACTCACACCGACCCCGGTAGGGCCTCGGTCGCTCGCAGCCGCGCTGTCCGCCTGCCGGCGGCGGGCATCGTCGCCACGGGCGCGGTACGGAAAGGGGCGTTGAGGCCGATCACCAGGGGCGAAGAACGCCACCACGCTCACCCCGAGGAATGCCACCCACAGCACCGCGAGACGACCGTTTCCCGATCGCCCGGACGCCGGACCGTGCCCGGCGTGGACATGAGGACGGCGAGGCCGACGAGGCGGGCGAGCATCAGGAACAGGCCCATGACGACCGAGCTGTAGCCGAAGACCGTGCCTGCCCCAGCAGGGTCTGCAGAGTCCGGCCCAGGGGCCGAACGGCCCCGGTCAGGGCCGATCCACCCCTCCTGTCGTGCGTCCGCGCGTGGGACGGTGAGAGTGGAGTTCCGCGCTGCAACGGTGCGGCCCGACACAAGGCGGTGGAAACGATGGAGCTGCCCCTGGTCGTGGGTGTGGACGGATCGGACTCGAGCCTGCTGGCGGTCGACTGGGCCGTGGACGAGGCGGCCCGGCACGGGCTGCCCCTGCGCCTGGTGCACGCGTCGCTGTGGGAGCGCTACGAGGGCGTCCTGCCGTCCACGAGCCCGAACCGGCCGTCCGAGCAGGTGATGGCCGACAACATCGTCGCCGGCGCGGCGGAACGCGCCGGCCGTCGCCACCCCGAGGTCAAGGTGGTCACTGAGGTGATCCCGGAGGAACCGGCCGACGCGCTGCTGCGTGAGGCGGAAGGCGCCACCGCGCTGGTCACGGGCAACCGCGGCCGCGGCGAGCTGCAGGGCCTGTTGCTCGGCTCGGTCGGCCTGATCGTCGCGGCCCGTGCCCACTGCCCCGTGATCGTCGTCCGCGGTGACCGCCCCGGCCGGGAGGGCGCCCACGAACGTATCCTGCTCGGGGTCGGCGAGCCCGCCACGTCCGCCGCGGCCGTGCGGTTCGCCTTCCGCGAGGCCGAGGCCCGCCGGTGCACCCTGGACGTCGTACGCGCCTGGCGCTGCCCGGCACACGAGACGGCCGACCACCCGTTGCTGGCCGGACACGAGGGCCACGAGCACGAGGACCAGGCCTCCACGCTGCTCGACGCCGTGCTGCACGACGCCGCGGCCGACCACCCGGATGTGACCGTGCGGCGCGCCACGGTGGAAGGGCCGGCCCGCAGGGTGCTGCTGAGCCGGTCGGCGGCCGCGGACCTCGTGATCATCGGGGCGCGTCGCAGGACCGGCCACTTCGGTCTCCAGCTCGGCCGGGTGGGACACACACTGCTGCACCACGCGCAGTGCCCGGTCGCCATCGTCCCGCAGCCGGTGTGACCGTGCGCCGCCCCCGCACACACGCGGACCCCGGCGAGCGGGTCGCCCCCGCCCTGCGGGGCATCCGTGCCGTGGTGTTCGACACCGACGGAGTGATCACCGACTCGGCCCGGGTGCACGCCGCGGCATGGAAGACGGCCTTCGACGCGTTCCTGCGCGCGCATCCGCCCGCGGACCCCGCCCAGCGGCGGCCGTTCGACGTGCGGGACGACTATCTGCGCCATGTGGACGGCAAGTCCCGCCTCGACGGCGCCGCCGCCTTCCTCGCCTCCCGCGGCCTCGACACCTCCGAGGACACCGTGCGGGCCGTCGCCGCGGACAAGGAGCGGCTGTTCACCGAGCGGCTGCGCGCGCACGGCGTCGACGCCTACCCGGGCACTGTCCGCCTCGTGCGTGCCCTGCGCCGGGCGGGGGTGCCCGTCGCGGCCGCCTCGGCGTCCCGGCACGCGGGTGAACTGCTCGACCACGCGGGTGTGCTGGACCTGTTCGACGTGCTCGTGGACGGCGGCGAGGCCGCCCGGCTCGCCCTGCCGGGCAAACCCAGGCCGGACCTGTTCCTGGAGGCGCTGCGACGACTCGGTGTCCCCGCGTGCCGGGCCGCGGTGGTGGAGGACGCCCTGGCCGGAGTGGAGGCGGGCCGACGGGGCGGATTCGCTCTCGTGATCGGTGTGGATCGAGCCGGGACCGGGGACTCGGGCGGCGCACTGCGGCACAGGGGTGCCGATGTCGTCGTACGCGACCTCGCGGAACTGGTCGTGGCAGGGGAGACGAAGTGACGGGCTGGACCTGGGAGTACGAGGGCTACACGCCCGCCGACGAACGGCTCCGCGAGTCGCTGTGCACGCTGGGCAACGGCGGCTTCGCCACCCGCGGGGCACTGCCGGAGTGCGCGGCGGACGACGTGCACTACCCGGGCACGTATGTCGCGGGCTGCTACAACCGGCTCACCTCCGAGGTCGCGGGCCGCGAGGTCGAGAACGAGGACATGGTCAACCTCCCCAACTGGTTGCCGTTGCGCTTCCGTCTGTCCGGTGAGGACTGGGTCACCCCCGACGACACCCCGGTGCTCGCGCACCGGATGACCCTGCACCTGGCCTCCGGGATGCTGGAGCGGCACACGCGCTACGACCTCGGCGCGCAACGGGTGCTGGCGGTCCGGCAGCAGCGGATCGTGCACATGGCCGACCCCCATCTGGCCGTCCTGCGCACCGAGTTCACGGCCGAGGGCTTCGCCGGGGAGCTGGAGGTCGAGGCCGCTCTCGACGGCGGTGTCACCAACGCGGGCGTGCCCCGGTACCGGGATCTGGACGGCCGTCATCTCACCCATGTGCACGCCGGCTCCGCCGGACCGGACACCGTGTGGCTGCGCTGCCGCACCCGCACCTCGGACATCCGCGTCGGCATGGCTGCCCGGCTGACCGCCGACGGGATCGCCACCGCCCGGCACGAACCGAACCGCGCGGTCCAGGAGGTGCGCCTCGGCCTGACGTCCGGCACAACCGTGACCGTGGACAAGACCGTCGCCCTGCACACCTCTCGCGACCCGGCCATCAGCGATCCGCTGTACGCCGCGGTCGACCGGGTGGAACGGTCCCCGGGCTTCGACGAACTGCTCGAATCACACCTCACCGCCTGGGACCAGTTGTGGCGCCGGGCGGCCCTGGACGTGGCCGGGGAGGGGGGCCGCATTCTGCGGCTGCACCTCTTCCACGTGCTGCAGACCCTTTCCCCGCACACCGCCGACCTCGACGTCGGTGTGCCCGCGCGGGGCCTGCACGGCGAGGCGTACCGCGGCCATGTCTTCTGGGACGAGCTGTTCGTCCTGCCCTACCTGAATCTGCACTTCCCCGAGGTTTCCCGTGCCCTGCTGCGCTACCGCCACCGCCGCCTGGAGCAGGCCTGCGCGGCCGCGCGACAGGTGGGCCGCAAGGGGGCGATGTACCCGTGGCAGAGCGGCAGCGACGGCCGCGAGGAGACCCAGCAGCTCCACCTCAATCCGCGCTCCGGCCGCTGGCTGCCCGACCACTCCAGGCTGCAGCACCATGTCGGCTCGGCCATCGCCTACAACGTCTGGGAGTACTGTGAGGCCAGTGGTGATGCCGAGTTCCTGCACACCAAGGGCGCCGAGATGCTGCTCCAGATCGCCCGCTTCTGGGCCGACTCGGCCGTCTACGACGACCGTCTCGGTCGGCACCGGATCAAGGGCGTTGTCGGCCCCGACGAGTATCACGAGGCGTACCCCGGCGCGAGCACACCCGGTCTCGACGACAACGCGTACACCAACGTCACCGCGGCCTGGGTCCTGACCCGCACCCTGGAACTGCTGCGGGCCCTGCCCGAACCCCGCCGGCGCGAACTCGTCGAGCGCACCGGCCTGGACGGGGGCGAGCTGGAACTGTGGGAGGACGTCTCACGCACCCTGCACGTGCCCTTCCACGCCGGAGTCATCAGCCAGTTCGAGGGCTACGGCGATCTCGTCGAACTCGACTGGGACGGCTACCGGAGGCGCTACGGCGACATCCGGCGCCTGGACCGGATCCTGGAGGCGGAGGGCGACACCGTCAACCGCTACCAGGCGTCCAAACAGGCTGATGTGCTGATGCTCGGCTACCTGTTCTCCCCGGCGGAACTGCGGGGCCTGTTCCGCCGGCTGGGGCTGCGGCTCGACGAGGAGACATGGTGCCGGACGGTCGACCACTACCTGCGCCGCACCAGCCACGGCTCCACCCTCAGCGGTCTGGTGCACGGGTGGGTGCTGGCCCGGGCACGGCGGGCGGAGGCATGGAAGTACTGCCACGAGGCCCTCCAGGGCGATATCGCCGATGTGCAGGGCGGTACGACCGGCGAGGGCATCCATCTCGGCGCCATGGCCGGCACGCTCGATCTGGTGCAACGAGGGCTGACCGGCCTGGAGACCCGGGGCGGGGCCCTGTGGCTCGACCCGGTGCCCCTGCCGGAACTCTCCTCGTACGGCTTCGAGCTCCGTTACCGGGGCCACTGGGGCGTACGCCTGCGCCTGGAGCGGGGCGGCTTGGAGATCACGGTGCCGTCGTCCGACGCCACCCCCATCGACGTACGGCTGCCGGACCGGTCGGTGCGTCTGGCGCCGGGAGAGACGGGGCGGCTGGTCCTGGCCGACTGAACCCGGGTCGGCCCGCGCGGTGGGACGGCCCTTCGAGGCGAGGGTCACCCTGGTCCAGCAGTGGCCCGTCCCGCTGTCGTTGCAGACGACCTTCCAGGAGGCCGGAGTGAGGTTGTCGTGCCATGGCCCCCCTCCTGAGGGAGGAACCGACGCGTCCCACCGGCCGGGCCGGTCCTTCTGGCCGTGGACGGTTTCCCCGCCTCCCGCGACGGCGATGGCGCTGTGCCGTTCGGCCGGGGTCCCCGTGAAGATGATCACCGGGCACCCGAGCAGCGTTGCGCACAGGAGCGGCGGAGGGCCCGCGGGTCCGGATCAGCCGAGGTCGGGGTCGTCGTCCTGGTCGAGCCGGAACTCGATGTCCACGACCCCCTCCACCGCGCGGACCAGCCGTGCCACCACGGGGACCAGGGACCTGTCACGGACCCGGCCACCCAGTCGTACGACACCGTCGTGGACCTCGACCGCCACCGTGTCCGCGTGCGTGGGGAACAGGTAGGCGACGACCTCACGCCGCACCTCCTCCGCGATGTCCTCGTCGTCGCGCAGGAACACCTTGAGCAGGTCGGCCCGGCTGACGATGCCCACCGGTCGCCCCTCGGCGTCGGTGACCGGCAGCCGCTTGACTCGAGCCCGCGCCATCGTCCGCGCGGCCTGCGACAGCGTCACGTCGGGGCCGAGGGTCAGGGCGGGCGAGGTCATCAGCTCGCCCGCCGTCACCGAACCCGCCTTCGCCAGGTCGGACAGCCGGCGCAGCTGGGTGTAACGGTCCGGATCGCTGTCGCGGAACTCCTCCTTGGGCAGCAGATCCGCCTCGGAGACCACGCCGGCGACCCGGCCGCCGCCGTCCACCACGGGCAGCGCGCTGACCTTGCGGTCCTGCATGGTCCGCACGATGTCCTTGAAGACGGCGTCGCGGTGTACACAGACCACGTCGCGGGTCATCACGTCACTCACGATGTGCGGGGTACCGGACACGGTGGCTCCTTCGCTCGTCGGCCTTTCGCTACGGGGTCCTCGGTACGGGCGCGGTCAGCGCATGCTGCCGCTGCCGTAGGGGGCGTACAGGTCGAGGAGCCGCGTACGGGCCGCCTGCAGACGATGCGCGACGACCTCGCCGACCCACCGGGCGATCGTCCGGCCGAACTCGGGGTCGTCCTCGCACAGTCGGCGTACCGCGTCCGCGTCGAACTCGTAGGCCCGCAGCGGCGACGCGGTTCCGGCGCCCAGATGCCAGACATACGGCGGGAACAGCCAGGACCAACCGACGAGTTCGTTGTGTCCGATGGACTCGATGACCGCGGCCCGTCGTCCCGGCACCCGAATGTCGAGGTCGACCGTGCCGGTGCGGACGATCCAGAATCGGTCGGCGCGGGAGCCCTCCTCGAAGAGCCGGACGCCCTCGGGGAAGGAGACCTCACGGGCGATCCCCAGCAGACGGTCGCGGTGCGCGGCAGGCAGCGCCCGCGGCATGCTCATCGTTGCGGGTGCGTTCATGGCGTGCCTCCAGAGGGTCGTGTGCCTGACGGAGTCGAGGACGGGGAGTCACGGACATCCGGGGAGGCATACGGAGCTACCACCACCAGCGTGGCCGCCCGGACCCGCCCGGGCCATGGGCCGTCCGGCCCCGTCCGTGGGCCACCCGGCGGTCCTTCGAAGCCCTTCAGCATCCTGCGGTCCGGGGGCGGAACGCCGTTCGATGGGCGTGAGCCCCACCGGCCCCGGCACGAGGAGTCCAGCCATGCGTATCGTCGTCGCCCTCGGCGGCAACGCCCTGCTGCGCCGCGGTGACCGCCCCGACGCGGGCGTTCAGCGGGCGAACGTCGTCCGCGTCGCGACCGCGGTCGCGCCCCTGGCCCATGAGCACGACCTGGTCATCACCCACGGCAACACTCCGCAGCTCGGCCTCCTCGCCACCGAGAGCGCGGCGGACCGGTCGCTCGGCGCGCCCTGCCCGGTCGATCTGCTCGGCGCCCAGACCCAGGGCCTGATCGGCAGCCTCCTGGTGCACGGCCTGCGGAACGCGCTGCCCGGGCGCCGAGTCGTCGCCCTGCTCACCCACACCCAGGTGCGCGCCGACGACCCGGCCTTCGCGCGGCCCACCGAGGCCGTCGGACCGGCCTACCCGGACAACGTCGCCGACTTCCTGACGGACGAGTACGGCTGGGCGATGACGAGGGTGCGGGGCGGCCGACAGCGGGTGCTGCCGGCACCGCGGCCCGAGCGGGTGCTGGAGTGCGACACGGTCCGGGTGCTGCTCGAGACGGGCAGCGTGGTGGTGTGCGCGGGCGGTGGCGGCGTCCCCGTCGTCGCCGACCGTTCCACGGGCGCGCTGCGCGGCGTGGAGGCGATCGTCGACAAGGACCTGGCCGCGGCCCGGCTCGCCGAGGACGTGAAGGCCGACTTCCTGCTCATTCTCACCGACGTCCCCAACGTCTACGCCGACTACGGCACCCCCGAGCGGCGGTCGGTCCTCGACGCCACACCCGGCGAACTCCGCGCCGCCGGTTACGCCGCTGACTCGATGGGCCCCAAGGCCGAGGCCGCCGCCCGGTTCGTGGAGCACACCGGTCAACTGGCGGCGATCGGGGCGCTGGACGCGGCGTACGAGATAGTGCACGGCCGCTCGGGGACGCTGGTCCGGCCGGACCTGCCGGTCGGCTGACCGGCATCGCTCACCGGGTGTCGGACCATCGCCGGTACGCCGCCAACGCCGTCGGCAGCGTCGGAAAGATCAACTCCCGGCCCACCGACTCCACGAGTCCGTACGCCTCCAGGTCGTCCAGCAGATCCTGCTTCACCCGGGCGAGGGCGAACACGACCCCACGGCCCGCGAGTTCGCGCCGCAGCTCGTCGACCGCATCCAAGGCGGTGATGTCGACCTCGACGTTCGCCTCCGTGTTGAGGACGAACCACCGCACGGCGGTGGTCTGTTGGTCGACGGCTTCCAGGGCGCGGCGGTGGAAGTCCTGCGCGTTGGCGAAGAACAGCGGGGAGTCGTAGCGGTAGACGAGCAGTCCGGGGACGGTGCGGGCGTCGGGATAGTCGTCCACGTCGTGCATGCCGGCCACCCCGGGCACCAGCCCCTCGATCGCGTCGTGCGGCCGGGCCACCCGGCTCAGCAGCTCGGCGACGGACAGGCCGACGGCGACGAGCACGCCGTACAGCAGATCCAGTGTGAGCACGCCGACGAGGCAGCCGAGCGCGAGCAACAGTTCGCGGCGGCGGAAGGAGGCCAGACGGGCGAAGCCCGCCAGATCCATCATGCGCACCGCGGCGTAAGCGACGAGCGCGCCGAGCACCGCCGACGGGGTGCGCGTCAGGAGGGGGCTGAGGAACAGCAGGACGGCGAGCACGGCCGCCCCCGCGACCAGGGAGTACGCCGGGCTGCGGGCGCCGGCCGAAGAGGCCAGCGCGGTACGGCTGGCGCTGCTGCTGACCGGGAAGCCCTGCAGTGATCCGGCACCGAGGTTGATCGCGCCCAGCGCCAGGAACTCCTGGTCGGCGTCCAGACCCCGGCCGCCCTCGTCGTGGGGGTCGAAGGCGCGGGCGGTGAGGATGAAGTCCGTGTACGCGACGAGCAGGACACCCAGGGCGGGCAGCACCAGGTCCGGCAGCATGGTGAGATCGGGGGCCGCGAACGCGGGCAGGCCCGAGGGGACCTCGCCGATCACCTTGAGGCCGTGCGTGTCGTCGAGGTCGAAGACGGCCACGGCCGCCGTGCCGAGGATCACCACGAGGAGCGGGCCGGGGACCGTGGGGAGCAGCCACGCCACCGTGAACAGGAACGCGAGCGCGACTGCGGAGAAGAGCGTGGTCGCGGGGTCCAGTTCCGTCAAGTCGGCGAAGAACGACCGGAGTTGCGGGAAGAAGCCCGATCCCGACGTGTCCACCCCCGTCAGCTTGGGCAGCTGGTCCACGATCATGATCAGGGCCACGCCCGCCAGATAGCCGATCAGGACCGGGCGGGACAACAGGTCGGCGACGAAACCGAGGCGCAGCAGCCGGGCCGCCAGGCACAGCAGCCCGACCGTCACGGCGAGGGCCGCGGCCAGCGGGGCATAGCGGTCCGGATCCGCTCCCGCCAGAGGCGCCACCACCGTCGCCGTCATCAGGGCGGTCGTCGACTCCGGGCCGACCGACAGCAGCCGCGAGGAGCCCAGTACCGCGTACAGGCCGAGCGCCGGCAGGATCGCCCACAGCCCGGCGACCGGTGGCAGCCCGGCCACGCCCGCGTACGCCATCACCTGAGGCACGAGATACGCAGCGACGGTGACCCCGGCCAGCAGATCGCCGCGCAGCCAGGCGCGGCGGTATCCGGACAGCGTGGCGATGCCGGGCGCGAGTCGGCGCCACCCCGGTTCGCGTCTGCCCGAACCGTTCGACATGGGATTCCTTTCGTCGGCTGCCTTCAGGTTCGGCGAGCGTACGCCGGGTGGCAAAGGGACCGTTCAGTCCTTCGGCGGTACCACTGGCGGGTGGGCCGGTCGGCCCCTCGTGGGGACCTGCGGCCCCTGCTGCGCCCATGTCGCCCGGGACGACGCTGGACACAGAAACCGACAGGAGGCAGAACCATGGTGCGCACCGTTGTCGCAGGTCTCGACGGCTCCTCCGAGAGCCGGGCGGCCGCCGAATGGGCAGCCCGCGAGGCGAAGCTGCGCGGCCTGCCGTTGAAGATCGTCAATGTCTGGGAACCCGTCCCGGACCCCATGGCCCAGGCCCCGCTCCTCGGCGCGGAGACCCAGCAGCACTGGAGCGAGCGCGTGCCCCGCGAGGCCGCCGAGGGGCTGCGGCTGCGGCACCCCGGTGTCGAGGTGGGCGTGGAGCAGCTGACGGGCAGCGCTTCCGAGATTCTCACCAAGTCCGCCGAGGACGCCGAAGTGCTGGTCCTCGGCTCCCGCGGACTGAGCGGAATCGGCGGATTCATGGTCGGCTCGGTCGGCCTGTCCGTCATCGCCCACGCCGAGCGGCCCGTCGTCCTGGTCCGTGCCGGGGAGCAGGCCGCCGACGAGCACGAGGCGGATCCGGCCGGCATCCCGTCCGCCGCCACTCCCTTCAAGCCCGTCGTCCTCGGCGTCGACCCGCACGGCCCCCACGACGCCGTCATCGGCTTCGCCTTCGAGACGGCCGCCCGGCGGGGAACCGGCCTGCGGGCCGTGTACGGCTGGAACCTTCCGCCGTACTACGTCTACGGCCTGTCCGCCGACCCGTACCTGCACGACGAGATCGCCCGCCGTCAGGCGGCGGCCCTGACCGAGGTGCTCAAGCCCTGGCGGCAGCAGTACCCGGACGTCGAGGTCACCGAGGCCCCTGCCTCCGGCAGCCCCGGCAACCGGCTGGTGGACGCCGCCACCGACGCCTGTCTGGTCGTCGTCGGCCGGCGGATCCGGCGCAACCCCCTCGGCGCCCACATCGGTCCCGTCGCGCACGCCGTCCTGCACCACGCCGTCGCGCCCGTCGCGGTCGTCGCCCACAACTGACCTGATCGACAGAGGAGTTGAACCCATGAAGGCAGCCGTCGTACGAGCCTTCGGCGAGCCCCTGGTCATCGAGGAGCGCCCCGACCCCCTACCCGGCCCCGGCCAGGTCCGTATCCGGGTCGAGGCCTCCGGCCTGTGTCACACCGACATCCACGCCGCGCACGGCGACTGGCCCGTCAAGCCCAGCCCCCCGTTCGTCCCCGGCCACGAGGGCGTCGGCATCGTCGAGGAACTCGGCGCCGGTGTCACCCACCTGAGCCTCGGACAGCGCGTCGCCGTGCCGTGGCTCGGCAAGGCCTGCGGACGGTGCGAGCACTGCCTGTCCGGGTGGGAGACACTGTGCGAGCAGCAGATCAACACCGGGTACGGGTGCGACGGCGGTTACGCCGAGAAGATGCTCGCCTGGGCCGACTACGCCCAGCCGGTGCCCGACGGGGTCGACGCCGTCGACGCCGCCCCGCTGACCTGCGCGGGCGTGACGACGTACAAGGCACTGAAGGTCGCACAAGTGCGCCCGAGCCAGTTGGTCGCGATCTCCGGCATCGGCGGGCTCGGTCATCTCGCGGTGCAGTACGCGAAGATCGCGGGCGCCACCGTCGCCGCCATCGATGTCACCGACGACAAGCTCGAACTCGCCGCGGAACTCGGCGCCGACCTGGTCATCGACGCGCGCAAGCAGGACGTCGCCCAGGTGCTCAAGCAGCACGGCGGAGCCCACGCGGCGATCGCCCTCGCCGTCGACGAGGCCGCGTTCACGGCCGTCGCCTCCGGACTGCGGCGCGGCGGCAGGCTCGTCATGGTCGCCCTGCCCGCGCACGGCACGATCCAGGTCCCGATCTTCGACACCGTACTGAACGGAACGAGTGTGATCGGCTCCATCGTCGGCACCCGGCAGGACCTCGCCGAGGTGTTCGAGCTGCACGCGGCCGGCCGCACCCGGGTCATCAGCGAGACCCGGCCGCTCTCGTCCGTCAACGAGTCGATCGAGGACGTCCTGCGCGGCCAGGTCAAGGCCCGCATCGTCTTCGACCTCGCCACAGGGAGGTGAACGTGATGGAACTGCCCGTCGTCGTCGGCGTCGACGGCTCCGAACCGAGCCTGCGCGCCGCGGACTGGGCGGCCGACGAGGCCGCGCTGCGAGGCGTGCCGCTGCACGTGGTGTACGCCTGCCGCTGGGACCGCTACGAGGGTGCCGCCCTCGCCCAGGAGCTCGGCAAGCCCTCCGCCGAGGTGCTGCCCCAGGAC
Organism: Streptomyces sp. NPDC051913; assembly: GCF_044593635.1. NCBI lineage: Bacteria > Bacillati > Actinomycetota > Actinomycetes > Kitasatosporales > Streptomycetaceae > Streptomyces > Streptomyces sp. NPDC051913. The sequence goes on along the minus strand of NZ_JBIUCI010000016.1, from coordinate 143,598 downwards.
GTCGTCGCCGGTGCCGCCCGGCGCGCCCACGCCCGGCAGCCAGAGCTCAAGGTCACCACCGACGTCGCCTTCGAGGAGCCCGAGTACACCCTGGTGCACGAGAGCCGCAACGCCTCCGTGCTGGTGGTGGGGACAAGGGGCCGCAGCGGGGTCGCCGAGGCGCTGCTGGGCTCCGTCAGCCTGACCGTCGCCGCCCACGCCCACTGCCCGGTGATCGTGCTGCGCGGCAACCACGACACCAAGGCGTCCCACGGGACCCACGGCCGCGTCGTCATGGGCGTCGGCGAGGACCCCGAAGCGACGGCGGCCGTACGACGGTTCGCCTACGAGGAGGCCCGGCGACGCGAAGCGGCCCTGGACGCCGTACGGTCCTGGCGGTGCCCCGCGCACGAGACCACCGACCACCCGCTGCTCGCCGACGCTCCCGCCCGTCTGCACGAGGAGAGCGCCGAGAAGGCCCTCGCCGAGGCCCTGCGAGACGCCCCGCCGGATGTCGAGACACGGCCGCGCACGGTCGAGGGCCACGCCCGCCGCGTCCTGGCGGACGCCTCGCACGGCGCCGACCTGCTGGTGGTGGGGGCGAAGCGGCGCCGCGGACACCTCGGGCCGCAACTCGGCCGGGTCACCCACGCCGTACTGCACCAGTCCAGCTGCGCGGTGGCGGTCGTCCCGCACCCGGCGTGAACCCTGGACTCGCCGCGCGGTCCAGGACCTCGGTCGGTGGACGGCGCGGCGAGTGTGTGCGTCAAGAGGAGGAGCCCGTGCGCCGTATCGCGTCCGGGCCCACCCGGAGCCCGGGCCACCCGGCGGGCAGGTCCCGGTGAACGAGGGCCGACCGGCCCAGCGGGGCCGCCCGGGCGGCCCATGGGAGCGGCCCCGGCTCCGCTGGACGCTCCAAGTGTCGACAAGACCCGTGAGGAGATCCGTCATGACGGACGACGCACTCGGCAGGCCCCCGGTCCACGCCCTGCTCGCGGACGGCAGCACGGTCCGCATCCGCCCGGTGCGGCGGGACGACCACGACCAACTCCAGGGCCTGTACGAGGAGATGTCCCCGGAGAACCTGCGGCTGCGCTTCTTCGCCGCGAGCCGCCGCTCCGCGGCCATGGCCGCCGACCGCGCCTGCGCCCCGCGTCACGTCGGCCACCGGGCCCTGCTCGCCGAAACCGAGGGCCAGGTCATCGGGCTCGCCGAGTACGACACCGGCGGCGATTCCGACTCGCACACGGCCGAGATCTCCATCGCGGTCGCCGACGGGATCCACCACCGCGGCGTCGGCACCCTGCTCGTCGAACATCTCGTCTCGGCCGCCCGCGCCGCGGGCATCACGACCTTCACGGCCGACGCGCTCAGCGAGAACCACGAGGTGCTGCGGCTCTTCGCCGACCTCGGACTGCGCACCGCCCGCCGCTTCGATGGCCCCGAGGTGCGCTGCACCATCGCCCTCGACGACAGCGACAGCTATCTCAGCGCGGTCGAGGAACGCGGCCGGGCCGCCGACATCGTCAGCATGGAACCCCTACTGCGCCCCCGCACCGTGGCCGTCGTCGGGGCCGGACGCAAGCCCGGTTCGGTCGGCCGGGCCGTCCTGCACCAGCTGCACGCGGGCGGCTACACCGGCCGGCTGCTCGCCGTGAACCCGGCCGCGCACGCCATCCTCGGCGTGCCCTGCCATCCGTCGGTCACCGCCCTGCCCAGGACGCCGGACCTCGCGGTCCTCGCCGTGCCCGCCGCCGCGGTCCCCGCGACCGCCGAGGAGTGCGGCAAGGCCGGAGTACGCGCCCTGCTCGTCGTCACCGCAGGCCTGGACGCCGACCAGGCGCAGGCCCTGCTCGCCGCCTGCCGGGAGCACGGCATGCGCCTCGTCGGCCCCAACTGCCTGGGCCTGTCGAACACCGACCCCGCCCTGCGCCTCGACGCCACCTTCGCCGCCGCCCCTCCGCGCCCCGGCACCGCGGGCGTCGCCGTGCAGTCCGGCGGCGTCGGCATCGCCCTGCTCGACGGGATGTCCCGGCTCGGCATCGGCGTCTCCTCGTTCGTCTCCCTCGGCGACAAGTACGACGTCAGCGGCAACGACCTGCTCCAGTGGTGGGAGAGCGACGACCGCACCGACCTCGCCCTGCTGCACCTGGAGTCCTTCGGCAGCCCCCGCGCCTTCTCCCGCACCGCCCGCCGCGTCACCCGCCGCATGCCGGTGCTCACGGTCGACGCGGGACGCACCGAGGCGGGCCGCAGGGCCGCCGCCTCGCACACCGCTGCCGCCGCCACCCGCACCATGACGCGCGCCGCCCTGTTCACCCAGGCCGGCATCACCGCCACCCGCTCCGTCGGCGAACTCCTGGAAGCGGCCGCCCTGTTGCACGCCCAGCCGCTGCCCGCGGGACCCCGCGTCCTGATCGTCACCAACGCGGGCGGCGCGGGCGTTCTCGCGGCCGACGCCTGCGCCGAGGCCGGGCTGACCCTGCCCACGCCCGCCCCCGAACTCATCGACGACCTGCTCGCCGTACTCCCGGACGGCGCCGCCGTCGGCAACCCCGTCGACGCCACCGCCGCCGTCTCGGAGGGGCAGCTCAGGGACTGTGTGGACCGGATCATGCGGTACGGCGGCATCGACGCCGTCCTCGTGGCCCTGGTCCCCACGGCGGTCGCCGCGGCGACCGGCGACGACCTCGTCCGGGCTCTTACCGGCGCCCCCGGACAGAGGACGAAGCCGGTCGTCGCGGTCCGGCTGGAACAGGCCCTGCCCGTCGAACTGCTGCCCACCGCCCAGGGCGGCGGCAGTGTTCCGTCGTACGCCGAACCCCAGGCGGCGGCACGGGCGTTGGCCCACGCCGCCCATCGTGCGGCCTGGCTCGCCCGGCCCGCGGGGACGGTCCCCGAGCTCAAGGGCGTGGAGACGGAACGCGCTCACGCCGTTGTCACGGCATACCTCGAAGTCCACCCCGACGGCGGCTGGCTCGATCCCCGCGGCTGCGCCGAACTCCTCGACTGCTACGGCATCCCCCAACTGCCCTGGGCATGGGCCGACACCGAGGACGGTGCCGTGCTGGCCGCCCAACGCCTGCGCGGCGCCGACGGCCGTGTCGTCATGAAGGGCCACTGGCCGGGTCTGCTGCACAAGAGCGCCCAGCACGCGGTCCATCTCGACCTGCGCGGCGACTCCCAAGTGCGCGCCGCCTACCGCGACCTGGAGACCCGGTTCGCGGGCCTGCTGACCGGAGTCGTCGTCCAGCCCCTGGCCGACCGGGGCATCGAGCTGTTCGCGGGCGTCGTGCAGGACCAGGTCTTCGGGCCCCTCGTCCTGTTCGGCCTCGGCGGCACCGCCACCGAGATCCTCTCCGACCACGCCGCCCGGCTCGCCCCGCTCACCGACCACGACGTCCACGACCTGATCACGGCGCCGCGCTGCGCCCCGCTCCTCTTCGGAGCCGGCGGTGACGGGCCCGTCGACCTCAAAGGCCTCGAACAACTGCTGCTGCGGCTGTCCCGCATGGCGAGCGACCTGCCGCAGCTCGCCGAGGCCGACTTCAACCCCGTTCTCGCGACACCGGGCGGAGCCACCGTGCTCGATGCGCGCGTACGCCTGCTGCCCCGCAGGCCCCAGGACCCGTATCTGCGCCGTCTCCGCTGAGGAGGGACAACCATGAAGCACAACAAGGTCGGCTCCGTCATGACCACGGACGTCGTCCGCGCCCGGTACGGCACACCCTTCAAGGAAGTGGCCCGGTTGCTGGGCGAACACCGCATCAGCGGACTGCCGGTGGTCGACGACGACGAGAAGGTCGTCGGTGTCCTGTCCGAGACCGATCTCATGGTTCGCCAGGCCGACGCTCCCGACCCCTACGAGCCGAGGAAGCGCTCCCGGTTCGCCACGCTCACCCGGCGGGGCCGTGCCCGTGCGGTGAAGGCGAGGGCCCGCACGGCAGGCCAGTTGATGACCGCACCTCCCGTCACCGTCTTCGCCGACGACACCATCGTCGAGGCCGCCCGCACCATGGCCGGGCACCACATCGAACGGCTGCCCGTCCTCGACGAGGAGCAGCGTCTGGTCGGCATCGTCACCCGCCGCGACCTGCTCCAGGTCTTCCTGCGCCCCGACGCCGCGATCCGCGCCGAGGTCATCGACGAGGTACTGGTCCGCGCCCTGTGGTTGCCGCCGCGCGGCGTCGACGTGTCCGTGACGGAGGGCGTCGTCACGCTCTCCGGACACATGGAACGCAGGAGCGAGACGGAGATCGCCGTCTCGATGACCCGCCAGATCGACGGCGTGGTCGACGTAGTCAGCAAGCTCACCCACCGCCTGGACGACTCACACGTGGAACCCGCCGAGCAGGCCGTGCACGGCGTCGCCGACGACTGGCTGCGCAAGCTCTGAGCTGGAGAGGAGGTGGACCGTCATGTCGGATGGCGTACTGGTCGCCTACGGGACGACGAACGGATCCACCGCACAGATCGCCGAGACCGTCGCCGAGGTCCTGAACAAGGCCGGTCTCCATGCCTGGGCGCGGCCCGCCCGATCCGTCGAGAGCGTCGCGGAGTACGACGCCGTGGTGGTCGGGGGAGGCCTGTACGCGGGGCGCTGGCACCGGCACGCGCGCCGCTTCGTGCGCCGCCATCACCGCGCCCTCGCCGAGAAGCCGCTGTGGCTCTTCAGCAGCGGACCGCTGGACGCCTCGGCCGGGGAGAAGGACATTCCACCCGTGCCCGGTGTACGGCGTGCCATGACCCGGCTCGACGCCCGCGGCCATGTCACCTTCGGCGGCTGCCTGCTGGAAGGCGCCAGGGGCCGCTTCGCCCAGATGATCGTCCGCAACGGAAAAGGCGGCGACTTCCGTGACTTCGCCCTCATCGAGGAGTGGGCCCAGGGCATCGCCGACGAGCTGACGACGCATGCGGCAGGGCGCTGAACGCGCGGCGTGCCCGGACTGCACGCCATTCGCATCGAGGACGTCGAGATCACCGTGGAGGACGGGCTGCTGACGCTGCGCGGCGAGTAGCTCACCGAGCAGCACCGCACCGAGTTCCGGTACGGCACCTTCGCCCGCTGCGTCCGGCTGCCCGCCGGGGCGAAGGGCGACAAGGCGACCGGTATCTACCAGGACGTCACCATCTGCTGAACGGACCTGCACATCTTCACGAGGCGGTCGGCGAGATCGTCGAGGTCGGGGGTGATGTGCGGACCGTACGGCCGGGATACCGGGTCCTCGTCTCCCGCGTCACCGCCCGCGGTCGCTGCGGCTGCTGCCGCGAGGACTCCTACGGCCGGTGCCGGGGCGGCGGGGGCCAGGCCAACCGCGAGGCCGTCCTGCTGGCAGACATCTTCCTGACGGCAGCCCGGACGCCGCCCGGGCCTTCGGCGCCGACGTGGCCATCGAAGGCGGCCGGGGTGCGGGCGACCTGCGAGCTCTGCACGGTCTGGCTGGTGCCGACTCCGGAATCCCACACTGTCCTGTACGGACTCACGGTGGTGGTGCTGCTGCGGTCCACGAACTCGCCGCCCCCGGGCCCAGCACGAACTGGGCGATCTGCCCGAGCTCCTGACCGACCGCGGCATCCACGTCAGCTACGCGGAGTCAGGGCTGCGCCAGGGCCGAGCGGTACCCCGACGGGACTGGTCGGCCCACGCGCGGCACGGTTGCGCGGCGCCACGCTGGAAGTGACGAGAAGGAAGGAAGCAGACAAGAGGGAGGGAGACATGAGCGGCATGATCGAGCAGCTACCCCGATACGTGCTGCGGGCGGAGCTGCCGGGGATCGAGCGCCGAACGACACGTCCTCGTCACCGACTGCCAGGACCGGCTGGTGGGCGTCATCAGCCGCGGCGAGCTGTTGCAGGCGCTCGTCCGCCACGACGAGGCGAACGGGGCCCGGGGTCGTGGCCCGCGGGATCGAGGGCGAGAACGTGGTGGAGGTGTCGGACCGTCTCGTCGCAACCGTCCGAGGACGCCGATGCGGGTACCGCTCGGCCCTGACGACATACAGGCCGGCGTGGCGTACGCGCCCGGGCCGAGGAGGTCACGATGACCGAGCAGGAACTGGCCACGAAGACGGTGGCCTCGCTGGTCGCCGACGCGACGGCGGCACCGTCGATGCACAACGCCCAGCCCTGGAGGTTCCGCTTCGTCACCGGCGAGCGCCTCCTGGTGCTGCGCGCCGACCCGAGCCGGGCCATGCCTCGCTCCGACCCCGACAACAGGGCGCTGCACATCGGCTGCGGTGCGGCGCTGTTCAACCTGCGCGTGGCCGCCGCGCACGCGGGTCTGTCCCCGCGGGTCCGGCTGCAACCGGACGCGGACGACCCGATGGTGCTGGCCGCCGTCCGGCTCCCCGACTCCGACGCCGACGTCGGAGCCGGGGCGGTCGAGGCCGATCTGGTGCGCCTGTATCCCGCGATCAACCGACGGCACACCAGCCGTTACCCCTTCGAGGACAAAGAGCTCCCCGAAGACGTACGGGACACGCTGCGGGCAGCGGCCGCCCAGGAGGGCGCCGACCTGCTGTTCCCCGGCCTCTGGCATGTCGAGACGGTCCTGGACCTGGTCCGGGACGCCGAGAGCCGTGACGCCCTCGACCCGGCCGGCACGGAGGACCTGCGACGGTGGACCCGGCTCGGCCCGGAGGCCGACATCGCCACCGACGGAGTGCCCGAGTACGCCTTCGGGCCGCGTAGGCGAGACGGCCGCGCGCCGCTGCGGGACTTCGCGGGCCGCCGCCCCGTGGCCGACCGAGGCACCGTCTCCTTCGAGAGCAGTCCACACCTGGCGCTGCTGGCCACACCCGGGGACACGCCGACCGACTGGCTGCGGGCCGGGCAGGCGCTGGAGCGCGTCCTTCTGGAGGCCACCTCGGCGGGGCTGGCCGGCTCGCTGACCTCTCACCCGCTGGAGAGCCGCGACCTGCGCACGCTCGCCCGCGATCCGGTGGCGGGCCGGGGGCCCGTCCAGATGGTGCTGCGCCTCGGCTATGGGCCGCAGGGCCCGGCCACACCCCGGCGTCCTGTGCGGGACGTCCTCGACGTCACCTGAGACCTGGGAGCCCCTCCGAGTGCCCAGCAGGCCTACCGCGGGAGCGGTGCGGCCAGTGCGCCTCCGGGGCCGTAGCCGAGCCGGATCACCATCGGGGCGCGGGCGTGGCGGTCGCCTCCGTGGACGCGAACTGCTCACGCAGATCCGGCCACTCCAGCGCCTGGCGCAGCAAGGACGCCGGCACATCGTGGGCGGCGGCCACCAGCAGGACTCGTTCGAGCGCCTGTCCGGCGCGCACCCCGTCGGCCCTGCGGTCGTGCGCGGTCGACAGCACGCCGAACACCGGCCATTTCCGAAGGGGCGAGCGGCCGGCACGGACGGGTGCCGGTGGGCGCCGAAGTCCCGCAGGGGGACACGTTCCAGAAAGTTCTGCGGCCGCGGCTCGGACGGCGTCGCGGGTGGCGCGCTGCCCGGCATCCCGGGTGAACCGCAGCAGTCGCTCTGTCTCACCGATCACCATGACCAGGTCGGCCCAGGAGGGCGCCCTCGGTGTGGACGTCCTCGCCGAGTTCGGCCAGCTCCGGGGTTCCCGGCGGTCCCCGTCGTCCAGAGCGTCGTCGAGGGAACCGTCGCCGAACTGGTGCGTGCCTCGGCCGAAGCCGCACTGCTCGCCCTGGGGCGCAGGCATCGGGACGTTCGCCCCGATCGGTCGCCCATCGGGCCGATCACCCGCACTGTGCTGCACCGCGCCCGTTGTCCCGTGGCCGTCGTCCCGCACGCCTGAGCCCGTACCCCTGGCCGGACCCGATGGGGCCGACCGGCCCGGCTCAGGGACCCTGCGGCCCCTGCACCCCGAACGCTCCGGCCGAGACGCTGTAGTCGTCAGACCGACTGGGGAGGTGGAGATCATGCCCCGCACCCTGACCGTGGGTCTCGACGGCGCGCCGGAGAGCCGGGCCGCCGCCCAGCGGGCGGAGTCCCCGGTGCTGGGCGCCGAGACGCTCCGGCACTGGAGTGAGCGCGTTGCCCGCGCGGCCTCCGCAGGGCTGGCGGCTCGGCCGCGAGGAGGTGTCGGAGCATGACACGGACAGTGCGCCCGAAGGTACACAAGGTGTGGCTGTGGCGCTGGCGGGCCGGTCCGCTGCGACGCCGCTGTGACATCGTCGAGGCATGGCTGCTGCTGGCCCTGTGCTTTCTGGCCGTCGCTGCGGGAGCCGTCGCGGGCATGGTGACCGCGCACGCGGTGGAGCAGAGTCTCGACGACCGTCGGGCGCAACGCCATGCCGTCCCGGCCGTTCTCGTGCAGGACGCCACCGGCACGGTCTCCTCGACCACGTCCTCCGACGAGTACGCCTGGGCCAAGGTCCGCTGGACGGCCGCGGACGGCAAGGGCCGCACCGGACTGGCCCGGGTCGAACGCGGCATCAAGGCCGGCAGCACGACCAAGGTGTGGCTGGACCGGGAGGGCAACCTCGTCCCCCCGCCCGTGAGCAGCGAGGAAGCCGAACTCCAGGGTGCCGTGCTGGGCGCGGCGGCCGCGGTGTGCGTCTGTGTGCTCGTCCTCCCCCTCGGCTGGCCCCTGCACGGGCGTCTGGACCGGCGCCGCATGGCACAGTGGGACGCGGAATGGGCCCGGGTCGGTCCGAGGTGGGGCCACAAGACCGGCTGACTGCACCCAGGATCACGGGGCACCGAGCCGCCGCCCCGTTCCTCGCTTTCTGAGCCGTCGCCCCGTCCCTCAGCAGATCCGGGGCACACTGTGCCGTACCCGGAAACCGTCCTGGTGCGACAGCTTCGTCGGACCGTCGGCCAGCCGGACGTGTCGCATCGCACCCGGGCCATGGTTGACATTCGCCACCCAGCCGGACAGGCCCAGTGCGGACGCGGTGCGATGGACGAACGGTCGGAAGCCCACACCCTGCACGGTCCCCTCCACCCGGAAGCGGCGTACGGTCATGCCGGCCTCCTCGCCGCTTCGCGCGTCTCCTGTGCGATCTCGTCCGTGATGGCCGTGACGAGGGGTTCGACGGCCTCCGCGACAGCGGGGGAGAGTCCGGTGCCCAGCGTGCTGTCGGCGCCTTCCACGGCGTAGACGACCAGCCGTTGCGGCAGCCGACCCAGGACACGGCCGAGTTCGACCCCCTCGCCGAGGCCCAGGCGGTGGACGCGCCCCGGGTCGCCCGGGTGGGCGTGGGCCGCGTCGACGACTACGGCGAGCCGGGCGCCCTCCCATCGGCCCATCAGCCGACCGGGGTCGCCGTCGCAGGTGGCGAGGTCGGTGTCCGGCGGCAACGGGCACTCGCCCAGACGGGCGAGCACGGCCCAGCCCACGCCGTCGTCGCGCCGGAACTCGTTCCCGACGCCGATGACGGCGATACGACCACGCCTCTGCATGTCTTTCACGGTGCGACGCGACCGCTGTGCCCCACAGGGGCCGAACGGCCCGGGCGCGAGGGCCGACCGGGGTTCACGCCGGTACGACGACGACCGGGCAGCGCGCCTGCTCCAGCGGATGCCGGCCCGGTGCCGCCCGATCGGTGTCCGGTGACTACGAGGCCGGACTCGCGGGCGGTGTGGGCCGGCGCCTCGGCGGGCGAGAACAGCACCACGTCCTCGGGGACGTCGACGTGCGGATACGAGCCGCGCCGCGGCCGCAGCGCGCCGTTCAGCAGCTGCACCTCCTGGTCCTCCCGGGGCGCGCGCCCGGCCTGATGGCCATGCAGGTGCGGGCCGTCGCGGAGGCCGTGACCAGCCGTCGGCGCGACGGCGGCGATCCGCGCGCCGAGATCATGATCCCGCTCGGCGAGACAGCCGATGCCCGGTGGGGACTGTCACGGTGTGCGGAACCCGCGGAAGGTGACGTGCGTGCGGCTCTCGAAGCCGAGTCGTTCGTACAGCGCGAGCGCACCGGTGTTGGTCTCGGCCACGTGCAGGAAAGGGCGTTCGCCCCGGGACTCGATGCGTGCGGCGAGCGCGCCGATCAGGCGGCGGGCGTGGCCGCGCCCGCGTGCCTCCGGTGCCGTGCAGACCGCGCTGATCTCGGTCCAGCCCGGCGGCCGGAGCCGTTCGCCCGCCATGGCCACCAGCCGGCCGCCGTCGCGGACGCCGAGGTAGGTGCCGAGCTCATGGGTGCGGGGCCAGAACGGGCCCGGTTCGGTGCGGGTGACGAGGTCGAGCATCTCGGGGACGTCCGCCGCGCCCAGTTCCACCACGTCGACACCGCTCACGTCGTCCGCCCGCTCGGCCGGGCCGCTGCCGGGCCGGACCAGCTGCCGGCCTTCGAGGACGAAGACCGGTTCCCAGTCCGACGGCGGGATGGCCGGGCAGCTGAACAGATCGGCGAACTGCCCGCCCCCGAGCAGCTGGGCCAGATCGGCCCAGTCCCTTGCCGCCGCGTCGGCGGGCACCGCCGAGAAGGACGCGACCCCCGGCACATAGGTGGCGGCCCGGCCGAGCCTCTGGGCGAGATGCGCGTGATGACCGCCGAGTGACGAGCCCACCGGGTCGTCGAGCACGGCGGTGTCGCTGTTCGTCATCGGGGGGCCTTTCGTGACGGGGGAGGCCGGGCGGCGCCGCTCCCGCATCGTACGTCCCCTTCCCTCACTGACGACCGAAATGTCGCGCCCTGTGGGTGGGCGGGCGTCAGCCCGCCGCCCTGGCGTCCACCACCCAACAGGCCGCCGTGAAGCGGACTTCGGGACCGTGCACGAACGGCTCGAAGGCGGCGCGGACCGTGTCGACGACACGCGGCCGGATCTCCTCGTCCAGGTCGGGGAGAAGCATTCCGAGGGGGCCGAGCTCGGTGAAGTAGCCCACCAGCTCGCTCGTCGGCAGGACGCAGGGCAGTTCGACCGGCTGGATGCCGATCTCGCCCCACCCGCTCTCGGCCAGGACAGCGCGGACCACGTCCGCGTCCGCGAAGGCGAACTGCCCGGGGCCGTCCGGGCGTCGGGCCGGCAGCTGCGGGACGAGCGGGGCGGCGGCCCGCTCGGCCGTGGTCATGAACGGGTTCTCCTCGGGCCCACGCCAGGCGACGAACCGCAGCCCGGCCCCGTGCCGCGCGGCACGCCGAAGGTGGGTGAACGCCCGTACCGAGTCGTCGAAGAACATCACGCCCAGGCGCGAGACGACGGCGTCGAAGGTCGCGGGCTCGAACGGATGGTCCGCCGCGTCCGCCACGACGAACGACGCCCGTACGCCCGCCTTGGCCGCGCGGTCCCGGGCGGCGCCGATCATCGGTTCGGAGATGTCGACGCCCACGCACCGCCCTTCGGGGCCGAGCCGCCGGGCGACGGCCACCGTGGTGCTCCCGGTGCCGCAGCCGACATCGAGCACCCGGCCTCCGGCCGCGGTGGACAGCCCCTCGACGAGCAGCTCCTCCAAGGGCTTGAGCAGCCCGTCCAGCAACTCCTGCTTCTCGACCCAGACATGGCCGGCGCGACCGCCCCAGCGGCCCGGCTGGTCGTCCTCGGTCGGATGCTTGATCTCCATGATCGTCTCCTGTGCTTGCTTGCCGACGGCGGGTTCGGAATGACAGCGTGCTACTTCAAGCCGACTTGAGGTCAAACGAGATGACGGTCCTGGACATCGGCGAGGTGGCCCGACGCGCGGGCGTCCCCGCCTCGACGCTGCGGTACTACGAGGAGAAGGGGCTGATCGCCTCCTGCGGAAGACGGGGACTGCGCCGCCAGTACGACCCCGATGTCGTCGAGCGCCTCGCGCTGATCGCGCTGGGCCGCACCGCGGGCTTCTCGCTCGACGAGATCGCGCGCACGTTCGCGGCCGACGGACAGCCCGACATCGACCGCGGGATGCTCGCGGCCAAGGCGGACGAACTGGAGGCCCGGATCAGTGAACTCACCGTCCTGCGCGACTCCTTGCGGCACGCCGCCGCCTGCCCCGCGCCGAGCCACCTGGAATGCCCCACCTTCCGCGGCCTCCTCGCCGCCGCGGCGACGGGCGGCGTGACCCCGCCGAGCAGGCGCACCCCCGGGCCCCGCTGATCCCGCCCGGGCAGCGGCCGGCATCAGGGCAGGCGGGTGCGGTGCGGGCCGTCCCACCCGGTGGCGGCGAGGATGGCGGCCGCCGCGCCGGTGCCCAGTACGGCGCCCGCGATGACGTCGCCCGGGTAGTGCACGCCGGTGTGGACGCGGGAGTACCCGACCGCGCAGGCGAGCAGACCGAGCGGAAGCGTGGCGACCGGGAGGACGGGGCCGACGGCGGCCGCGAAGGCGACGGCCGACGCGGTGTGGCCGGAGGGGAACGACGCGGACTTCGGCATGGGGACGTGCCGCCCGGGAAAGGGCGAGTCCTCGGCCCGGTGCGGACGGTGCCGACGCACCAGCCGCTTGCCGAGCAGGTTCGCCGTCGTCGAGGCGACGCCGATCGCCGCCACCCCGAGGGCCGCGGCACGGCGCGGACGGCCGGGGCACAGAGCGAGCAGCCCGGCCACCGCGAACGAGATCTTGGAGTGGTCGGCCGCCGCGGACAGCCGGCGCAGGGCGTGGTCCAGCGTCGGGGTGTGCGTGACCGTCACGGCCTCGTAGAGCGCCTGGTCGAGGGCGGCGAGATCGCGCAGCAGCGCTCGGGGAGCGCCGTCTTCGGGCTGGGGGCGGTCAGACATCGCTGTGCTCCTGCGTCGTGCCGGTGGTCGGGGAAGGGCGGTCGAAGGCGAGGCGGACGATGTGCCGCCAGTCGACGGACGGTGCTATGTAGGGCGCGCCGGGCCGGTGCCGGGGCACCCGGACCCGCAGCACCCCGGGCCGCACCGTGCACACCACCGGCGGCGGCAGGGTGAGCGCCTCCCCGTCCACCGCCACGGCGATGACATCGGCCTCGGCCTCGACGGTCACCCGACGTGCGGTCAGCGAGGTGATGCCGCTGGCCCGCTCACCCCGGAACGCCAGCTCGGCGGCCTGGGCGGCGCCCTCGATCCGTACGGCGAGCACGCCCAGTCGGCCCGCGTCGAGCCGTTCTCGGCGCCCCGCGCCGAGCGGGTCGGCGAGGACATAGGGGTTGTTGCTCACCAAGAGCGCCTGCGGCACCGGGAGAGGTTCCTCGTCGGCCCGGGCCTGGAGCTTGGAGGAGGCCTCGCCGGTCAGCAGGTCCGGCAGCTGGTCGAGCGCGGTGACGGCCTTCGCCTCGCGGTAGTCGGGGCTCTGCACGATCTCGGCGTACGCCCCGAAGGACACCGTGTTGACGAACGGGCGCCCGGCGACGTCGCCCAGGTCGACACGGAGTTCCACGCCGTCCGTGAGGGCGTCCAGGCCGCTCGCCGGGTCGGTGCGATCGAGACCCAGGTCCATCGCGAAGTGGTTGCGGGTCCCGGCGGCCAGGACCATGAACGGTACGCCGTGTGCCGCGGCCACCTCCGCGACCAGCGCCTGCGTCCCGTCGCCGCCGGCCACACCGAGCAGATCCGCCCCCTCGGCGACGGCCTGCCGGGCCAGCGCGGCGGGGTCGGGGCGGGGGCGACGAGGCGGGGGGCCGTCGGGAGCGGTGGCGGCATCGGTATCACCATCGGCCTCGCCCTCGGCCCCCGTGCCCAGGTCCAGCAGGATGACCCGGGCGCCGAGCGCCTCTGCCCTTTCCACCAGCTCATGCTGGCCGACCTTCCCGCCACCCGACCGTGGGTTCATGATCAGCACAGGTCTGTTGGGCGGCCGTACGGAACGCGAGCGCATGCCGTGCGGTCGGCGCCGACGGCGTAGCGCGCTTCTGGCGCAGGCCAGCGCCGCGGCCCACGCGCCGAGCGCCGCCACCGCGTACAGCCACAGCCCCGAGACGGCGTACAGGACGAGAACGCCCACCGGCGCGGCGACGGCCAGCAGCGCGCCGCACAGCCGCGGCAGTCCCCGGTGCGCCAGTGCCCACCAGAGGCCGGCGCCGGCGAGTCCCAGTCCGCCCAGGCCCAGCAGCAGGATGAGGATCTGGCCCGCACCTGCCGCCACGGCCGCGACGGCACCCGCCAGACAGAGCAGTGCGAGCCGGGCCAGGGCCCGCGCCCGTCCGTCGGCGCCGCTTGGCTTCGTGCGGTTCGTCGAGGGGGCCGTGTTCATGATGCTCCGGGAGATTCGCGAGATCCCAGGTCTGGGCTGGTAGCTGCCATTCTCTCCGCAAAGATCGCCCGACCGCAGTCCCTTTGCTCCGCCGCGGTGCCAGTTGCGCGGCTCCGCTGCCGCGAAAAGCGGTCGGCGCGGCACGATGAGAAGGCGCGGAACCGCGCGGGCCGGCGCGTTACGGGGGAGTCGCTGTCTCCCGAGGTTCGGCGGGCTCCGGAGACAGCGACCCCCGGCCGACGGCTGGCGTACGAGTCCGACGGCGCTGGTGACGGCGTCGGCGCCGGCCTTCGTGACGGTGTTCCTCGGGTGGCTCCCCAACCCGTTCGCGTCCGGCGGGCAGGAGTCGGCGAGCCGGCCCCCGCGCCCGGCGCCGGAGCACGCCGCTCGCGGCTTCCCGTCGCGACGAGGCTCGCCCTCACGCTCCGCAACCCGGGTGAGCCGAAGGCCGCGATCAGCGAGTTCCGGTTCACCGTGCGCGAGGTGCGGAGCCTGGAGTCCTGGATCACCGCCGACTACGACATCGACGTGGACCGGATCCTCGCTTCGGCCGACGACCTCAGCCCGGAGGCGAAACGCCTCAAGACCGAGACCACCACTCTGCGCCATGGGGGGAGGAAAACCTCCCTGTTACGGCCTCGGCCGCGATGGCAGGCTCCGGGGAAGCCGCCCTTGGTCCTGGCGCCGCGTACGGCCGAACCTCCTTGACGCGAAGGCTTGATGATGCCCCCACACGAGTCTCCTGCTCCGCCTCCCACCGCACCCGAGATGCCTCCGTCGCCGCCCACGCGGCGCACCTTCATCGCCACCACCACCGCCGTGAGCGGTGTCGTCGTCGCGGGCGGCGTGATCGGTGGAGCCGTTCTCGCCGAGCCGCAGGAGGCGGTGGCCACCGACGCCGCGCCGTCCACCCGGGTCTCCCTGACCGTCAACGGCACCCGGCGGACGGTGACGGTGGACAACCGCACCTCGCTCCTCGACCTGCTGCGCGAGCACCTCGGCCTGACCGGCTCCAAGAAGGGCTGCAACGCGGGAGCTTGCGGAGCGTGCACCGTGCTGGTCGACGGGCATCGGGTCAACTCCTGCCTCACGCTCGCCGTCCGGCTGGAGGGCGCGCGGGTCACCACGGTCGAGGGCCTGGCGGACGGCGACGAACTCCACCCCCTGCAACAGGCGTTCATCGACCAGGACGCCTTCCAGTGCGGCTACTGCACGCCAGGACAGATCATGTCCGGCGTCGGCTGCATCAAGGAGGGCCACACCGGCTCCCCGGAGGAGATCCGGGAGTGGATGAGCGGCAACATCTGCCGCTGCGGCTGCTACGTGAAGATCGTGCGCGCGGTCGAGCAGACCGCGGCCGGGAAGTGAGGTACGGCCGTCATGCATCCCTTCGCCTACACCCGCGCCACCGACACCCGTGAGGCCCTCGACGCCGGTCGCCGCGGCGGCCGTTACATCGCCGGCGGCACCACCCTCGTCGACCTGATGCGGGAGACCGTCGAACGCCCGGAGAGCCTCGTCGACATCAGCGGCCTGCCGTTGCGCGAGGTCCTGGTCACCAAGGAGGGCGGGCTGCGCATCGGCGCCCTGGTCCGTATGGGCGAGGTCGCGGCGCACCCCGCGGTCCGCGCCGCCTTCCCGGTCGTCTCCCAGGCCCTGGAGCTGAGCGCGTCGGCCCAGCTGCGCAACATGGCCACCATCGGCGGCAACATCATGCAGCGCACCCGCTGCACCTACTTCCGCGACGTCACCGCGCACTGCAACAAACGGGAGCCCGGCTCGGGTTGTGCCGCGCTGCACGGAGTCAACCGCGGCCACGCCATCCTGGGCACCACGGACCACTGCGTCGCCACCCACCCCTCCGACGTCGCCGTGGCCTTTGCCGCTCTGGAGGCGACCGTCCACCTGCTGGGCCCCGACGGACGCGAACGCACCCTGCCCTTCGCCGACTTCCTGCTCAAGCCCGGCAGTACTCCGCACCACGAACAGGCCCTCCGTCAGGGTGAGTTGATCACGGCCGTCGAGATCCCCGCCCATCCGCGACCGCTGAAGTCCGGTTACCTCAAGGTCCGCGACCGCCAGTCCTACGAGTTCGCGCTCACCTCCGCCGCCGTCGCCCTGCACATCCGGGGCGGGGTCGTCCGGGAGGCCAAGGTCGCCGCCGGGGGAGTGGGCACCGTGCCCTGGAAGCTGTCCGAGGTCGAACGGCACCTGATCGGCCGCCGCCCCTCGGACGCCCTGTGGGCCGCGGCCGCGGAGAAGGCGGCGGACGGGGCGCGCCCCCTCACCCACAACCGGTTCAAGGTCGCGCTGCTGCGCCGCACCGTCGAACGCCAGCTTCGCATCGTAGGAGGAAGCAAGTGAGCCCCCAGCCCCAGTCCGCCGTGGGCGCGCCGCTGTCCCGGGTGGACGGTCGGCTCAAGGTCACAGGGCGGGCGGAGTACGCCGCCGAGCACGACCTGGCGGGCACGGTCCACGCCGTCATCGTCGACGCGAGCATCGGCCGCGGCCGCGTCACCTCCGTCGACACCCGTGCCGCCGAAGCCCACGCGGGCGTACTGCGGGTGATCCACCACGGCAACGCGCCGAGGCTGCCGTACCGCGACAACCAGGGGTCGAACAACCTTCCCGGCCGCAGACTGCGCGCGTTCCAGGACGACCGGGTGCTCTTCCACGGTCAGCCCGTCGCCGTCGTGGTCGCCACCAGCCTGGAGGCCGCCCAGCACGGGGCGAGCCTGGTGACGGTCGGCTATGACGCCGAGGAGTCCTCGACGGATCTCTCCGAGGGCGAGCCGGGGCAGCCGGCCGAGTACGCGCGCGGTGACGCGGAGGCCGGGCTGCGCGACGCGGCCGTACGCCTCGACCTGACGTACCGCCTTGCGCGCAACCACCACAACCCGATGGAACCGCACGCCACGATCGCCCGCTGGGACGGCGACCGGCTCACCGTGTGGGACAAGACCCAGTGGGTGCCCGGCACGCAGCTGGAGCTGTCCACGGTGTTCGACCTGCCCTTGGAGTCCGTGCGGGTCGTCAACCCGTTCGTCGGGGGCGGCTTCGGCAGCGGGCTGCGCTGCTGGCCGCACACCGTGGTCGCCGCGCTGGCCGCCCGGGAAGTGGGCCGCCCGGTGAAACTGGTCCTGACCCGCAGGCAGATGTACTTCGGCACCGGCTTCAGGCCGTCGTACGCCTACCGGTTGAGCATCGGCAGCGACCGCACCGGCCGCCTGGTCGCCGCCGACCACCGGATCGAGGCGGAGACCTCGTCGTACGAGACCTTCACCGAGGCCGTCATGTCGCCCGGTCAGATGCTCTACGGCAACCCCAGCGTCCGCCAGGCCTACCGGACGGTGCCGCTGGACGTGAGCAGCCCCATCTGGATGCGCGGCCCCGGCGCGGCCACCGGCGTCCACGCCGTCGAGTCGGCCATGGACGAACTCGCCCACGAGCTCGGCATGGACCCGATCGAACTGCGCCGCCGCAACGAGCCCGCCCAGGACCCGTCGAACAACACGCCGTTCTCCACCCGCCGGCTCCTGGAGTGCTACACGGTCGGCGCCCGCGAGTTCGGCTGGGACCGGCGCAGGCAGCAGCCGCGCTCGACACGCGACGGCGACTGGCTGATCGGCATGGGCATGGCCGCCGGCGTCTACCACACGGGAGTCGCCCCGGCGCAGTCCCGGGGCCGGCTCCACGCCGATGGCACCGCGGTGGTCGAGTCCGCCACCAGTGACATGGGCCCGGGCACCTACACCGCCCAGACCCAGGTCGCTGCCGACGCGCTCGGGCTCGCCGTGCGCGCGGTCGACTACCGCCTAGGTGACTCGCTGTACCCGCAGACCCCGCCGCACGGCGGCTCGATGACCATGGCGAGCGTCGGCTCCGCCACCCTCGACGTCTGCGACCAGCTCAGGCGGCAGGCGATCCGACTGGCCGTCGAGGACGAGGAGTCCCCGCTGCACGGAGTGGACGCGGACGACATCGTCGTGCGCAACGGCCGACTGCACGTCCAGGGGAACCCGGCGCGCGGGGAGACGTACAAGAGCCTGCTGCGGCGCAACCAGCGAGACCGGCTCGAAGCGAGCTCCTCCTTCGACCCGCCGCGCGGCGAACGGCGTTCCATCAGCGCCTACAGCGCCGTCTTCGCCGAGGTGGCGGTCGACGCGACACTCGGTCTGGTGCGGGTGCGGCGGATGCTCGCCGTGTACGACGCGGGTCGCATCATCAGCCCCAAGCTCGCCGACAGCCAGGCTCTCGGCGGCATGGTCGGCGGCATCGGCGCGGCCCTGCTGGAGCACACGAGCACGGACCACCGCGACGGCCGGATCGTCAACGCCAACCTCGCCGACTACCTGGTCCCGGTCAACGCCGACGTGCCCGACCTCCGGGCGATCTACCTCGACGGGGAGGACTACGACGCCGACCCGCTCGGCGTGAAGGGCCTCGCCGAGCTGGTGATCGTCGGTGTGGCGCCCGCCCTCGGCAACGCGGTGTTCAACGCCACCGGCCGGCGCGTCCGCGAACTGCCCATCACGGCCGAGTCACTGCTCTGACCAGCCCCTGTCCCCGCCGCCCCTTTGAGTGAAGGACCCGTCCATGCTGAACATCGCGGACACACTGCTGAGTTGGTGCTCCGCGGCCCGCCCCTTCGCCCTCGCCACCGTCGTCGACGTCCGCGGCAGCGCGCCGCTGCCGGTCGGGACCTCGGTCGCGGTGGACGCGGACGGCACCGCGGTCGGCAGCATCTCCGGCGGTTGTGTCGAGGGCGCGGTGTACGACCTGTGCCGTGAGGTGCTCGACGGCCAAGGCGCCCCGGAACGCGCCTGGTTCGGCTACTCCGACGACGACGCCTTCGCCGTCGGCCTGACCTGCGGCGGCGAACTCGACGTCCTCGTCCAGTACATCGACCCCGAGAGCCGGCCGCGGCTCACCGCCGCCCTCACCGACGTGGTGGAGGGCCGGCCCGCAGCCGTCGCCCAGGTCGTCGAGGGGCCGCGGGAACTGGTCGGCGGGATGCTGTACGTCGACGCGGCGGGCGGCATCCATGACGGGCCGTCGACCGCAGCGGCGCGCCGGGAGGTCGGCGCGGCGGCGGGGGCGCTGCTGCGGGCAGGGCGTACCGCCCGCGCCGAGGTCGGCGGGGACGCCGCCACCTGCCCCGAGCGGCTGTCGGTACTGGTCCACGTCCAGGCGTCCCGGCCCCGCATGCTGGTCTTCGGCGCGGTGGACTTCGCCGCCGCCCTCACCCGGGCGGGCCGACTCCTCGGCTACCGCGTCACGGTGTGCGACGCGCGTCCCGTCTTCGCCACCGAGGCCCGCTTCCCGGACGCGGACGAGGTCGTCGTCGACTGGCCCCACCGCTACCTCGAAGGCACGGAGGTGGACGACCGCACGGCCGTCTGTGTCCTCACTCACGACGCCAGGTTCGACATCCCCCTGCTCCGGCTCGCGCTCGCCCTGCCGGTCGGTTACGTCGGCGCCATGGGCTCCCGGCGCACCCACGCCGAGCGCATCCGCCGGCTTCGTGAAGTCGGCGTCACCGAGCGACAGTTGGCGCGGCTGCGGTCGCCGATCGGTCTCGATCTCGGCGCCCGCACGCCCGAGGAGACGGCCGTCTCCATCACCGCGGAGATCATCGCCTGCGCGAACCGGGCCACCGGTCTGCCCCTGTCCGGCGGCACCGGCCCCATCCACCGGCCGGTGCCTGTGCCGGGGTCAGGCCGGGGACGGCGAAGCCGGCATCTTCTGCTCGGCGGCCCAGGAGGCGAGGATGCGCAGCCGGTCGTGTGTGGGTGAACCGGGGGCGGCGGTCCAGACCGTCAGATGCTGGTCGGGATCGGTGTTGGCGGTCAACGTGTCCCAGTCCAGGACGAGTTCACCCACCACCGGATGGTTGAGGGTCTTCGTCCCGACCGTCCGGGCGGCGACCCGGTGCGCGCCCCACCACTTCGCGAACTGGACGTCCCTGGTGGACAGTTCACCGACCAGCTCGATCAGCCGCGGATCCTCGGGATACTTCGCCGCCTCCATCCGCAGCTGCGCCACGGAGATCTGGGCCGAGGCCTCCCAGTCGGCGTACAGGGTGCGCATCGCCGGTTCGGTGAACTGGATGCGCGGGTAGTTGCGGTGCTTCTCCGGGATCCGGGAGAAGTCGATGACCAGGGCCGCGGCCAGCGCGTTCCACGCCAGGATGTCCCCACGCCTGCCCTGCACGAGCGCGGGGGTGGCGGTCAGGTCGTCCAGGACGCGCTGGAGCTGGGGCTGGACCTGCTGCCGGCCCCGGCGGCGGGTGCGCACGGCCGGCTTGCCCGCGAGCTGGAAGAGGTAGCCGCGCTCGTCGTCGTCCAGATGGAGTACCCGGGCCAGGACGTCGAGCACGGGCGCCGACGCCTGCATCCGGCCCTGTTCGAGCCGCGTGTAGTAGTCGGTGCTGATGGAGGCGAGCTGGGCGACCTCCTCGCGGCGGAGCCCGGCGACCCGGCGGGCGCGACCGGTCTCCGGCAGCCCGACCGTCCGCGGGCTCAGTTCCGAGCGGCGCCTCTTGAGGAATTCTCCCAGCTCGTTGAGGGGAACATTGCTGGTCATGCTCCCCAGCATGGCACCGATCGCATCCCGGGAAGGGGGGAGAGTTTCCTCCCAGGATGACTCCCTCCCAGGATGGATCTCTCCGCTTTTCCCACCCGCTCCCGAGTGTGAGGCTCGATCCCGAGCCGCTGTCCACCCCCTCGGGCCGCGGCGCCCGCACCCCCCGCAGCAAAGGAAGCACCACCATGCGCGGAGCAGTCATCCACGCCCCCGGCGACATCCGTTTCGAGGAGGTCGACGACCCGAGGATCATCAACCCCACCGACGCCGTGATCCGCACCGTCGTGACCTGTGTGTGCGGCTCGGACCTGTGGCCCTACCGCGGAGCGGAACCCGTGGACCAGCCGCACCCGATGGGCCACGAGTACGTCGGGGTCGTCGAGGAGGTCGGCAGCGAGGTCACCCACGTCAGGCCGGGCCAGTTCGTCATCGGCTCGTTCGCCACCTCCGACAACACCTGCGCCAACTGTCGGGCGGGCTACCAGTCCAACTGTGTGAACCGCGAGTTCATGAGCACCTGCCAGGCCGAGTACGTGCGCATCCCCAACGCCCACGGCACCCTGGTCGCCACGCCCGAGCACCCCGCCGACGACTTCCTGCCCAGCCTGCTGGCTCTGTCCGACGTGATGGGCACCGGCTGGTTCGCGGCCCGGGCCGCGGAGGTCGCGCCCGGCTCCACCGCCGTCGTCGTCGGCGACGGAGCGGTCGGCCTGTGCGGCGTCATCGCGGCCAAGGAACTCGGCGCCGAGCGGATCATCGCGATGAGCCGGCACGCGGACCGGCAGAAGCTCGCCCTGGAGTTCGGCGCCACCGACATCGTCACCGAGCGCGGCGAAGAAGGCATCGCCCGCGTCAAGGACCTCACGGACGGCGTCGGCGCCGACTCGGTGCTGGAGTGCGTCGGCACCCAGCAGTCCATGCAGCAGGCGCTGCGCGCCACCCGCCCCGGCGGCAACGTCGGCTTCGTCGGCGTCCCCCACGACGTGGCCTTCGACGGCCAGGAGCTGTTCTTCTCGCACGTCGGCCTGCGCGGCGGCCCGGCACCCGTACGCGGCTATCTGCCCGACCTCATCCAGCGCGTCTTCGAGGGCCGCATCGACCCGGGCAAGGTCTTCGACCTGACCCTGCCGCTGGACCAGGTGGCCGAGGGCTACAAGGCGATGGACGAACGCCGCGCCATCAAGGCACTCCTGAAGCCCTGACGCCCGAACGAGTCACCGGCGGCACGAGCAACGCTCGACGCCACCTGGGCCGAACCGGTCACCGGCGATCAGTACGGGGCTCCCCGTACCCGTCGTCGACAGCGGCACGGGGGAGGGGGCGCAGCACCAGCAGGGCCCCCTCCCGCCGGGCCGCCATCACAAAGCCGAACCGGTCGGCCTCCAGGCACAGTTCGACGTCGTCCGGATGAACTCCGCGGTATCCGCGTCGTACTCCGTCGGCGAGTTCGCCCGCTGCTCTGGAGGCCCGCGCCCGGCGGAGGTACGGGCCCGCCTCGGCATCGCTGTCGGTGATGCGTCGCTCGATGTACTCGGCGCAGGCCAGGTCCTCGTCGGCCCGCCCGTCCTCACCCGTGACGACGAACGTCACCGGCTCCCGCCCCTCGGCGCGCAGGAACCGCGCCGTCGCGCCCGCCACCACGAAACTCGCGCACAGCACCAGCGGCGCGTCGGCGACCGCCAGCGCGCCCACGGTGCCGGCCGTCGTCTTCTGCACCACCGTACGACCGGCCACATCCGCCGATCTGACGAGTCCCGGCGAGTTCACCGCGTCGAAGCCCGCCGCCGGAGGGCCGTCCTTGAGGGCCAGCCACCCGGGACGAGCCGCCTTCAACGCGAGTGCCTCCTCCTGCGACGAGGCCAGGACGATCCGCTCCGCACCCCGCGAGAAGGCCCAGGCGGCCACGGTGAAGGCCCGCATCACGTCGATCACGACCGCCACGCGTGGAACGTCGGTGAGCTCCCCGACGCCGACGAATCGATGAGTCATCGCCCCAGTCTGGCCGAGACCGGACCGGGACCGCCGATCGAATCGGTGTTCCCATTAGGGTGAGGGTGGGTTATGGTCACATTGCGTAAGGATCTTGTACGGAGGTGCCCCGGATGGAGAACACAGCGCCCGCCCGCCGGGGCCGTCCCCCGGGGCCCCGGGTCGCCGAAGGAGAGCTGACGAGCCGCCAGGCGGCCATCGTCCGCTACATCACGGAGACGGTCGCCCGGCAGGGCTACCCGCCGTCGATGCGGGAGATCGGCCACGCCGTGGAACTCGCCAGTACGTCCTCGGTCGCCCACCAGCTGATGGTGCTGGAGCGCAAGGGCGTCCTCTACCGCGACCCCCACACCCCCCGCGCCTACCAGGTCCGCCCCTCCTGGGCACCCGACCTGGGCCACCGTGGCGCGGAACCCGTCGAGGTACCGCTCGTCGGCCGGATCGCGGCCGGCGCACCGCTGCTCGCGGACGAGATGGTGGAGGACGTCTACTCCCTGCCCCGGCAGGTGGTGGGCGACGGCGACCTGTTCGCCCTGACGGTCTCCGGCGACTCGATGATCGGGGCGGCGATCTGCGACGGCGACATCGTGACCGTCAGACGCCAGGACAGCGCCGACCACGGAGACATCGTCGCCGCGCTCCTGGAGGACGAGGCCACCGTGAAGGTGCTCCGCCGCCAGGACGGCCAGGTGTGGCTGATGCCCCGCAACCCCGCCTACCAGCCGATCCCGGGCGACCAGGCCCAGATCCTGGGCAAGGTGGTCGGAGTCCTGCGCGTCCTCTGACCGGCGACACCCCGGCCCGCCCCCACACGCAGGCAGCTTCGGCGCCGCCTACCAGCCCCGCGCGGCGTCCCGAAGCAGGTCGCGGACGCGGACCACGTCGGGGTTGGTCTCGGCGCCGGGCCGCTGGACGAGGAAGAGGGTGTTCAGCGGCGGCTCCTCCGGGTCGTGGAGGAGAGTGAGGCGGCCGGAGTCGAGGTACTCCTGGCACAGGGAGCGGGGCAGGACGCTGTAGCCGGCGCCGGAGTTCACGGCCGACAGCACCGCGTACAGGTTGGGCACGGTGACCGCGGCGCGGGCGGTGAGCTGCTTGCCGAGGATGTTGCGCCAGTAGCGGCGGACGATCGGCAGGTCCTCGGCGTACGTCACCATCGGCACCTCGCGCAGGGCGGCACACAGGTCACCGGCCTCGGGATGCTCGGCGACGCGCCGCGCCCAGACCGGGTTCGCGACCAGCAGATACTCCTCGTCGGCGAGCGGTACGGACTCCAGGGCGCGCCCCCGAGGGCGCCGGGTGGTGATGACGAGGTCATGGCGGCCCGCGCGCATCTCCTCCAGCAGCGGCTCGGGCAGTCCTTGGGTGACGCGCAACTGGACGCCGTCGGCGACGAGCGGGACCAGTGCGGGCAGAACGCGTACGCAGAGCAGCTCCGAGGGCCCGGCGAGGTGGACGGGGGCGGCCATCTCGCCGGCATCCTCCAGCCCTGCGAGCGCGTCGAGAGGGCCGGCGATCTGCCCGGCGAGCTCGTGGGCGTACGGGGTGGGCTCCACCCCGCGTGGCAGCCGGGTGAACAGGTCCCGGCCGGCCTGCTGTTCCAGGGTGCGGATCTGCGCGGTCACGGTCGGCTGGGACAGTCCCAGGCGTGGCGCCGCCGCGGTGAACGACCCCGAGCGGTGGACGGCCAGGAAGGTGCGCAGCAGATTCAGGTCCGCGTGGGGCGGGAGCCGGGTGCCTGGTGCGGCAGCCGGGGGTGCCTCCGCGGCGGGTGTCGTCGGGTGCTTCATACAGTCGAGCGTACCGGTCCTTCGTATCGGAGTTCCGATAGCAGAGATCGGTGTCTCTATTGGTGACCGGATGGCAGTCCGGCCTACCTTCGATGTGTCGCCGGACGGCGGCGGAGGCCGGTGGCCGCGATCCCGCGGCCAGGGCCACGGAGCACGCACACCCGCACCACACCGTAAGGACACCCCTCATGACCACGCAGAACGCCATCAACTGGCCCGCGAAGTACCTCCCCGGCACCGGCGACAACTTCGTCTCCAACGAGGTCGTCGTGCAGGGCGTCACCGCCGCCCAGGTCTGGCGCCACCTGACCGACACCTCCGAGTGGGAGGGCTACTACGACAACGTCGCCGACATCTCCTTCCCGCAGGGCGGCGGCCCCGAGCTGAAGGACGACCTCGTCTTCAGCTTCGGCACCTTCGGCTTCCCGCCCCTGGCCGCCCACGTCGTCGAGTTCCAGGCCCCCGCCGTGGGTGTCCCCGGCCGTCTGTCCTGGACGGCGAAGCAGGACGGCCCGCCCGAGGAGCGGCTGGACGTGCTGCACGCCTGGCTGGTCGAGGACCTCGACGGCGGCCGGGTCCGCATCCTGACCCAGGAGACGCAGATCGGTCAGCCCGCCGCGGCCCTCGCGAACGAGCGCCCCAACCCCATGCTCAACGGCCACCAGGCATGGCTGGACGGCCTCGTCTCCGCGGCCTCCAAGTAGCCGCACTCCGGGCGCGCCCCCTGGGCCCGACCGACGCCGACCGCACTGCCACGCACTGCATCGCCCCCCTATGCCCCGGCCTCCAAGTCCTCCTCGAAGTAGCTGTCGTGCCGGACGCGGAACTCCCTCAGTTCCTCGGCGCTGCGCCGGCTCATCTCCGCGACCTGCTCGAAGTACTCCTCGCGGGGTGCGCCGGGGGAGAAGAGCATGAGCATGGACATGGGCTCGTCGGTCACGTTCTTGAAGGCGTGCAGACCACCGACGGGCACGTAGAGGAAGTCACCCGGGCGACCGGTGACCCACTTCTCGCCGTTGTAGAGCTCCAGTTCCCCGGAGAGGATGTAGAAGGACTCCGAGATCGCCTTGTGGAAGTGCGTCTTGGCGCCCGCGGACCGTGCCCCCAACTCGGCTTTGTAGAGCCCGAATTCACCGCCGGTCGACTCGTGCGTGGCGAGGTAGTGGGTGGCGCCGCCGGGCGAGGAGACGTCCGGCGGGGTGTCGGCCGGGCGGAAGACCGCGTTCACCTCCCCCTTGTCGCCGTGGTAGCGGGGCTCCGGGTAGGAGAGATACGACATGCTGCACTCCTTCGACGGTGTCTCACCGCAAAGGGTGCTCCCGCGGCGGGGCGGCGGCATCGGGCTCGCGGCCGATCTTGGCCCGGGACGGGACGAGGGCCGGGGACCTAGTACGGCGAAAACCGGACGCGGGTGTCAGCCGCGGTGGCAGTGCAGGAACAGGTGGGGTTCTGGGCCCGCGTCCGGATGGTCGGGGGTGAACGTGGGCTGGTGCCGGGACAGGACGGTGAGGCCGGCCGCCTCCACCATGGCGGTCACTCCCTCCTCGGCGAAGCTCGTCGCGCGGACCGGGCGGCCCATGAAGACGACCTCGACGTCCTCCACGTCCGCGGGCACCGTGGCGAGCACCAGATGCCCGCCGGGCTTCAGGGCCCCGGCCAGCCGGGCCAGCACGGCCGACTGCTCGGCACGGGTCATCTGCAGCAGCGAGAAGAACACGCACACCCCGTCGAACACGTCGGCTTCGAGGGGCAGTTCACGGATGTCGGCGTGACGGAACTCGGCTCGCGGCACCTGACGGGCGGCGAGGTCGACCATGACAGGGGAGATGTCGACGCCCAGCACCGAGTGACCCGCCGCGGCGAGGGCGGCGGCCGTGGGCCGTCCCGTGCCGCTGCCGACGTCCAGGACGCGGGCGGCGGGCGGCAGCCGCTCGGCCAGCCACTGGAGCGCGGCGAGGTGCGCGGGCGCGTGGGCGAACGCCTTCTCGTAGTCGGCGCCCAGCGCGTCGAACAGCACGGCGGCGGGCGGCCGTTGCTCGTCGTACGCCATCGTCGATGTCCCCTTCGCTCGTCGACCCGCATCGTCGCATCCGCCGTACACGTGCCACAACGGGTGCCCGATGCGCGTCCCCGGGCTCAGGGCAGGGGAGAATGGGCCGTACCCAACGGTCGACTCTTGCGGAGGAGCGGGGAAATGCAGGACGCGCGAGCGGGACAGGTCGCCGGGCCCGAGGACCTCATCGACGTGGCCCGGCTGGTCACGGCGTACTACGCGCTCCACCCCGACCCGGCCGAGCCCGGGCAGCGCGTGGCGTTCGGCACCTCGGGGCATCGCGGCTCTTCCCTCGCGGCAGCCTTCAACGAGGACCACATCGCCGCCACCAGCCAGGCCATCTGCGAGTACCGCGCGGCCCAGGGCACCGACGGGCCCCTCTTCCTCGGTGCCGACACCCACGCCCTGTCCGAACCGGCCCGGATCACGGCCCTGGAGGTGTTCGCCGCCAACGACGTCACCGTCCTCATCGACCAGACGGACGGCTACACGCCCACCCCGGCGGTGTCGCTCGCCATCCTCACCCACAACCGGGGCCGCACCTCCGGCCTCGCCGACGGCGTGGTGGTCACGCCCTCGCACAACCCGCCCGCCGACGGCGGCTTCAAGTACAACCCGCCGAGCGGCGGCCCGGCCGGCTCCGAGGCGACCTCCTGGATCCAGGACCGCGCCAACGAGATCATCATCGGCGGCCTGAAGGACGTACGCCGCGTCCCGTACGCCCGCGCCCTGGCCGCCTCCGGTACCGGTCGCCATGACTTCCTGGGCGCCTACGTCGCCGACCTGCCGAACGTCCTGGACCTGGACGCGATCCGGTCCGCCGGGGTGCGGATCGGCGCCGATCCGCTGGGTGGCGCCTCCGTCGCCTACTGGGGCCGGATCGCCGAGCAGCACCGGCTCGACCTCACGGTGGTGAACCCGCTCACCGATCCCACCTGGCGTTTCATGACGCTCGACTGGGACGGCAAGATCCGCATGGACTGCTCCTCGCCGTACGCCATGGCCTCGCTCATCGAGCAGCGCGACCGCTTCGACATCGCCACCGGGAACGACGCCGACGCGGACCGGCACGGCATCGTCACGCCGGACGGGGGCCTGATGAACCCCAACCACTATCTGGCGGTGGCGATCTCGTACCTCTTCTCGCACCGCGAGCACTGGCCGGCGAGGGCCGGGATCGGCAAGACGCTGGTGTCGTCCAGCATGATCGACCGGGTCGCGGCGGACGTCGGCCGCGAGCTGGTCGAAGTGCCGGTCGGTTTCAAGTGGTTCGTGGACGGCCTGTCCGACGGCACGCTCGGCTTCGGCGGCGAGGAGTCGGCCGGCGCCTCCTTCCTGCGCCGCGACGGCTCGGTGTGGACCACCGACAAGGACGGCATCCTGCTGGCCCTGCTCGCCTCGGAGATCACGGCGGTCACCGGCAAGACCCCCTCGAAGCACTACGCCGAGCTCACCGACCGCTTCGGCGCCCCCGCCTACGCGCGCGTCGACGCCCCCGCCTCCCGCGAGGAGAAGGCGCTGCTCGCCAAGCTCTCCCCGCGCCAGGTCACCGCCGACACCCTGGCGGGTGAACCGGTCACCACGGTCCTCACCGAGGCGCCCGGCAACGGCGCCGCCCTCGGCGGCATCAAGGTCGGCACCGCCAACGCCTGGTTCGCGGCCCGCCCTTCGGGCACCGAGGACGTCTACAAGATCTACGGGGAGTCGTTCCTCGGCGCGGACCATCTGCGGCAGGTCCAGGAGGAGGCCAGGGCCGTGGTCCTGGACGCGCTGGGCGGCTGACCCGCGCGAGGGCGGTGGCTTCAGGACTCCTTGCGGGTGAGCGTCAGATGCGTGACCCCGCTGGGGGAGGGCGTGGACTCGACGTCGTACGCCTCCTCCAGAGCCTCCAGACCGTCCCAGAGGCGTTCGCCGCGGCCGAGCAGGATCGGTACGACCACGACGTGCAGATGGTCGATGAGTCCGGCCGTGAGGAAGGCGCGGATGGTGGTGGCGCCGCCGCCGATGCGTACGTCCTGGCCGTCCGCGGCCTCGCGGGCCGTCGCCAGCGCCTCGGCGGGCGAGGTGTCGAGGAAGTGGAAGGTGGTCCCGCCCTCCATCTTGATCGACGGACGCGGGTGGTGGGTGAGGACGAAGGTCGGGGTGTGGAAGGGCGGGTTGGGACCCCACCAGCCCTTCCACTCCGGGTCCTTGTGCCACTCGGGGTGGCCGAACTTCCGGGAGCCCATGATCTCGGCGCCGATACCGGGCGTGAACTGCCGCACGAAGACGTCGTCGACGCCCCTGTTCCCGCCGGAGCGGCCGCTCGACTCGTGCCACCAGCGAGTCGCGAACATCCATTCGTGCAGCCGTTCACCGGCGTGACCGAACGGTGCGTCGAGGCTCTGCCCCTCACCGGTGGCGAAGCCGTCGAGCGAGATCGCGAAGTTGTGGACGCGGGCGAGTGACATGGCGGGCGACTCCTCGTGTTCTTCCGGTCGGGCTTCGTCCTGGACCCTTCCAGGATCGCCGAGCGAGCCGGAGAAAACCCGGGAACGCGCCCGCCAGCGCGTCGTCAGTCCACCGGCCCCTGGACGTACGGCACCAGCCGGACCGGCCCGGAGAGGCCGTACGCCTGACGGGCGGCCGTGCCGAAGACGGCCGGCTGGGCCACCCGGAGCCGGTTGATCAGGGGCGTCGCCACCTCCACCTCGATCACGTTGTTCCCGGGCCGCAGACGGCCGCCGAGGTCGACGACCGGGTGGAGCCGGTCGGCGGGGGCCAGCCGGGTGCCGTTGACGGTGACCCGGAACGTGTCGCTGACCACGCCCAGTTCGAGGTGTGCCCCGTGTGCGGCGGACCAGTCGGCGGGCAGGGCCACGGTGGTGCGGTAGCGGCCGATGCCTGCGGAATCGGCCAGTTCGGGGATCTGCGACCAGGGGAGCAGGGTGTCGAGGGAGAGCGTGCGCCGGACGACGTCGGTGTCGGTCGGTCCGGCGCCGGGAGTCCAGTCCTCGACGTCGAGCCGCCAACTGGTGAGGGCCACCGGTGCGGGCACGGCGGGCAGTGTGGTGGTGACCGAACGGCCGCGGGACAGACGAGTGGTGTACGTGCCCGCGGCCGTGGCCCGGACGGCCAGACCGCGGCCGGTGAAGAGCACGCTGTCGGCGTCGCTCGCCACGGCGTACTGCCGATCGCCGTCACGGTCGCCGAAGAGGCCGGGGCGGCCGAGGGCGACGACCGTGGCCTGCCCGGGTTCGAGGGTGACGCGCAGGGTGATGCCGTCGTCGTCCTCGGTGTAGCGGCCTATCCGGGTGACCTCGCCCGTCCATGGATCGAGGAGGTACGGGACGGTCGTGCCGCGTCTGGTCGGGCGCAGGGTGATGGCGTGGTCGATGGCGGCGACGGGCGGCTTGACCGTCTCGGCGTGCTTGCCGTTGCAGAGGTAGAACAGGTCGGTGTCGCCGCTGACACGGTGGAAGTTGAGCAGGGTCGAGGAGGTGGCGTACCGGGCGTCCGGAGCGACACCGAGGGCGGCGAGCGCGTCGCCGACGGCGGCCTTGTCGGTGACCCTGGTGACGTTCGGCAGGGCGAGGAGGCTCGCGAGGACCTCGCGCAGCCGCCCCGTCTCGTCCTCGCCGGGCACGCCCGGGGTCAGGGCCTGGTCGAAGGCGCCGAGCAGGACCATGGGCAGCCCGTCCCGGGCCAGGCTCAGCAGCTTGCGGGCGTCGGCGAGGGCCAGGGTCGGGGTCGAGGAGTAGAAGAAGTCACCCTCGACGAACAGCGCCTTGTAGGCGGGGCCGTCGGGAGCCAACCGGCCTTGTGCGACACGGGCGCCCGGCAGGTCGAGGAGCGGTCCGCTGAGGAACTGGTGGGTCCAGCCGAGCGGCACGCCGGTCGCGGTGAACCAGGAGGCGCCGATGCCGGTGGCGGTGTACCCGGTCTGCCGGAAGACGGCGACGTCGACCCGCGGGGTGCCGGTCTGGAGCACTTGGTGGACGCGGCCCAGATAGCCCGCGATGTCCCGGGCGTGCCGCCAGGTCGGCTGTCTGGGACCCCATGACTCGCCGTAGCCGGGGGCGCCGTTGTACGGGCTGAAGGCGGCGAAGCCCGGCCAGCTCACGCCGGGGGCGGTGGCGTACGAGAAGCCGTGCACCACCGTCTGGTTGACACCGGCCGCGTAGGCGCCGCCCATGGTGCGCAGGAACCGGTCCCAGGTCGTGCTGTAGGCCGAGCCGTTGTAGGCGCCCGACTCACAGGACAGCACCGTGTGCCCGGCCATGTCCCGGCCGCCCGCGAGGCAGCGGTAGTCGTCGAGGTTCTTGAAGCCGAGCGACTCCCCCTCGGGGATGTCGAGGAGCGCGGCCGACGCGATGGCGTCGGTCTGGAGGCCGTACGGCTGCGACCGCAACTCCATGCCCAGGGAGTGCGCCCAGTCCCGCAGGGCGGTGACGTGGTGGGTGTTGAACAAATGGGAGACGGTCTCCCAGAAGTCGTGCCGGATCTGCCGGGTGACCTGCGCCTCGAAGGCGAAGACCTGGTTGCTCTTGTCCAGCACGAGAGCCGGGAGGTACGGCAGCAGGGAACGGCCCGTGCGCTCCTCGAAGACCTCGGGCAGCGCCCGGGTCCACACGAGGGAGTCGGTCTCCAGCTCCACGGAGTCCTCGAAGAAGGCACCGCCGGCGGCCCGGAGCAGCCTGCGCACGGGGCCGGTGAGCACGGAACGCTCCCAGAAGCCGGTGACGGCGGCGGTGCCGGCCGGGCTGAAGTGGTCGACCACGTAGGCGGCCGGGGCGGAGTGCGGGCCCGACTCGGGCTGTTGGGCGGTGCCGCGCTGCCAGTACGAGATCAGCACCCAGTCGCCCTCGGCCGGCGCCGTCCAGATGAGTGCGCCGTCCGCCACGGCGGCGGTGAGGTCCTGGACACTGGCGAGGTCGAGGCCGGTCTCCTTGCGGGTCGCGTTGGCGGGCTCGACGCGGGCCGCCTGGACGGCGAGCAGCGTGCGCGTGGTGACGCCGCTCGCGGCGGCGCGTACGGGTTCGGGCACCGGGCCCCGGTAGGTGGTGCCGGCGGGCACGGAGGCGCGGCCGTAGGCGAGTTCGCGGGCGGCGGCCTCGTCGTCGGGGGTGACGCCGGGGACGGCGACGGGCCAGCTGGGGCCGAGCGTGAGGTCCACGGTCAGGCCCCGGCGGGCGGCCTGCCGCAGGGCGGCTTCGACGCCCTCCCGCCACGGGTCGCTGCCCCAGCCGTGGTGTGCGGTGTCGAGGACGGACTTGTCCTTGATGCTGTGGTGCACGGCGGCGATCTCGGCCCCGCCGAAGCCGGCGTCGGCGATCTGGTCGATCTCGCGGGCGATCTCCGCCGGGTCGACGAGACCGTCCGGCCACCACCAGCGGAACCTGGGTCGCACGGAGCGCGGCGGTGTGCCGAACCAGTCGCCGGACAGCCGCTGCGGGCCGTTCAGCGGTACGGCACCGGCGTGCGCCGCGCCCGCCACGGTGAGGGCCGTGGCCGCACCCGCGGCCAGCACGGCACGCCGGGACATCCCGTCACGCCGCGGAACGGGCTTTTGCATGGTGCGCCCCTATCACTTACTGAAACGATTCAATATGCCGTAAACGCCGGAACGCTAAGGGCGCGATCCCGTCGGAGTCAAGATCCGTGCGAGGAGCAGAACCGGCTTGTGCGCGTCGCGATGAGTTTCACCGCGTCCCGCGGTCTTACTGTCGAACCCCGCACCGAGGAGGACTTCTGATGCGCAGCGTGACCTACTCGATGAGCTGCTCCCTCGACGGCTACATCGTCGGGCCGGACGGCGGTTTCAACTGGACGGCACCGGACAAGGAGGTCTTCCGTTTCTGGATCGACGAGATCCGGCAGGTCGGCGTCCATCTGCTGGGGCGGCGGCTGTACGAGACGATGCTGTACTGGGAGTCGCCCGAGCAGGAGGCCTCGTTCGACGAGGCGGAGCAGGAGTGGGCCGCGCTCTGGAATCCGCTGCCCAAGGTGGTGTTCTCCACCACGCTGTCGGAGGTGCAGGGCCACGCCCGACTGGCCTCCGGCAGTGTGGCGGAGGAGATCGAGCGGCTGCGGGCCGAGCCGGGGAAGGGCGACATCGCGATCGGCGGGGCGACGCTCGCCGCCGCGGCGGCCGCGGCGGGCCTGATCGACGAGTACCAGGTCATGGTCTACCCGGTACTGGTCGGCGGCGGTACCCCGCTCTTCCCCCGGGAGGAGCGCAGGGTGGATCTCGAACTCGTCGAGACCCGCGCCGTCGGGTCGGGTGTGGTGTACCTCCGCCACCGTGTGAAGCGTTAGCGGGCCTGGCCGCCGAGTTGCTCGGCCAGGCCGACCAGGAGGTTCTCGGGGCCGCGGACGTAGCAGAGCAGATAGCTGTCCTCGAACCGCTCGACCTCGCCGAGCAGTTCGGCGCCGTGGGGGCGCAGCCGGGCGAGGGTGTCCTGGAGGTCGTCGACGGCGAACATGATGCGGCGCAGGCCCAGCGTGTTCACCGGTGCGGGCGCGGGTTCGGCGGTGAGCGCCTTCGGCGTGTGGAACTTCGTGAGCTCCAGTCGGCTGTGGCCGTCGGGGGTCCTCAGCATGGCGACGTCCTGCCGGGCGCCGTCGAGCCCGATGACACGGTCCGCCCAGCCTGCCTCGACCGGCATCGTGCCCTCCCACTCCATGCCGAGTTCGACGAAGAACGCGATGACGGCGTCCAGGTCGTCGACCACGATGAGAACGTTGTCCATGCGCTGGATCGCCATGCCGGGCCTCCTGGGGGAGTGTGTTCCGTCCGCCCCCGGCCCGGGGAAGGGCAAGGGCACGGCCGGACACTGTACAGAAGTCCGGCCGCGCCGTTGTCTGTTGCGCGCGCGTCAGCTCGTCGCGCGGACCGCGTCACGGATGAGGTCGGCGACCTCCTTGGGGCGGGAGACCGCCACGGCGTGCGAGGCGCCCTCGAGTTCCACGATCGTGGCCCCGGCCCGCTTGGCGCCGAAGCGCTCGACCTCGGGGTTGATCGCCTCGTCCGCGCCGGCGACCAGCGCCCACGACGGCTTGGTCTGCCACGCGGCGACGGGCGCGGTCTCCCCGAACGCCGAGGCGGCCAGCGGGCGTTGGGCGGCCGCCAGGACCTTGGTGACGTCCGCGGGCACGTCGGCGGCGAACACCGACGGGAACGCGTCCTCGGCGATGGTCACCTCGACACCGGGCTCGCCGTCCGGGATCGGGTACGTCCACTCCTTGAGGTTGCTCACGAGCGGGGAGAGCGGGAAACGGCCCTGCAACTCGCCGAGGCTCTCGCCCTCTTCGAGGACGTAGGCCGCCACGTAGACCAGACCGACCACGTTCTCCGTGACACCGGCCACGGTGATGAGCGCGCCGCCGTAGGAGTGGCCGACGAGGACGACCGGGCCGTCGATCTGGGCCGCCACGGAGGCGACGTAGGCGGCGTCGGAGGCGAGGCCGCGCAGCGGGTTGGGCGGCGCGATGACGGGGACGCCGTGCTTCTGGAGTTCCTCGATCACCCCGGACCAGCTGGTGGCGTCCGCGAAGGCGCCGTGCACGAGGAGGACGGTGGGAGTGGTGGACATGGGCGGTTCTCCTTCTCGGGTCAGCCGTGCAGCGCGGTGCGCAGGGTGTCGACGGCCAGCGTGATCGCGGCCTCGGCGGCGTGGGTCTCGCGCAGGGCGTTGAGCATCACGAAGTCGTGGATGATGCCTTGGAACCGCACCGCGGTGACCGCGACGCCGGCCTCGCGCAGCTTGTTGGCGTACGCCTCGCCCTCGTCGCGCAGGACGTCCGCCTCGCCGGTGATGACCAGGGCCGGGGGCAGCCCGGTGAGCTGCTCGGTGGTGGCCCGCAGCGGGGACGCGGTGATCTGGGCGCGCTCGGCCTCGTCGGTCGTGTACTGGTCCCAGAACCACTGCATGCCGTCCCGGCGCAGGAAGTAGCCGGTGGCGAACTGGTGGTACGAGGGCGTGTCGAAGTTCGCGTCGGTGACCGGGTAGAACAGCACCTGCTGGACCAGCGGCACATCACCGCGCTGCTTGGCCATCAGCGTCAGCGCGGCGGTCATGTTGCCGCCCACCGAGTCGCCCGCCACGGCCAGCCGGGAGGCGTCCAGACCCTTCGACGCGCCCTGCTCGACGACCCACTTGGCGACCGTGTAGTTCTGCTCGATGGCCACCGGGTAGCGCACCTCGGGGGAGAGGTCGTACTCGGGGAAGACCACGGCGGCGTTCGCACCGACGGCGAGCTCGCGCACCAGGCGGTCATGGGTGTGGGCGTTGCCGAACACCCAGCCCGCGCCGTGGATGTAGAGGACCACCGGGAGGCTGCCGGTCGCGCCCGCGGGCTTGACGACGCGGGCCCGGACGCTGCCGGTGGGGCCGCCCGGGACGGTGACCCACTCCTCGTCGACGGCGGGCTTGGCGATGTCCCCGGACTGCACCTCGTCGACCGCCTTGCGGCCCTCGGCCGGCGGCAGGTCGAAGAGGTAGGGCGGGTTGGCGGTCGCCTCGGCGAAGGCGGCGGCGGCCGGCTCCAGCACCGGCTGGACCGGCTCGACGACGTCGGACATGTGGTTCTCCTCAGTGTTCGGATGCGCTGTGTGGGCGCTTCGATGACGACGCTAGAACCGTGAAGGCGGGGTGAATTGCCCGACAGCGCACCGGTGGCGGTCCGGCAGTGCACGGGTGCCAGTCCGGCAGTGCCCGGGCGGGGGTCGCGGGCGGGCGTCTCGTCAGCCGCCGTGCCCCTGTGCGCGGTACTGCGCGGGGGACATCCCGTACGCCTTGCGGAAGGTGTGGCTGAAGTGGGCGGGGCTGACGAAACCCCAGCGGGCGGCCACGGCCGCGATGGAGCGGTCGGCCGCCGAGGGGCGGGCGAGCTCCGCCCGGCAGGCTTCGAGCCTGCGTCGGCGGATCCACGCGCCGACCGTGGTGCTTCGCTCCTGGAAGAGCTTGTGCAGATAGCGCAGGGAGATGCCGTGCGCCTCGGCGAGGACCTTGGGGGAGAGTTCGGGCTCACCGAGGCGCGTCTCGATGGTGGTCCTGACGCGTTCGAAGATCGCGGTCTCCCCCGCGCCGGCCGGAGGCCGCTGGTGCCCGGCGCCGGGCAGTTGAGCGGCGGCCAGGGCCGCGAGCAGGTCCGTGACGGCGCGGGCGAGTTCCTCGCGGGCGGCCGGCGTGGCCGCGTGGATCTCGTCCACGAGGCCGGCCAGCAGCGGAAGCAGCAGCGCGGCCGGGCCCTCGGGCGCCGCCGCTCCGATGGTCCGCGCCATGACCCGGCCCATGTCCGCCTCGCCCAACCGCACCAACTGCCGGGGAATCATCAGGACATGGGCGCGCTGCCGTTGCGGCAACGCCAGACTGAAGGGCCGGCCGGCGTCGTGGAAGGCCAGGTCTCCCGGGCGGAGCCGCGCCCGGCGGCCGTCCTGGAACACCAGCGCGGTGCCTTCGAGTTGGAGGCGGGCGAGGAGGTGTGTCCTGCCGTCCGCCGTCGCGTGGCGGGCGGTCCGTACGACCTCCACCGCGTCGGACTCCTCGGTCGCGATCCGCAGCAGGCCCAGGTGGAGCAGGCGCAGGGAGCCCCGCCAGGACTCGGGGTCGGCCGGGACGACCAGTTCGACCTCGCCGTACGCGGCCGAGAAGGACCGCTCCCCGTGCGCCGGCGCCCTCATGACGCCTCCAGGGTGTGACCCGCGCGTTCGCCCAGCAGCCAGTCGGTGGGAGAGGTGCCGTACTCCCGGCGGAACGCCCGTCCGAAGTGCGGGGTGCCGCTGAAGCCCCAGCGGCGGGCCACGCTGCCCATGTCGGCCGCGTCGGTCAGTTCCCTGCGGCACTCCTGGAGCCGGAGGCCGCGGATCCAGCGGCCGACCGTCGTGCCCTCCTGCTCGAAGAGCCGGTGCAGATAGCGCACGGAGATGCCGTGGGCCCGGGCGATGAGCGCGGGCGTGAGGTCCGGGTCCGCGAGATTCCAGCGGATGAACCGCTGGACCCGCAGCAGCAGCACCCGCTCGGTGCCGGGCAGGTCGGCCGGGTCCTCGCCCAGCTGCTGCGCGGCCGTCGCGGCCAGCAGACCGACGGCGCTGTCGGCCAGCCGGTCGGCCACCGGCCCGGTGTAACTCCCGGACGTGTCCGCCAGACGCGTCATGAACGGCGACAGCAGCGCGGCGAGCCCGCTCACCGGACGGATGGCCCGTGCGGTGAGCCGGCCGAGCGCCGCCTCCGGCTGTCCGAGGAGACCGCGCGGCACGGCGAAGATCTTCAGCTGGAACCGCTCCGGGAACCGGGTGCGGTAAGGGCGGACGGTCTCGAAGAACGCGATGTCACCGGGCGCCAGTTCCGTGTACCGGCCGTCCTGCTCGACCTGGGCGGTGCCGCTGGCCTGCACGGCGACGAACACCTGGGTGCCGTCCCCCCGCGCGACCCGACCTGAGTTCCGGATGACCTCCCCGGGATCGCAGTCGACCGTCGTGAGACGGAGCTCGCCCAGCCGGTCCGTGCGCATGGTGGCGTCGTACGTCCCGCCCTGCGTCCGGATGTCCATCCCCACCAGCGTGGCGAGCACGGCGTCGTGCCAGAACTCCAGACTCTCGCGTGGCGGCACCGAACTCGTGCAGAACACCTGGCCGCGCTGCCGCACCCCACGGTCGTCCGCCCTGATGGAATCGTCCGCTTCGCCACCCATTGCCGTGCCCCCGGTCTTCGTGCCATACCCGGTCCTCGATGCTGTCAGCGCGATGGCGGGCCCCGCTTCTGTCATATGACCGGTCTCCGCGTCCGACCTGGCAGGATGGGGGGTGAGCGGGGTGGGCGGGAACGGAATTCGATGGACTTCGGTGGCTTCGGCGACAGCAGTGACAGCACTGGCAGTGGGGACTTCGGCGCCGGGCGGCAGGACGGCCCCGCGCTTCTCGGCAGAGAGCGTGAGCTGTCACGGATCGCGCGGCTGATCGACGCGGTGGACGCCGACGGTCCCCGCGTGCTCGTGCTGACCGGTGAGCCGGGCGCGGGCAAGAGCGCCCTGGTCGACCGGGCGACAGCGCGGGCGGCCGAGCGGGACCGCGGGGTGCTGCGCGTGCGGGGCTGCGAGGGGGAGCAGGACCTCGGCTTCGCCGGGGTGCATCAGCTGCTGCGTCCGGTGCTCCCAGGCATGGATCGGCTGCCCGCCCACCAGCGCGAGGCCCTGCGCCACGCGCTCGGCATGGACCGCGCCGACGGAGTGTCGGCGCCCGACGCGTTGACGATCCGGACCGCGGTGCTGACCCTGCTCCTGGACGCGGCGGCGGAACGTCCCCTGCTGATCGCCGTCGACGACGCCCAGTGGCTGGACGTCGGCTCCCTGGACGTCCTCGCGTTCGCCGCCCGGCGCCTGGACGGGGAGCCGGTGTCCCTGCTGCTCGCCGCCCGTGACGGGGCGGTCCCGGCGCGCTTCGACCGCGACTTCCCGCATCTGAGCGCGGGCCCGCTGGACCGGGCCGCGGCCGGACTGCTGCTGGACGCCCAGCCGCGTCCGCCCCAGGGCCGGATCCGCTCGCAGATCCTCACGCAGGCCGCGGGCAATCCGCTCGCCCTGATCGAACTCACGCGCGCCTTCACGCGCGATCCGGCCGGCCGCGAGCTCGCGGCGGCCGGTGCCCTCCCGCTGACCGCACGTCTGGAAGACCTGTTCGCCGCCGACCTGCCCACGCTGCCGTCCGCGACGCGGCGCGCCCTTCTGCTGGTGGCGGCGGCGGGCACCGCTCAGCTGTCGGAGATCCCGGGTGTGGGCGGGCCGGAGGTGTGGGAGCCGGCCGAGCAGGCGGGCCTGGTACGAGTCGACGGCGGCCGGGTGCGGCTGCGCCACCCGTTGGTCCGCTCGGCCGTCCAGCAGGCGGCCACCTTCGCCGAACGCCGTGCGGCCCATCTGGCGCTCGCCGCCGCGCTGGCCCATGAACCCGACCGCCGGGCCTGGCATCTCGCCGCTGCCGCCCTCGGCCCCGACGAGGAGATCGCCGAAGCCCTGGCCGAGAGCGCGCGCCGCTTCCAGCACCGAGGCGGACACGCGGCCGCGGCGACCGCCCTCGAACGCGCCGCCGAACTCACCCCCGATCCGGACACCCGGGCCCGCCGCCTGCTCCTCGCGGCCGAGTCCGCCATGTACGCGGGCCACCCGCAATGGGTCGGGGAGATCGCGGGCCGCGTCACCACGCTCACCGGCGACCCGCAACTCCTCGCCGAAGCCTCCCTGCGGGCCGGCTGGTCCCTCGCCGTCACCCTGCGCCACGACGACGCCCTCGCCTTCCTGCTCCCCGTCGCCGCCTCCATGGCCACGCCGGCACCGGCTCTCGCCCTCAGCGCACTGGGCACGGCGGCGACCCCGGCGTACAACTCGGGCGACCCCCGCCACCGGCACGAGATCCAGCGGATCGACGGTCTCGTCGCGGTGCAGCCGGACGGGGCCGACCGGGTGTGGACGCGGGCGGCGACCCAGCCGTTCACCGACCGGCAGCGCACGCTGAAGAACCTCGCCCACGCCGTCGACACCCTCCCCGAGGAGACGGACCGCACCCTGCCCGCCCTCGTCACCCTCGGTGGCGCGGCCTGGATCCTGGACGAGACCGACGAGGCCGTACGCCTGCTCGGCCGGGCCATGGACCATCTGCGCCGGGCCGCCACCGCGGGCGCCAACTGCACCGTCGCGCAGGCACTGGCCCTCGCGTACTTCGAGAGCGGCGCCTGGGACGAGGCCCTGGCCGCCGCCGAGGAGGCCTTCTGGCTGGCGACGGAGGCGGGCGCGGACAACGTCGGCGTCGGCTCACCGCTCCTCCAGGCCACCGTGCGCGCCGCCCGCGGGGACCACGCCGGTGCCCGGGCCCAGGTGGCGGACGCCGTCCGCGGCCGGGACCTGCATGCCTCCCGCAGCCTGTACGTGCGGCACCGCCACGCGCTCGCCCTGGCGGCGTCGGCGGAGGGCGACCACGAGACGGCGTACGGCCAGCTCCGCCGCGCCTTCACCGACGCGGACCGGCCGGCCCCCGTCCACTACCACGCCTCCCTCTACCAGCTCGCCGACCTCGCCGCCGCGGCCGTCCGCGCGGGCCGCACCGACGACGCCCGCACCGTGCTCGACGCCGTGCGCCGCACCCTCGAACAGCCGCGCTCCGCCCGGCTGGCCGCGATCGTGCACCGCGCCTCGGCCCTGCTGAGCGAAGCCGAGGACGCCGAACCCCACTTCCGTGCGGCGACCGACGACCCGGCAGCCGCCCGCTGGCCCTTCGAACACGCCCTCGCCCGCCTCGACTTCGCCGAGTGGCTGCGCCGCCGCCGACGCGCCGCCGAGGCCCGCCCCCATCTCACGGCCGCCCTCGACACCTTCGTACGACTGGACGCGCGCCCCTGGGCCGAGCGGGCCACCGCCGAACTGCGCGCGGCGGGCGTGCCCGTGACCCCGGCCGCCCCCGCCGACGCCCTGGCCGGGCTGACCCCGCAGGAGCTGGAGATCGCCCAACTCGCCGCGGAGGGCCTGACCAACCGGGACATCGGTGCCCGGCTCTATCTCTCCCCGCGCACCATCGGCTTCCACCTGCACAAGGTCTTCCCCAAGCTCGGCATCACCGGCCGCGCCCAACTGCGTGACGCCCTCGGCCGGTTGCCGGGCTCGGACTGACAACTCCGCGGCGCCTCACAGCCGGACGAGTTTCTCGAAGAAGAACTCGTGCTTGAGGAAAGAGGTCTGGTGCTCCGCGCCCGGGTAGGGCGGGATGAGCTGGGCGGCCTGGAAGAGCCGCCAGCCGTCCTGGAGGGCGGCGACACCGGTCGTGTACGGCGGTTCGTCGCTGTCGCCCGTGGTGGGACGGGTGGTGCCGGTGCCGTCGTAGCGGGCCCAGCCGACGACGTCCGAGTCGAGGGCGGAGGTGGACAGATACAGGACGAGCACCTGCTGGCGGTCCGCGACGGTCATGACTGGCTCCTCAGGGCGGGACGGTTGGCGATACGGGTGGCCCAGTGGTCGATGTCGAAGTCGCTGTCCCCGCTCAGGGCGCGCCACAGGTGGATGCGGTTGTGGACCTCCAGCCGGCCGGTCGCCGGTTCGTACCAGGGGAAGGTGTGCCCCAACTCGGCGGACACCTGAGGGGAGTTCAGATCCGCCGCGTCCCACAACCGGACCTGTGGCACCGTCGGGTTGAAGCGGATCTTGTACATCTGGCGGACGCTGTCGCTGTCGTTGCGCCGCCCGCCGTGCCAGATGCCGTGGTGCAGCAGCATGACCGTGCCGGCGGAACACGTCAGCCGGGTCTGGCCGAGGAGGTTCTGGTAGCGGCCGGTGTCGGACTCGTTGGTGCGGCGCAGATGACTGCCCGGCACCACGAGGGTGCCGCCCATGTCCGCGGTGACGTCCTGCGGGTAGTACATGAGCTGCACGTCGAAGGCGTCCGGGCGGACGTCGATGAGGGCGTCCGCGTGCAACGGCTGGGCGCTGCCCTCGTGCGGCTCACGCGTGTGCACGAAGTGGTGGTCGACGGTCGGGTCCGGACCGACCAGACTCTCCAACGCCCCCGCCACGGCGGGCAGTTCGACGAGCCGGCGGGCGAAGGAGCCCTCGGGGAACGCCTTCGGGACCGGGGTGCCGTACGGCACGACCGGCAGATCGCCGGTGAAGACGCGGAGCGCCTCCTCGTTCATCTCCCCCGGGACGACGCCGTCGAGACGCAGGAAACCGTGCGCCACGAACCGCGCCACCTGGACGCTGCTCAG
Organism: Streptomyces sp. NPDC051913; assembly: GCF_044593635.1. NCBI lineage: Bacteria > Bacillati > Actinomycetota > Actinomycetes > Kitasatosporales > Streptomycetaceae > Streptomyces > Streptomyces sp. NPDC051913. The sequence continues at coordinate 102,439 of NZ_JBIUCI010000016.1, read as the reverse complement.
CAGCTGAGGTGTGGTTGACATACGACGAGCCTAGGTTCGACCAGCTCTTCTGCAATGGGCCGTAATCGACGACCGCTGGTAATTTTCCACCATGTGGCAACAGGTGGAACTGGCCCTCGATCTGCCGCCCCAGGTGGCGAACGCGGGCGTGGGCGTGCACGGGGCGGCGGGGCCGCACGAGGTCTTCCGGCTGCCGCGGCTGTGGCAGCTCCACCTGTACAGCTACTCCGGCACCCTGGAGTTCGGCGGGGTGACGCACCCGATCCGGCCCGGCCATCTGAGCCTGGTGCCGCCGGACACGGAGGTGCACTTCCACTACGACGCCCCGCGCTGCGAGCACCTCTACGCCCACTTCCGGCTGCCCGGCGGCGGAGAGCGGCGCCGGCTACCGGCGATGCAGGACACCGGCGCGGACGCGGCCGTGCTGAGCGGGCTGCTGCGCCAGACGGTGGCGGCGAGCACCCAGTCCCCGCTGCGCGCCTCGGCGGAGCTGTGGACGGTGCTGTGGCGCACGACCACCCTGACCGGCTCCGCGGACAACAGCCCGAGTCCGCGCCACCCCGCGCTGCGCACGGCCATGGCCCATATCGAGGAACACCTGGCCGGACCCCTGACCATCCCGGCCGTCGCCCGCGCCGCGGGCGTCTCGCACACCCACCTGACCCGTCTGTTCCGCGAGGACACCGGGTACACGGTCGTCGGCTACATCAGGCACCGCCGCATGGAGCGCGCCCGGCACCTGCTGAACGCCTCGACCCTCGCCATCCCCGCCATCGCGGCCGCCGTCGGCATCGCCGACCTCCAGGCGTTCAACAAGACGTGCCGCAGGGAACTGGGCGCCTCACCCCGCGCGGTGCGCCAGGCGGCGAGCGGGTGAGCGCCCGGCACCTCTAGTCGGTCCGCGTGAAGGTGCCCAGCCCCTCGGCGTCGAGGTACTCGACGGTGAACGACTTCTTGCCCGGATCGAAGGACACCCCGGTCCGGCCGACCGCGTTCTCGCCGGCCGTCTCGAAGCTGAAGGTGTCACCGTCGTAGTGCGTGAGCCGGTACGACTGGGGCTCAGGACCCAGTCGCAGGGTGAGGCGGCCCTTGGCGTCGGCGACGACCTGCGCCCGCCCGTAGTAGTCGCTCTCGTACGTGCCGGTGTAGGTGTCGGCCGCCTTCGCGGGCGCGGCACCCGAGGGCGGGTGGGCGTAGTCGGTCTTCGACCTGCCCTCGTCCGCCTGCTGCTGGTAGAGCCCGTCCACCAGGGGGATCCAGTCGCGGCTGACCTTCCCCGTCTCCGCGATGTCGAAGAAGTCGAGGGCCACGGCGTCGGCGACCCCGGCCGGCGAGGAGTTGGTGAGGACGACGATGCCGAGGTCCTCGCCGGGCAGCATCGTGACGTTGGTGTGCGCGCCCAGCGCGAACGCTCCGGTGTGGGAGAGCTTGAGCCGGCCCGCGTCGTCGTAACTCACGTTCCAGCCCAGGCCGTAGAAGCCGGTCCGGCCTGCCGCCGCGTGAGGCGGGTTGGAGACCGCCTCGGGCCAGTGGGTGCGTTCCAGGGCCTTGGCGTCGATGACCTGCGTGCCGTCCAGCTTGCCGTCGCCCAGCTGGAGCCGCAGCCACCTCGCCATGTCCCGGGCGCTGGAGCTGACGCCGCCGGCCGGGGACTGCGCGTCCGGGTCCCGCACGGACTCGGCCTTCCACTCGCCGTCGGCGGTCTTGACATGGCCCCAGGCCCGGTCGGCGGCCTTCGCGTAGTCCTCGAAGCGGGAACTGGTGGAGTTCATGCCGGCCGGCTTGTAGAGGGTGTCCTCGGCGAGTTTCTCCCAGGACACGCCCTTCTCGTCGGCGACGGCCTGGGCGGCGGCCGTCAGTCCGAAGTTGGTGTAGGCGTAGCTCGCGCGGAACGGGGTCAGCGGCTCGTAGCGCAGGTGGGACAGGATGTACTCGCGGTCGTAGCCGAGGTCCTCCAGGAGATCCCCGGCGTGGTCGGGAAGGCCGCTGCGGTGCGAGAAGAGGTCGGCGACCGTCACATGGGAGGTGACCCACGGGTCCTTCAGACGGAAATCCGGCACGTTCGGGGCGACGGGTTGGGTCCAGCCCTCCACGCCCACCGCTCCGGCGACGACGGTGGAGGCGATCGGCTTGGAGACGGACGCCAGCTGGAAGACGGTGTCGGCGTCCACGGCGGCCTTCTCGCCGGCCTTGCGGACCCCGTAGCCCTTGAGATGGACCACCTTGCCGTCATGCACCACGGCGACCGCCACGCCAGGGGTCCCGGTGCGTTTCATGGCCGCCTCGACCACGCCGTCCAGCTGGTCCACGGCCCGCTGGACCTCCGCGTCGTCGAGCTGGGGCGGGGGCTGTGGAGGGGGCGGCGAGGGCCCTGGTGAAGCGGCGCCCAGCAGCGCCGACAGTCCGGCCGCGGCGATCCACCCAAGAGTGCTCACCCCTCCATTGAAAGACCGCCGCTGCCGTATGTCGCGCGCTGACCGAGAGCCCCGGCCGGGGTGCCTCAGCCGAAGTCGGGGATCGGGTGGTCCGGGGCCAGGGCGGCGGCGATGCGCTGGGCGATCGTATGGGCACTGTGGCCGTCCGCCGCCTTGCGGCCCTGGGTGGTGGACACGGCGATCGCCAGCCGCTCGGAGGGGAGGTAGTCCATGGAGGCGGAGTAGCCGAAGAACAGCGGGTGTTGGGAGATCCAGTCGCCCAGGACCAGCACACCCATGCCGTAGTGGGTGGCCGCGGTGTTCGCGATGCAGACCGTGGCCGGGCACGTGCGGGTGGCGTGGCCCAGACCGACCGTCCCCGGGTTCAGCAGCTCCTCGTACGTGGCGCGGGAGAGCAGCTCGCCCGAGCCGATGGCGGCGGCCGAGCGGGCCAGGTCACAGATGTCGGTGGTCTGGACCGCGCCGGGCGCGGTGGTCCAGGAGGGGTTCCAGAACGTGGACTCCTCGTACGTCCCCCGGTCGTCGGTGAACGCGTGCAGGACCGGTGTCGGGATGTCGGGTGTGAAGCTGTTGCGGGTCTCGCGCAGGTTCAGCGGACCCATGACCTCCCGCTGGAGCAGGACGTCCAGCCGGGCGCCGGTGATCTTCTCGAGGGCGGCCCCGAGGAGGACGAAGTTGGCGTGCGAGTAACTCCAGTTGGTGCCCGGCTGGTACCACCGCGGCTCGCTCGTGGAGAGGGCCACCACCTCCTTGGCCGTCCACTGCCGGAACGGGTCGGCGACGACGGCCTTCTGGAACGCGGGGAGGCGGACGTAGTCGACGAGACCGGTGGTGGACGCGGCCAGCATGCGCAGCGTGATCTTCTCGCCGTGCGGGAGATCGGGGAGCCAGCGCTTGACGGGGTCGTCGAGACCGACCACTCCCTGGTCCACCAGCCGCAGCAGCGCCGTGCCCAGGTAGCTGATGGCGATGTTGCCGTTGCGGAAGTGCAGGGCGGGATCGGCCGGGACCCCCGTCATCGACCTGCCGAGCGCGGTCGTGACGACGTCGTGTCCGTCGACGGTGACCCGGACGATCACGGACTTCAGGTCCATCTCGGCCTTGGCCCGCTCGGCGATCCGCACGATGTCGCGGGCCGGCCCGTGATCCGGGGACTGGGACCTCGTGCACGGCCGGTGGTGACCGTTTCCGCCCGCCGTCGCCGGGGTGCCGAGGGCGAGGAGCGTGAGAAGCGCGGTGACGGCCGTGGCGGCGAGGCGAGACCGTGAGGCGCGGTGCGTGGGGCTCATGGCGGAGGCGATCCTCTCTACTTCGGGGGAATCGGACGGGCGTACACGTGGTCCGGCGTCACGATCTCGGTGATCGCCCGGGCGAGCAGCGTGTACGGCTCCTGGCCCTCGGAGAAGATGTCCGTGTTGATCATCAGCACCAGGGTGGCCTTCTTCGAGGGCAGATAGACGGTGACCGTCTCGTAGCCGGGGATGGACCCGTTGTGCCCGATCCAGCCGCCGCTCTCGAAGATGCCCAGGCCGTACTTGGTGCCGGGGAAGCCGGTGGGGAGCATCGTGAGCCGCTCCGCCTGGGTCTCGGGCCGCAGCAACGTGCCGGTGGCGACGATCTTCGCCCAGCGGCGCAGGTCGCGCAGATCGGAGATCATCGCCCCGGCCGCCCAGGCCCAGCTGGGGTTCCAGTCCGTGCTGTCGGCGACCGCACCGGTCAGCGTCTGGTTGGTGTACCCGCGCGGGTGCGGCCGGGGGAACTCGAAGTCCCGCGGGAGCAGCGTGTGGTGCAGCCGGGCGGGGCGCAGCACCCGCTCGTCGAGGAAGTCGGTGAGGGAGCGCCCGCCGACCTTCTCGACCACGAGACCGAGCAGTACGAGGTTGGTGTTGGAGTACTCGAACTTCGCGCCCGGCGCGAAGGTGTTCTTGTGCTTGAAGCCGTACGCCAGGACCTCCCGCGGGGTGAAGGACCGTGCCGGGTCGCTGAGCAGGTCGTGCTGGAAGTCCGCGTCGGCCGTGTAGGGGTAGAGGCCGCTGCGCATCTCGGCGAGGTGGCGCAGCGTGATCCGATGCCCGTTGGGCACACCGTGGATGTACCGGGAGATCGGGTCGTCGAGCTTGATCAGGCCGTCGTCGACGAGTTCGAGCAGGGCGGTGACCGTGAACGTCTTGGTCTCGCTGCCGATCCGGACGAACACGTCCGAGGTCATCGGCCGGCCGGTGGCCTTGTCGGCGACGCCGGTGGCGCGGACGTAGCTGCCCTTGCCCGGCATCCACAGCCCGGCGACGACACCGGGGATGCCGGCCTCCCGGCGGACCTTCTCGATGGCCGCGTCCAGCCGCGAGACCAGCTTCGGATCGAGCTCGTGCCGGGGACAGTCGTCGTCACCGACGCTCGTGCGGGGCGGCTGCGCGGCGGTGGCGGGGGCCGCCGCCAGCGGGGTCAGCAGGGACGCCACGAGCAGCGCTGCGGCGAGGACACGGCGGGTGGGGACACGGCGGGTGGGGATACGTCGTCTCACGTCTCGGTGCCTCTTCCAGGTCAGGGGGAGGCAGTCACGTCACCATCCGGGCCGTGAGCGCGCGTTCCTCGTACGGGCTCCGGTCGTACGAGTCCACCCGTTCGCGCCGCACGAATCGCTCTGACGTACGTATCGCCTCGGGGTGCACCATCGTGTGAGCTGCTGACTGTCTGCTGACCGTCCGCTGACTTTCCGGTGAGAGGGAGAGGCGAGTGAGGATCGTCGTGACAGGGGCGTCCGGGTTCGTGGGACGCCTGCTGGTGAGGGAACTCCTGCGCGCGCGGACATTCGCCGGCGCACCGGTCACCCGGTTGGTGCTGGTCGATCGCCAGGCTCCGCCCGATGACGGGCAGACCACGGACCCGCTCACGCGCGTGGTCGACGGCGACCTGGTCGCGTGCCTTGCCGAGGTGTTCGCCGAGCCGGTGGACGTGGTGTTCCATCTCGCCGCGGCCGTGTCCGCCGAGTGCGAGGCCGACTTCGACCTCGGGATGCGCGTCAACCTGGACGCCACACGCGCGCTCCTCGAAGCGGCGCGGGCGCAGTCGGCGACCGGCGGGCCCACGGTACGGGTGGTCTTCACGAGCAGCATCGCCGTCTACGGCCGGCCCTCGGCGGGGGACCCCTCGCCGACGGTCAGCGAGACGACCCTGCCCACCCCGCGATCGAGCTACGGCACACAGAAGCTGATGTGCGAGCACCTCATCGCGGACATGACCCGCCGCGGCTACGTCGAAGGACGTGTGGCCCGACTGATGACGGTGGCGGTACGACCGGGGAGACCCAACGCGGCCGCGTCCGGTTTCGTCTCCGCGATCATCCGCGAGCCCCTCGCCGGACGGCCGACCGTCTGCCCCGTCGCCCCGGACATGCGGCTCGCCCTGGCCTCCCCGCGGACCACGGTCCAGGCCCTGCTGCGCATCGCGGAAGCCGGGAACGGTGGTGGACCGGGACAGGTCAAGGGAGCGACGCCGGTCAACGTACCCGCGCTCACCGTCTCGGTCGCCGGCATGCTCGACACACTGCGGCGGCTGGCCGGCGCCCGGACCGCGGACCTGGTGTCCCTCGCCCCCGATCCGGCGGTGGAGGCCGTCGTGGGCTCCTGGCCCGCGGACTTCGACAACAGCCGCGCCGCGCGCCTCGGCCTGCTGCCCGACCCGAGCTTCGAGGCGGTCGTACGGGACTACGCAACCGACCACCCCGAGGCACTCGCGGCCCCTGTCCGACCTGGACAACTCGGGTGAAGGGAACGCCGGTTGCGGCCCCGGTGGAGCGTACGACATGCGAACCTGTCGCCGTGCTGATCGTGATGGCGGGGCTGCCCGGTACGGGAAAGAGTGCGGTCGCCGAGGCCCTGGGGCGGGCGTTGGCCGTCCCGGTCGTGTCCGTCGACCCCATCGAGGCGGCGATGTGGCGCGCGGGGGTGGGCCGGGACCAGCCCACCGGCCTGGCCGCGTACGTCGTCGCGGAAGCGGTGGCGGACGGTGTGCTCGCCCTGGGCCAGAGCGCGATCGTCGACGCGGTCAACGCCGTGGAGGCGGCGCGGGAACAGTGGCGGTCGCTGGGGAAGCGCCACGGCGTGCCGGTGATGTTCGTCGAGGTGGTCTGTTCGGATCCGGCGGCGCACCGCCGCCGTTTGGAGAGCCGGTCGCGCGGGATCGACGGCTTCGCCGAGCCGACATGGGAGGCGGTGCAGCGGCTTCGGGAGGAGTTCGCGCCATGGGCCGACCACCGTGTGGTGCTGGACACGACCACCGATCTGCCGTCGAACGTCGCGACGGCCCTGGGGGTCCTGTCGGCAGCGAGGGAGGGCCGGTAGCCGCACGGGGTCGGCGCCCCTGACCGGAGACCGGCGCCGGTCAGACGGATGACAGCCATGCCTCCGTGGCGTCGGGATGGTCGAAGCGGAGGGTGTCGAGCGGGGCGAAGCGGGGGTCGCGGACCCGGCGCCCGATCTCCCGGCGCCGGGGGCCGTGTTGGGACCACGCCCACCAGGCCGGATGCTCCCGGCTCAGCCAGCCCCGCCACGTCTCCCGGTTGCCACCGAAGAGCGCCTCGCGCGTGACGCTGCGCCGAATGGAGCGGCGCAGGACGCGCGGCATGACGACGCGCTTGGGGTAGTCCAGCCAGATCACGGCGTCGGCGCGCTCCCACAGCAGGTCGCGGACTTCCGGGTACCCGAGCGAGTCGACGACCCAGCGGGGCTCCGCGGTGAGCCGCGAAACGTCCTCGGTGAGGCTGTCGTTGACGGCCCAGTCGGGGCCGTTGAAGTACAGCGCGTCCATCTCGTGGTACGGCAGGCCCAGCCGACCGCTCAGGGCGCGGGCCAGCCTGGACTTGCCCGCCCCGGTGACGCCCACGACCAAGATCCGTTCCAAGGGTGCACTCCTTGCACTCGACCGCCGCCGGAACTCTGCGCTCCGTCGAACTTCAGCAGTCTGGCCCATGGACCCGTATCAACCGCCATGACCAGGGCGACCAGGGCTGTCCGGATCCTCCATCGGACGCACCGCCAAGGTCGGGTCGGCGGGGCCCGTGATGGCCGAATGCCTCCTGTTCACCAGGGGGTGCACGCCCGTACGGTGTGCGGCCTTCGCAGTCCGGGAGGTCTCGTGAACGGTCTCCGTACGGTCATCGTCTGTCTGGTCATCACGTGCGCGGCCATCATGGCGCCGCCCTCGGCATCGGCCGCGCCGCCCACACCGAGTTGGTCCGCGCTCCCGGTACCGGCGGCGGCCCCGCCGGTGACCGTGTCCGATCTCGCCGCCCGCGGGCCGGGCGAGGCGTGGGCGACCGGGTACGAGCACGCCGCCGACGGGCTGCGGCCGATGCTGTACCGCTGGGACGGCACGGCGTGGAGTCGGGACACCTCCTTCCCCGGCGCCGACGACCTGGGCCGGCTCGGCAAGGTGCAGTTCGTCGGTGAGGAGGTGTGGATCTTCCAGATCCGCGCGGGAGCGGGGCAGATCCTGCGCCGGTCGACGAACGGCTGGAGCGCCGTCGCGCTGCCGCGAACCCTGTGGACCTACCAGGACTTCACCGCCGTACCGGGCGCCGCCTGGGTGGTGGGCGAGGACGACACCGGCCTGAAGGTGCTGCGCTACGACGGCTCCGGCTGGACCACGCAATCCACCCCGGACGGTGTGCTGTTCCTGATGGGGATCACCGCGCGGACCGCCGCAGACGCCTGGGCATGGGCGGACACCAGCACCGGCACCGCCGTCCTGCGCTGGGACGGCACGGTGTGGCGGGACGCGAAGGTCCCGCTGCCCGCCGACAGCAACGTGCACACCATCCTGCTCGAACCGTCCGGCCGGATCACGATCGGCGGCAGCCAGTACGCCGACGGTGTGTCCCGCACCTACCTGACCGCCTTCAACGGACACACCTGGCACACCACTCACCCACCCCTCGGCGACACCTACACCGAGGGCATGGTGCGCGGCCCCGACGGCGCGCTGTGGCTGCCGACGCGCAGCGACCGCGCGTTCCAGTCCAGGTACGCGCGGGTGGACGGCGCGCGCGCCACCTTCTCCTACGGCCCGGAGCGCACCGGTGCGATCGACGTCAGACCGAGTGCCCTCGCGAGGGCCGGCTCCGCGTTGCTGTCCTTCGGGACCGCCGAGATCTACGGCTCGAAACCGAACCTGATGAGCGAGCGGCTGGGAGGCTGACCATGACCCGCAGACTTCTCGTCACGGCCCTCGCCGCCGCCCTGACCGCCATCCCGCTCATGACCTCGGCCGCGGCGCGGACCACGTCCTGGCAGCACATACCGCTCCCGGCCCAGGTCCGCCCCCAGGCCGCGCTGAACGAGGCTGTGGCGACCGAGCCGGACCGGGCGTGGGCGGTCGGCACCGACGCCGTCGGCCGCGAGGCGCCGGGCTTCCCACTGGTGCTGCGCTGGGACGGCACCGTGTGGCAGCGCCAGAGTCTGCCCGGCACCGGCCGGCAGGGTGAGCTGCTGTCCGTGGCGGCGACCTCGGCGACCACCCTCTGGGCGGTCGGCCGGGACGCGGCGGGCGGCGCCCGACTCCTGCGCTCCGACGGCGTCACCTGGACCGAGACCCGGCCGCCGAGCGGCGTCCTGCCGACGGAGGTCGTCACCGGCGGTGGTGAGACCTGGCTGATCGCTTCGCGCGACGGGGCACAGGCCCTGCTGCGCCGGGACGGGAACGGCTGGCGGGACGTCCCGGTGCCACCGGGATCCGTGTACGGCCTGCACATCCTGGCGGCCGACGACGTCTGGGCCGCGGGGGAGACCAACGCGGGTGCGGCGGTGGCGCACTGGGACGGACGGACCTGGACGCAGACGATCGTGGACGGATTCCCGCGGTCGGCCGTGGGCAGCGTGCTGGCGGTCTCCCCGACAGAGGTGTGGGCGGGTGGCACCGCCGGGTTCGTCGGCGGCCCGCCGGGGCGGCCGATCCCGCCCCTGCTGGTCCGCTTCGACGGGCAGAGCTGGAGCCGGGTCACCGTGCCCACCGACTTCGGCGGCATCACCTCACTCGCGCCCACCGCGTCCGGCGGACTCGGCTGGATCGCGGTGGCCCGCTCGCAGAAGTGGGGCCCGCCCGGCAGCACTCCGCCGCTCGTCCCCGGACCGGACTTCCTCGCCTGGACCGGTGAGTCGTTCACCGGGTACGAGGAACCCGCGGTGGCCGGGGAGGGCGACTCCAGGACACTGCGGCTGGCGCCGGTGCCGGGCACGGCGCAGGTGTGGTCGGTCGGCCGTGCCGACGGCCCCGAGGGGACCTTCGCCCCGCGCGTCCTGTGCTTCGGCTGAACGCGGTACGGGTGCGACGAGCCGCCCCCGACGGCTCGTCGCACCCGTACGCCGACGCATCGACTACTCGTCGATCACCGAACCGAAGTGGGCGCCGTGGGCGTTGCCGCCGAGAGCCGCCGCCCCGTAGGACGAGGAGCCGTCGGCGCGCAGTCCGCCCCCGCTCGCGGGCAGCAGCCACACCGCGCCGTCGCCGGCGTTCTCGTCCGGCGCGGCCGCCACGAGCTCGGCACGACCGTCGCCGTTGGTGTCGACCAGCCGCACCTGGGCGCCCCACGCGTCGCTCGCCTCGGCCGTACCGGGGATGCCGGCGGTGTTCTGGTCGAAGGACTGGGCACCGGTGCCGGTGAGCCCGGCCTTCGAACCGCGCAGCAGCCACACCGCGCCCGCGTCGGCCACCGTGCCCACGTCCTCGCCGGGCGCGCCGACCGCCACGTCGGCGCGGCCGTCACCGTCGACGTCCGCCACGGACAGGTCGTTGCCCCAGGCGTCGCCGCGCTCGCCCGTGCCGGGCACGCCGGGGGAGTTCTGCGACCACCACTGCGCGCCGCTGTCGGGGCCCTGGGTGCCGGACGGGCCGTCCTCGCCGCCGTAGTACACGCCGACGAGACCGCCGAGCGCGTTCGCGTCGCCCGTGGACTCGTCCACGGCGCTGAGCTGACCGACGACCAGGTCGTCGTAGCCGTCGCCGTTGATGTCGCCGGAGGCCGAGCCGAGACCGCCGTGCAGGTCGCGCTGGTAGGCGAGACCCTCGGCCCCGCCGGCGTACAGGGCGGACCAGCCCTTGGTGTAGTCGTCGTCGGGGCTGTAGCCGGAGACGACGAGGTCGGCGAAGCCGTTGTGGTCGTAGTCGCCGGTGGTCAGGTAGGCGCCGTTGAGGGCGTGACCGGTGGAGCGCGGGGTGCCGACCTGGCGCAGGACACCCGCGTGGTACGTGAAGACGTTCAGGCCCGCCTGGTCGAGGACGGTGAGCTGGTCGCCGTCGATGTCCCCGGTGAACCGTGCGGCGGCCAGAGCCAGGCCGAAGCGGGCGTCGGCGGTCGGCCGGGCGGCGGTGATGCTCGACGTGCGCTCGGTGTCGAGGCCCTGCGCGGAGCCGTACAGGACGGTCACCCGGCCCGCGTCCTCGATCGTGCCCTCGTCCTCGCCGGGCGCGCCGACGACCAGGTCGTCGTAGCCGTCGCCGTCGAGGTCCCCGGTGGCCACGGCCTGCCCGAAGCGGTCGCCGAACTCGGACGTCCCCGGCACTCCCTCGGACGACTGGCTCACGAGCTGGACGCCGCCCCGGGGCACGGTGTTGTTGGTGCCGATGCCGTTGGGCGCGCCGTACTGCACGGTGACGTACCCGGCGCCTTCCTTGCCGCCGACGGTGCCGTCCGGAGCACCGATGGCGACGTCGTCGTAGCCGTCGCCGTCGAAGTCGCTGTTGCGGTCGGCCGCGGCGGTGCCGCCGGGCACGCCCGCGAACGCGCTGGGCGCGGCCACGATGCCGGCGCCCGCCAGCAGCAGGAACGAGGCCGCGGCGACGGCGGCCGAGCCCGCGCTGCGGCGGCCGGTGCGCATGGTGAAGCTCATGTCTGTTTCCCCCGTGCAAGGTTGATGGTCAGTCAGTTGGTCGGCTGGTCTGTTCCGACGCAGGGTCCGACACCGGTGTCCCCCGGCGAGTTGTGGTGCCCGGGAGGGCTGTGACACGCCGGTGACATCTGTTGCGGAGCTCCGACACACACGGACGTTGGCACGAATCCTTCGGGCGTCGCCATGCTTTCGACGCTCATCGAACCGTCGCCCCCGTGCCGGCCAGCAGACTGTGCGCCAGGGGTGTGGCCGAGTGCGCCACGTGTTTTCCGTCGCGGTGGCTCACGACCAGGCCCGCCCCGCGCAGCACACCGATCTGATAGCTCGCGCTGGCCGGCGCCAGCCCCAGGGAGGCCGCCACCTCGGTCGTCGTACGAACGCGATGGCCCGCCACGTCGACGAGGACGGCGGTGCGGGTCCGGCCGAGGAGCCGGTCCAGGCGTTCCCCACCGGTGCGCAGGATCTCGATCGGCTGCTTGGTGACGGGGTAGACGAGGACCGGATCGAGCCCCGGGTCCGCCAGGGCCGTGGGCCTGCGCCAGCAGAAGAAGGAGGGCACGAGCACCAGCCCGCGGCCCTCGAGCCGTAACTCCCGGTCGACGGGATAGTCGACGTCCAGGTACGGCGGGTTCCAGCGGGCGAACGGACGCAGACCATCGAGGAGCGCGGCGGTCCCGCCGTCCAGCAGCGTCCGTGTGCGCAGGGAGACGTCGTCGCTCACCGCGGACCGCACCTGCTCCCAGTACGGTTCCAGCAGCGTGCGGAACGAGTGCCGCATGACGTCCGCCACGAGCATGAGCGAACCGAAGGTCGGCTCGTACAGGCCTCTCACCCGTCGTGGGATGCGCGTCGATGCGGCGAGCCTGGTCAGTTCGGCCGTCAACCGGTCACGCGGGGTCGCCCGGACGGCCTCCAGGCCGGCGTCCAGCCCCTCACCGGTGACCGTGGGCGTGAGGAAGTCGGGGATGTATCCGGAGGTCGGGACGTACGTCCGCAGGGTGCGCAGGGCATGCGCGGCCCGGGCGTCCTGGGCCAGCCGCTCGGTGGTCTCTCTGCGCCAGTGTCCGAAGGCCAGTGGTCCTTGGTGTGTCTGCCAGCGGCAGATCGCGCACATCAACTCCCACAGCGGGTCGGGCTGCCGGGCGATCCGCACGTTCTGCAGATCGCTCCAGCCGAAGTGGATGCGAAGCAAGGGCGTTCCTCGAGGGTGTTGGGGGCACCCGATCAGCGAGGTGCTGCTCGGGCCGCCGGACCGGGCTGCGACACCGGCCCCCTTGCCGACCCCTCGGCGGCAAGGGCCGCTCGGGCTCCGGGCCGGCCCGGCGACTGAGTCGATCCTTTCCAGAGCGCTGCGGGACCGGAAGATCGGAAGCGGAGAGGATCGGCTCCCGCTCGATAAACTTCCCTGTATGAGACCTGGTCGTGGGGTTGGTGCCACGCGCGAACCGAGCCTTCATCAACTCCGGCTGCTGCTCGTCCTCGCGGAGGAACTCCACTTCGGGAGAGCCGCCGCACGGGTCTATGTCACCCAGCCCGCGTTCAGCCAGCAGATCAGGTCGCTGGAACAGCGGCTGGGCGTCGAACTCGTCGAACGCGGCGGCCGGGCGGTACGGCTCACCGTCGCCGGCCAGGCTCTCGTCCAGGACGCGAGGGCGGTGGTCGACGCCATGGCCCGGCTGCTCCAGGCCGCCGACGTCCACGCCGGAACGACCCGCGGCCGGCTGCGGATCGGCAGCCTCGGCGCCGAGGCGGCCATGCCCTACGCCCAGGCCATCCTCACCCGACTCCGCGGCTCGCACGCCGACTTGGAGACAGAGGTCCGCAACCTGTCCTTCGTCGACATGTTCAGCAAACTGAGCACCGGCGAGGTCGACGCCGCCTTCCTCCGCGGCCCGCTGCCCCCGGGCATCCAGTCCCTGCACCTGGCCACCGAGACCCGCGTGGTCTGCCTGCCCGCCGACGACCCGCTCGCCGACCGGGACGTGCTCACCCTCGCCCAGCTCGCGGACCGTGTCGTCGTCGACATGCCCCCGGAGGTGCCCCGCTCCTGGTGGGACCACCTCACGGTCAATCCGCGCCCGGACGGAACGCCGGTCCGCTTCGGACCGGTCGTCAGGGACACCGAGAGCATGGTCCTCGCCGTCACCCAGCAGCAGGCGATCACCTTCCTGCCCGCCGCGGCCCGCCGTCTCTATCCGCGTGCCGGCCTCACCTATGTCGACGTCCCGGAACTGGGCGTCTCGACCGCCGAACTCGCCTGGCTCCCGGAGAACCGGGACAAGCCCGCCGTGTCCGCGCTGCGCGAGGTGGCCCGCCAGGTCCTGCACGAGGCGCGGACCGCGGAGCCGGAGGCAGCGGCCACGGACGTCAAAGCTCCCCCCGTACCCCCTGATCCGGGGTGAGCGGGGTGGCACCGACCCAGCGGTGATAGGACCCCATGTCGACGTTGCTGCCGCACACGATCGTCACCACATGCCGGCCCGCGAAGCGTGCGCGGTCCTCCATGATCGCCGCGATGCCGAGCGCGGCCGACGGCTCGACGACGAGACCGGCGTGGTGGAGCAGCAGCCGCATCCCGGCGACGATCGACGGCTCCCGGACCAGGACGGCGTCGTCGGCGACCAGGAGGAGGTCGTCCAGCACCGCGGGGATGGGGAACCGGCCGGCGACCCCGTCGGCGATGGTGTCGGTCGCGTCGGTGGTGACGACATGCCGGGCCCGCCACGACAGGGTCAGCGCGGGCGCCCCCTGCGGCTGTACACAGATCACCTCGACCCCGGGGGCGAGGGCCTTGAGCACATGACCGACGCCGGTGGCCAGCGCCCCGCCGCCGAGCGCGACCAGGACGGCGTCGTAGGGCGGGACCGTGGCTAGGCGGTCCACGAGTTCCAGGCCGATGGTCGCCGCCCCCTCGCAGGTCTCGAGGTCGAGACTGTCCTCCAGCAGCCGCACCCCGTCGTGTCGCGCGATGGCCGCCGCCCGCTCACGAGCCGTCTCGTGGTCACCGTCCACCAACTCCAGCCGGGCGCCCAGCGCGCGGACACGATCGAGCTTGGCCTCGGTCGCGAAGCGCGACGCCACGACGGTGACGTCCAGGCCACGGCCGTGAGCGGACCAGGCGAGGGCCTGGCCGAGGTTGCCCGCGCTGGCGCACACCACGGCCCGTGCCCCGTCCTCGGCGAGCCGGCTCGCGACCAGCTCGGTGCCGCGGCCCTTGAAGCTGCGGACCGGGTTCGCCGTCTCCAGCTTGATGCTCACCGCGCAGCCGAGTTCGGGCTCCAGCGCCTCGCACCGGTACAGCGGGGTGTCGAGGAACACCGGGTCGATCGCGCGGCGGGCGGCGCGGATCCGGGCGGTGTCGAGGCGTGTCTGCCGCATGGCGCCCGAGCGTAGCGAGCGAGCGCGCTGTCAGCTGCCGGACCAGGCCTGGGCGACGGCGTAGGTGTCCTCGTAGAGGTGGTAGCGGGTGATCCGCCCGTCCCGGACCGTGGTGTGCAGGGCGAACGCGGTGTCGATGTCCCGGCCCGTCTTCCTGACCTCGGAGACCATACGCCCGGTCAACACCACGTCGTCGCCCTCGGCGATGACCTGGCGCAGCTCGAACTCCTTGGCCCGCACATGGGTCTTGAGCAACTCGAAGAACGTCCGCATGCCGTCCGCCGAGTCGACCTCGGGCACCCAGGGGATGCCCGGCGGGTGCGGGATGGAGAACGACACCGAGTCGGCGAACAGCGCCGCGGCCTCCGCGCTCCTGCCTTCGGCGAGCAGTGGGAAGAGGCGTTGCACGGTCTGTGTCGGTGACTCTGCTGCCATGTGTGTCGTCCTCACCGGTCTGTGCTCATGGGGTCGTGGGGCCATGGGGCAATGGTTTACGGGGCAATGGGTCATGGGACGCCCGATGCCGTTCCATGAGGCTCCGATCCGGGGCGGGCGGCAAGGGATTCGATCCTGCTCGAACAGCGGGCGGTCGGCCGGGCCTTCACGGAGGGAGGGCCGGCAGTTCCACGGTGACGCGGATCCCGCCGGTGGAGCGCGGGGTGAGGGTCAGGGTGCCGTCGTGGGCCTCGGTGATGGTCTTGACGATGGCGAGGCCGAGGCCGACGCCCGCGTGGTCGGTGTGGACGCGGTCGGTGCCGCGCCGGAAGGGCTCGGTGAGGGTGGGGACGAGGTCGGGGGCGAGGTGCCCGCCGGTGTTCTCGACCGTGAGCAGCACCGACGTGGGGCGGACGCCGGTCGTGACGCGTACCGTGCCCCCCTCGGGCAGGTTGTGGACGATCGCGTTGTGCACGAGGTTCGTGGTCAGTTGCAGCAGGAGCGGTTCCGAGCCGGCCGCGGGGGCGATGTCGCCGATGGTCTCGATGGTGACGCCGCGCTTCTCCGCGAGGGGCAGGAGCGTCTCGGTGGCTTCCTCCGCGACGAGGGACAGGTCGACCCGCTCACGGGTGAAGGACCGCTGCTCGGCACGGCTGAGCAGCAGCAGCGCCTCCGTGAGGTCGATCGCCCGGGTGTTGACCGCGTGGAGGCGGTCGATGACCTCGTCGCGGTCGTGGTCCGGGTCGGTGCGGGCCACGTCGAGGAGTGTCTTCGAGATGGCGAGCGGGGTGCGCAGCTCGTGGGAGGCGTTGGCGGCGAATCGCCGTTGCTCGGCGACGTGGGCTTCGAGCCGGGCGAGCATCGTGTCGAAGGCGTCGGCGAGTTCACGGAACTCGTCCTGCGGCCCGGGCAGCCGGATGCGGTGCGCGAGCGATCCCGCCGCGGCCGTGCGCGTGGCGTGGGTGATGCGGTCGAGGGGGGCGAGCATACGGCCGGCGAGGAGCCATCCTCCGACGAGGCCGAAGACCAGGAGGAACCCCATGACCGTGGCGGCCATCGGGGCGAAGCCGCGCACGAACGTGGTGCCCGGAGTGGCTCGCCACGCCCCCCTCTCGTTGGTCTGCAGCCACCCCTCCTCCAGGAGGAAGTACCCGATGGCGGCGAGCAGCAGGGCGCCGGCGACCATGAGGAATCCGGCGTAGCTCAGGGTGAGTTTGAGGCGGACGCTCAGCCCGGGCCGCCTATCCACGGTCCTCGCCTTCGATCCGGTAGCCGACACCGGGCACGGTGGCGATGACCCACGGCTCGCCGAGCCGCTTGCGCAGCGCCGAGACGGTGATGCGTACGGCGTTGGTGAACGGGTCCGCGTTCTCGTCCCACGCCCGCTCCAGGAGCTCCTCGGCGCTGACGACACCGCCCTCCGCGGCGACGAGGACCTCCAGCACGGCGAACTGCTTCCGGGTCAGGGCGACGAACCGGCCGTCCCGGTAGACCTCTCTGCGGAACGGGTCGAGGCGCAGCCCCGCGATCTCCCGCACGGGCGGCCTGCTGTGGGCGCGTCTGCGGTCGAGTGCCCTGAGGCGGAGCGCGAGTTCGCGGAGCTCGAAGGGTTTCGTGAGGTAGTCGTCGGCGCCGAGTTCGAAGCCGGAGGCCTTGTCGTCGAGGCGGTCGGCCGCGGTGAGCATGAGGATCGGCATACCGCTGCCGGAGGCGACGATGCGCTTGGCGACCTCGTCACCGGACGGTCCGGGGATGTCACGGTCGAGGACGGCGATGTCGTACGCGTTGACACCCAGCAGTTCCAGGGCGGTGTCGCCGTCTCCCGCGATGTCGGCGGCGATCGCTTCGAGGCGCAGTCCGTCGCGGATGGCCTCCGCCATGAAGGGTTCGTCCTCGACGATCAGCACACGCATGCTCTCCAGGCTACGAGCGGACACATATCGTCGGCATATCGAAAACCGCATACGTGCCGGCAACACCGCCCCGCCTTGACTGGCCGTATGAGGCAGAGCGTGGAGACGCGGACCGAGCGGGAACAGGCCGGCGCGGAGCAGACCGAAGGGGAACAGACCGGCGCCGAGCAGACCGGAGACAAGGCGGTCGGACGGTGGGGGCCGTGGAAGCGTGGCCCGGTGTTCGTGGTCCTGGCGTCGCTGCTGGGTCTGGTCATGCTGGGCCATGGGCAGATCACGGACCGCGGCAGCCTCGGCAGCCTGGTGGAGACGTTTTTGCCGTGGTGCGGCCTGTTCGTCCCGGTGCTGCTCGCCGGGGCGCTGTGGCGCCGCTCGGCCTCCGCGGTCGTCGCGCTGCTGCTGCCGGTGACCGTGTGGCTGAACCTGTACGGCGGGCTGCTGGTCGACAAGTCCCACTCCGGCGCCGATCTCACCCTCGTCAGCCACAACGTCGGCGCCGACAACCCCGACCCGGCCGCGACCGCCCGCGACCTGGCCGCGTCCGGGGCGGACGTGCTGGCGCTGGAGGAGCTGACCGAGCAGGACCGCGGCACGTACGAGAAGGAGCTGGCGACGGCGTATCCCCACCACACGGTGCGGGGCACGGTCGGCCTGTGGAGCAGGCTGCCCCTGTCCGACAGCGGGCCGGTCGACATCAAGCAGGACGCGGGGCCGCTCGGCGACGCCAAGTCCGTCGACGAGAAGCTGGGCTACAACCGGGCACTGCGCACCACGGTGACCACCGACCAGGGTCCGCTGACGGTGTACGTGGCCCACCTCGGTTCCGTACGCCTCATGCCCAGGGGAGGCTTCTGGACCGACTCACGGGACCGGGGAGCGCAGGCGCTCGGCGAGGCCGTCGCCGCCGACCGCAGCGAGCGCCTGGTGCTGCTCGGCGACCTGAACGGCACCACCGACGACCGTGCGCTCGCCGGCCTGACCTCGCGGCTCCGCTCGGCCCAGGAGGCGGCCGGGGACGGGTTCGGCTTCAGCTGGCCGGCGCGTTTCCCGGTGGCACGGATCGACCAGATCCTGGTCAGGGGAGTGGAGCCGAGGAGCTCATGGGTGCTGCCGGCCACCGGTAGCGACCATCTGCCGGTGGCGGCCGGGATCAGCTGGTGAGCGGGGCGCCTCCCGGCTGCCCGGGTCGTTCGTGGACGAGACCGGGGCGCGGCGCGGATCTTCGTGGGTTCCGCCAGTACGCGGAGCGGGCGTGATGCGGAAAGACTGACCGGGAGTGGCCGCGCTCGCCCCGGCCCTCCGGGCGACGGGCGAGTCCGACCGGTCGCCTGCCCGCGAGAGCGCGAAGGAGTTCCATGCTCGACGGCTGCACGCCCTGGCCCGAGGTGTTCGTGGACCGCTACCGGGCGGCCGGGCACTGGCGGGGCCACACGCTGGACGACCTGCTGCGCGGCTGGGCCCTGGAGTACGGTCCCCGGACCGCGCTGGTGCAGGGCGACACCCGCCTCACGTACGCGCGACTGAACCGGCGTGTCGAACGCATGGCCGCGGGCTTCCGGCTGCGGGGCCTGCGTCCCGGGCAACGGGTCGTCGTCCAGCTGCCGAACGTCCCCGAGCTCGTCGTCACGGCGTTCGCGTTGATGCGCGCGGGAGCGATCCCCGTGTTCTGCCCGCTGTCGTACCGCGCGGCCCAGGTGTCCCAGGCCGCCCGGGTCAGTGAGGCCGTCGGCTATGTCGGCCCCTCGACGTACGAGGGCGTCGACCACCGGGCGACGGCCGCGGACATCGCGGCCCGATGGCCCTTCCTGCGGCGGGTGTTCATCTACGAGGAGCCGGGCACCTCCTCCCCGTACGGCGGACTCGCCACCGACCCGTCGGGCTGCCACTACTTCCCGCTGGACTCCGTGGACGCCCCACCCGACCGCCCCCTCGCACGGAGCGCCGACGAGGTCGCCTTCCTCCTTCTCTCCGCCGAGTCCGCCGAGTCCGCCGAGTCCGACAAGGCTGATCAGGCCGACAAGGCCGATGAGTCCGACGAGTCCGACGAGTCCGACAAGGCTGATCAGGCCGACAAGGCCGCCGGGACCGCCGCGACGACGCCCCGGCTCGTCCCGCGCACCCACGACGACTACGCCTACCAGCTCCGGGCCGCCGCCGAGTCCATCCCGCTCACCGAGCACGACGTGTATCTCGCCGCGCTGCCCGCCGAGTTCACCCTCACCTTCGGCTGCCCCGGCATCCTCGGCACGCTCTCCGTCGGCGGCACCGCCGTCCTGGCCGAGAAGCCGACTCCGGCCGAGTGCTTCGCCCTCATCGCCCGGGAGCGGGTCACCTTCACCTCGGTGGTGTCCGAGGTCGCCCGACGCTGGCTGGAGGAACTCCCCAAGACCCAGGCCGACTTGAGCAGCCTGCGACTCATCCAGCTGGGCGGCGCGCCGGCGGACCGAGGTACCGCGCGGCAACTGGGCACCGACCTGGCCTGCCGCGTGCAGCAGCTCTACGCCACGCCGGAGGGCCTGCTCGTCCTCACCCCGCCGGCCGCCCCGGACGACGCGGCGCTCGCCACCCACGGCCGGCCTCTCTCACCCGACGACGAGATCCGCGTCGTCGACGCCGACGACAACGACGTACCTCCCGGGACGCCCGGTGAACTCCTCGTCCGCGGCCCCCACACCCCGCGCGGCCACTACCGAGCCCCCGACCACACCACCCACGCCTTCACCCACGACGGCTACCTGCGCACCGGCACCGTCGCACGCTCCAGCGAGACCGGCGCCCTGACCGTGACCGGCCGTCTCGCCGAGGCGTAGCGCGGCGGCCTCGGGACGCGGCTGAGCAGCGCCGACCGGACGCGTCCGAATCGCCCTCTACTGCAATCGTGTCGTATTCACTCATCATCGAACACATGGGGGCATCAAGGGATCAAGGGTGGTTATGCCATCGGTGCGGGGCGATCGACGAGACCGTGCGCGATCGTGGCCGGATCGATCTCATGGCCAGGCTCTGCGAGCGGTGCTGGAACATCCTCGCGAACGAGATGGCGCGACTCGACGGAGCGACGGCCGCGCCGAGACCCGAGCCAGATCCTGACGATCCGTCATGGATCGAGCCGCCGACCTGTCCGCAGTGCGCGAGGCCCGTCCGCGTGTACCCGACCAACTACGACCGATGGGTCAGCCTCGCCGAGGTCGCGCTTCCCGCCAAGGACGTTCCCGAGCCCTTCCGTTGGCGTCTGACGAAGCTTCCCGGTCGGTCCCTCGCCGGCCTCGACGTCGTGGCGGTACGGGTACGCGGACTCGATCCCCTGCCCGGCGAACCCGTCGTACCGGCGCATCGCATGCTGTGCGTGCCCGACGACCGGTAGAGGGCGGCCGACCGGCCGTCAGGCGCACGGGTGACGGTGTGTCACGAGGATGGGTGGCGGCCCCCGATCGACGGAAGAGAGTAAGGAGGGTACGAATTCCGCTGGCGAGAGGGGACGTGTATGTCTGCGTCCGAGGTGGGACCGGGCACGACGACGAGGAAGGCCGTGCAGGAGCCGATTCCCGCGCAGCCGCGGCGGTTCTACGACGGTGGTGTCGACTCCGGTGAAGGGCAGCCGGAGATTGCGCCCGACCCCGGCTGCGACCCGCGCATCGAGCTGGTCCGGGTCATCGAGGAGGGCCGCGAGGAGTTCGCGATGCGGCGGCGTATCGCCTACCGGGACCGCCACCTCGGTGAACTCCTCGTGCCCCGGGAGACACGGACCTTCCGCAGCGATCTGACGTCGGTGCCCGCGTTCTTCACCTGGCTGGTGCCGAAGACCGGGGAACACCTCCCGGCGACGCTGCTGCACGACGGGCTGATCCACTGGCCCGACGAGCCGACGTACGTCTCGACCGACCACCATGTCGTACTGCGCGCGGAGGCCGACCGCGTTCTGCGCGACGCGATGGCGGACGCCGGCACCGGGCTGATCCGGCGTTGGCTGGTGTGGTCGGCGGTGGCGACGGCGACGATGCTCGACGGCCGGGGAACGGGCTGGACCACCCCGCACGCGTGGCGCTGTCGCCTGACCGCGGCCCTCACCGTCGTGGCCGTCGCCGTGCTCGGCCTGTGGGCGACCCTCGACCTGTTCGACACTCTGCCCGCCTTCCTTCCGGAACTCCCGTGGATGGGCGACCGCAGGTGGTTCGTCGAGCTGGCCGGAGGTCTGTCGGGCGCGGTCGTGATCCCGCTGGCGCTGGCGCTCCTGTGGGGGCCTTTCCGGATCGCCGGGGCGGTCCTGGGAGTGAGCCTCGCGCTACTGCTGCACGTCACGGTCGCGTTGCTGATCCTGACCGGGCTCTACCGGGCGCTGGAGAGGCTCACCAGGAAGGCGCCGAACGCGGCACGCGCGCTGGCCTGGGCCGCGGGGCCGCTGGTGCTGCTCGTCTTCGCCGCGGTGCTGCTCCAACAGTGAGGCCTGGCAAGAGATTCCGCTGCCTCGGCCGTGCCCAAGGTCACAGAAGCGTATCGGGCATTTTACCCTTCAATCTTCACGAAAGGATCACAAGTTGGCTAGGTTGACCCTGGCCCGCACGACATCCTTCGAACAACAGGTCGTCTCGTGCGTTCTCGTACGGAAGGAGCCCGTCCCATGTCGCCGGAACCCCTGCGCTCGCAGTCCTCAGGTGTCCCGTCAGCAGGTGAGGGAGAGGCGCCGAGCCGTGACGAGGTCCGCCGGCGGATCAACAGCCTCTACGACCGGGCCGAGAGCGACACGGGCACCTTCAACGCGACCCGCGCGCTGGCGATACCGCGGCAGCGGGGCGGGGGCGGCCGTGGCTCCCAGGACAGCGTGGAGCCCGCGCTCTCGGACCTGACTCGACAGTGGTTCGACGCGGCCCGGGCCAAGTTGGGCCCGACCGTCGCGGCGCCGCGGACCGAAGGGCGCAGGCCGTCGGCCCGGCCGGCTCCCGCGGCCCGCGCCCCCCGGCCCGCGGAACGTCCGGCGGAGCCCCTCGCCCTGGAGGCGCCCCGGGCGCCCGAGGCGTCGGTTCCGGAGCTTCCGGCCGCGCCGGTACGGGAGTTGCCGGCCGGTCCGGTGCCGGCCGTCGAGTCCCGGTCGGACACGGGGGTGTGGGGCACGGGTCCGCAGCCGGTCCTCGGCGGCGGCGCGCCCCAGTGGCCGCTGCCCGAGTCATCCCTGACGCAACTCCCCGAGCCCACCGCCGTGTTGCCGGCCGTTCAGGACTCCGTCATCGGTTCCTACGAGGTGAGTCCCCCCGCGAGCGACGGCGCACTGTTCGGCACCGGCCCGGCAACGGCTGGGATCGCCCCGTATCTCAGGGGCGGTGCGGCCGATCAGGCCCCTTCGTACACCGCCGAGTGGCCGATCGACGCGACGGCGGCCACGTATGAGACCGCGCTTCCGGCGCCCTCTGTATCGGCGGCCTACGAGCCGGCAGCCGTTACGGCAACGGCCTTTGCTGCACCGGCCTTTGCTGCACCGGCCGTTGAGCCGACCGCCTTCGAGACGGCGACCTTTGAGACAGCGACCGTTGAGCCGGCCCCCGCTGTGCCGGCCTACACGGCGCCGCCCGCCTATCCGACCCCTGAGGGCGCGACGGCCCTCGCCCCGGCGCCTCCGGCCCCCGCCCCGGCCGTGACCTTCGCTCCCTCGCCCCTCGAATCCCCCGCCGTCCCCGCTCCCGTCCCCGCTCCCGTCGCCCCCGTCGCGTTCGAGAGCCCCGCACCACCGCCGGTGGACGTCGTTCGCAGCACCAAGGCCGAGCGGGTGATCGACTTCGCGCGGGCGCAGATCGGCCGTCCCTGTGTCTGGGGAGCGGCCGGACCGGGATCCTTCGACGCCCCCGGTCTGTCCCAGGCCGCCTGGAAGGTGGCCGGGGTGACGCTCCCGCGGACCGTCCAGGCGCAGGCCGGAGCGGGGACGCCGGTCGCCCTCGCGGACGTACGGGCCGGGGATCTGGTCTTCTTCCACGACGACCTCAGTCATGTGGGCATCTGGACCGGGAACGGCATGATGATCCACGCCCCGGGGCCGGGGACGCCGGTCCGTGAGGAGTCGGTGTTCTTCGCCGGGCAGACCGCGATCAGGGGAGCGATCCGCCCCGCCTGACACGTCACCGCCGGGCAGTTCTCCCTGAATCCCGCATGAACCAAAGCTGAACATTTTGTGATCTCCGGGTGCACAACCATGCATGGCCTCCCCGGGTCGAACTGGCGACCAACGGTGTTACCGCACCGTGCTCAGTTCCTTGGGGGGAACCTTGTCCATGATGGTCCGTCAGGTGTGTGGTGCGCTGCGGGTGCGCGGGGCCACCGACCTTTTTCTTGTCCTGTTGCTGGCAGCCGGTTTCATGGCGCTGCCGGTCTTCGCGCTGCTGCCGTGGCTGGGGGGCTTCGCGGTGGCGTCGATGGTGAGCTATGCTGCCGACGAGGCGTTGCACGTGCGGGCGCCGGGGTTCGTGCGCCGGCTGGCGACGCTCCAGTTGGACCGCACGCTGCGGTTCGCCGTCCGTACGGTGATGCTGCTGGCGCTGGCCGAGCGGATGGGCGCGTCGGACGCGCTGCTGGTCTCCGCGCTCGCCGTGTTCAGCGTCCACTTCGCGCTCGTGATGCTGTACACCGCCTTGCATCACGCGGTCCGGCGCCGTCGCGTGCTGCCGCTGGTGGTGCGCAACCTGGACATGAGCGGGTTGCCGCTCCCGCAGCAGCCGCCGGCCATCCTGTTCCGGCGCTTTCTGCGCAAGCTGCTGCACCTCGACCTCCCGGCGCACGTCGGCTTTCTGGTGGCGCTGGCCACGGGAACCCGGGAGTGGGCGTACGCCGGCTTCGCGCTGACCCTCGGCATCACCGCGGTGGCGGTGCTGGCGCTGGCGGGGCAGTACCTGCGGGCGCGGCGCATGCCGGTGCGGGAGGACGTGTTCGCCGAGGTCAACCGTCAACTCGCGGCATACGGGCCCGAGGTGGCGCTCTACTTCAGCTTCGCCGCCGTGTCCCGTGACTTCATGTACCAGGTGAACATGTGGCTGGAGACGCTGGAGCGGCTCGACCGGCGCCCGCTGATCATCCTGCGCGAGCGGGCCTCGTTCCGTTACCTCGGCCGCACCCGACTGCCCGTCCTGTGCGTCCCCAAGGCCGACGACCTGGCCGAACTGGACCTGTCCGGCGTCCGCGTCGTCCTCTACCCCGGCAACGCCGGCAAGAACGTCCACATGCTGCGCATCGCGGAGGCCAAGCACGTCTTCATCGGGCACGGCGACAGCGACAAGCTGGCCAGCAGCAACCGGGTCAGCAAGGTGTATGACGAGATCTGGGTGGCCGGCCGGGCCGGGCGCGACCGGTACCGGCGGGTGCGGCACGCCATCAGCGACGCGGCGATCGTCGAGGTGGGCCGTCCGCAGCTGGCGCCGATCCAGCTCCACGCCGACCGCGTGCCCGGCCGTCGCCCCGTGGTCATGTACGCCCCCACATGGGAGGGCTGGAGCGACGACGACTGCCACACGTCCCTCATCCCGATGGGCGTCCGACTGGTCGAGAAGCTGCTGGCCGAGGACGTACGGGTCATCTACAAGCCGCATCCGCTGACCGGCAAGCGTTCGGCCGAGGCCGCCGAGGCCGACCGGGCCATCCGCGAGCTGCTGCACGCCGACAACGAACTCCGCCGGGCCGCACCGGCGCAGACCGACCTCGCCGCCGTCCGACCGCGGCTGACCGAGATCCGCACCCGGCTCGACGAGCTGGCCGGACGCCAGCGCGGCGACGACGCCCAGCGGACCCGCGAGGCACGTCCGCCCGAGCTCGACGACGCGGCCGAGTGGCACACCCTGCACGCCGAGTGGCACCGACTGTTCTGGGAGAGCCACGGCGCACTCGGCCACCATGTGATCCTTGAGCAACTGCCCACCCTGTACGAGTGCTTCAACCAGGCGGACATGCTCGTCAGCGATGTCTCCTCCGTGGTCGCCGACTTCGTCGCCAGCCTCAAGCCGTACGTCCTCACCAACGCCCACGACCTGCCCGACGAGGAGTTCCGGGCCGCCTACACCACCGCGGGCGGCGCGTATCTCCTCGACCGGGACTGCACCCGACTCCCGGACATCCTCCACTCGGTGCGCGAGCCGCTGAACGACCCGATGGCGCCCGAGCGCCGCACCCTCAAGGAGTACGTCCTGGGCCCGGACCACCCCACCTCCATGGAGCGCTTCAACACGGCCGTCAACGCCCTGGCCGACAAGGGCGCGGCGGAGCTCGCGGAGGACCGGACACTCCTGGAGCCGACCGACCTCGTCGGCTGAGCGGATCGGCGACAGGTTGCCGACAGGTCCTTCGCATAGCCTCGTACGTGCGTAACCAGCTCGGGGAGGCATGGGTGTTCGGACGGGGCGCGCGGTGGTGTGCGGGTGCGGTGATCGCGGTCGGCGTGCTGCTCGTCGGCTCCAGCGCGCCGAGAGGTGCGGTCATCGGCAGACCGCTCCCGGTCGGCGCGGCCACGGAGGTCGTGCCGAACCGGGTCATGACGTGGAACATGTGCAACCCGTGCAAGCAGGCCAACGTCGACCGGGCGACGGAGATCGCCACGTACGCGCCCCAGGTCATCGGGTTGCAGGAGGCGTGCGCGAGTGACGTGTCGAGGATCCGGGACTATCTGGAGGGTCTTTACGGGCTGAAGTACCACGTCGAGTACGGCACGGTGCTGCAGAAGTGGGGCCGCTGCGGGGGAGTGCCGTGGAATCCGGGCGGCTACGGCCAGGCGATCCTCTCGGCGGCGCCCATGACCGACCCGGTCCTCGTGGAGTATCCCGACGGCGGCTCCGAGGACCGCGGGTACATGGCGGTCACCACCACGGTGGACGGCCGGAAGGTCCGGGTCTTCAACACGCACCTCGCCCAGCGCCGCCAGGAGTCGGTCCGCGCGGAGCAGGCCGAGGTGCTCGCCAAGGCCGTCGCCCGGTACGACCGCGTGATCGTGGTCGGCGACTTCAACGCCACGCCGGAAACCGCCGAACTGGCCCCGCTCTGGGCCCTGGCCGAGGACACCGACCCCCAGTGCCGTCCCACGGCCTCCGGCGCCTGTGACACGACCACCGACTGGCACAGCAAGTTCGACTACGTCTTCCTGCGCGGCGTCGCCTCGCTCCGCCACCAGGTCCACCTCACCCCGTACTCGGACCACGATCTGCTGCAATCGGACCTGGATCTGAGCTGAGACGACGGACCTTCTCCGTGCTGTGCCGCGGTGACAAGACGGCGACATAAAACTGAGTTCCCGTCAGCACTTCCTGAGCGCGGACCGTCCGAGTCCCTAACGTCCGCGGCATGGACATAGACAGCAGGAAGAGGGGGACGTGGCGCAACGCCGCCCTCGCCGCGTTGTTGACCGCCGGGACGCTCACCGCGGCGGCGCCTGGTGCTCAGGCGGACGGGGCGCGGACGGAGACTCCGGTGGTGTCGACGTCCCCGGTCACCGGGGTGCGGGAGACGGTCGTGCGGGTGAAGGCGCCGTTGCCGGAGTCGGCGGGGCCACGGCCGGCCGCGTGCGACTGGCTGTCGTATCTGCGGTACCGCGCCGCCGACGGGCCGGCCGCCGCGGCCGACGCCGACCGGATCCTGGTCGCCCAGCCGGGCATCCTGGAGGGGGCCGGGGCGTTCGACAGTGTCGCGAGGAACGCGGTGACGGCCGCCGCCGCCCGCGGTCGGCACATCGAGTTCTGGGCCCTGGACCGGCGTTCCAACTGCCTGGAGGACCGCACCGGCATCGCCTCCGGCGACCAGCACACGGCCGTCGACTACTACTACCGAGGCGAGCAGGTCGGCGGACGTACCTTCAACGGGTACGTCGGCAACGGCCGGTTGGGGTGGATGGCGCGGCTCGGCATCGAGCAGACCGTCCGCGACGAGTACGACCTGCTGACCAGCGAACTGCCCGACCAGAGCGTGCGCGAACGCAAGGTGCTGTGCGGCGGGCACTCGCTCGGCGGCGTCGTCACCGGCTACTTCGCCACCGCCGACTTCGACGGGAACCCGGCCACCACGGCCGACGCCGGACACCGCCAGTGCGCGGGCTACTTCGCGCTCGACACCACCGTCTCCACCTCGCTGGCCGACCTCAGCGGCAGCATCCCCGACGACACCAACCTCCCCGATGTGGGCCTCGGTCACGGCGTCGTACAGGCCGGCCTCGACAGCGGCGTGCTGCCCCGCGCCCTGTCCGCCCCGGTGCTCCTCAACCCCGAGACCATGACCCTCCTCGCCATCGCGGGCCTCGGCGCCCTCGAAGCCCCCGGAGCCGAGGCGGACCTGCCCCGCTACCTCCCCGCCAACCTCAACATCGAGGCCACCAACCGCTTCCTGTTCTCCAAGGACACCCCCACCTTCGTCACCGGCTCACCCGGCGTGAAGGACTTCCGGCTCACCAACGATGCCGTGCTCGGCGCCCTGCTCGACGACAACTCCGTGCCTCTGGCGTTCCTCCAGAGCAGTGTCGGCTTCTTCGACGGCGGACCGATCGTCGACAAGGACTTCCCCGTCGCCAACGGGAGTTCACAGCAGCCCGGCCTGTTCGGCATCGGCTACAAGGCGATCCCGGACCGTCCGCACGGGCCGCTGTACACATGGCGGAATTACGACCGTGTCGGCGCCGCCGACGACCCCGGGTACCGGTCGGCCGACGGCACCCCGTTCACCGCCGCCGGCAAGGAGGTCACCGACCTCCGGGAACTGGCCCGCAGCCTGGCCGAGCAGCCGCTCGACTTCACCGAGCAGTACTTCCCCACCAAGCTCGTCACCGACCTCGAACTCGCCGGTTCCCCGCAGGTGAAAAAGCTCGTCGCGCATCCCGAAGGGATCACCGCCCACCCCACCCTCACCGTCCTCGCGGGCGACGGACTGCTCGCGGGTCGCGTTCCGGACGACCTGCATCCGCTCATCGCCCCCGGCTACCAGCACCTCGACGTACTCACCGCCGCCCCCGTGCAGATCGACGGCCGCCCCGAGGTCGTCTCCAGCGGGCTCGCACGGTTCGCCGCGACCCTCGACTGACCGTCGGCGAAACATACGTGGGGCCCGGGAGGAGCAACTCCTCCCGGGCCCCTTCTCGCTCCGTCGGGCTCAGACCCTGCCCGCGGCGAACGTGGCCGCCGCGTCGGCGTTCGCCGTGTAGCCCAGATGTGCCCCGACGTCGCTCCCGCCGCTCTCGCAGACAGGGTCGCCCGTGGCGCAGAAGTCGATCGTGCGGCTCTGGTAGACGCCGGTGACGCTCTTGCCGAGGGCCCGGATCGGGTTGCCGAACAGCAGCACGGCCGCGACCTTCGGCTCGACCGCGGTCGGCAGGGTGGCGACGATGGGACTGCCGACCACCGCACCCTCGCTGCTGATGCCGATGGAGTTGTCCACGACGTTCGCGCCCTGCGAATAGCCGACGAGGACGAAACGCTGGTTGGGACAGGCGGCGGCCTGTTGCCTGACGTGATTCACCAGATCCGCGTTGCCCTGTGCCGCCGAGGTCAGGGAGAGGTCCGCCGGATAGTTCACCTTGTAGCTGGAGAGGGTCTTTCCGGTGATTTTCTTCTGGAGTGCGGAATACACGGGGTCGCCGACGATGAAGCCGAGCGTGCCCGGCTCGAACGTGCCGCGGGCCGCGACGACGTCGATGTCCGTGCAGGCCGCGGCTGATGCCGCGGGCGCGGTGAGGGTGATGACGCCGGCTCCGCCGAGCAGCGAGAGCGCGGCCAGGCATACACGGATACGCATGGAATTCCTCCGCGATGGGGGGCGCGGGATGCGCCTGCGAAAGGGACTTCCTCAACGTATTCGTGATGTTCGAAAGGGTGTTATGGACACGATTATGGAAGCGGTGCGATTTTTTATTGCGGGATGAGTGCTGGAATTCAGTCCGGGCGCGGGTGCGTGGATTCCGCGCGCAGCGCCAGGATCATCTCCAGACGGGCGTCCGGATCGTGCAGGGCGTCGCCGAACAGCTTCTCCAGTTGGCGCAGGCGGTAGCGGACCGTCTGCGGATGCACGTGCAGCCGGGCGGCGACGTCCGGGACGTTGCTGCCGCTGAGCAGCCAGGCCAGCAGCGTCTCGCTGAGCCGTGCGCGCTGCCCCGTCGACACCGTCTCCAGCGGGGCGAGGGCGCGGGCCCCCAACTGGCCGAGCAGCGGCTCGTCGGCGTGGAGCAGCAGCGTCGACAGATGGTCGGCGCAGCGCACCACGTCCTGGCGCGGGAGGATGCCACGCCCCATCAGCCCGAGCGCCCGGGTGGCCCACCGCAGCGACTGCGCCGCCTCGCCGAGCGGCACCGTCGGACCGATGGCCGCCGGGCGTCCGCGTAACGCGAGGGTGAAGCTGCGGCCCGCCCACCGGCCGGAGCCGTCGGGATCGGGCACCAGCATGCGCGGCGGCCGGGACTCCATGTCCACCAGCGCCCCCGACGAGGCCAGCGGCCGGTCCTCCTCGCGCTGGTCGGGGGCGCCGGCGAGCACCACGACGGCGACGTGCCGGGGCACCGTCCACCGGGCGCCGTGTGCCAGCTTCCGCACCGCCTCCGGGGCCACCGGGCCCGTACCCAGCAGCAGTTCGAGCAGCCGTCGGCGGCGCCGCTCCAACTCGTCCGTGCTGCGCAGCTGGCCTTCCGAGTAGCCAGCGGCGGCTGCCTCGGCGACCTCGTGCACCGTCTGGAACGCCAGCTCGCCCAGCGCGGCCACGACGGTCGAGTCCAGCCCGAGGGTCTCCGCGGTGCGGCCCATGCAGCGCCAGGCGTGCATGCCGCCCACGCGCAGGGCGGACTGGAGCACGTCCAGGCTGCGGCCCTCCCGGGCCACGCCACGTCCCAGGGCGTAGTACGTCGCGGCGATCGACTCCCCGTCATCGCGCGGATCGGCGATGTGGTCCACGAACAGGGTGAGCGCCTGCACCACCCCGGCCCGCAGGTTTCTGCCGTAGGGCCCGTCGGGCGGCTGGGCGTACTCGGGCACCTGGCGGCGGACCTCCTCCTCCACCTGGTCGGCGACGGCGGTGAGTTGGGCGCGCAGCAGCTCGGCCAGCTCGGCCGGCACCTGGGTGGCCTCGGAACCGTTCGTCGGGTCGCGCGGGGTGGGGAACGCCATCGCGGACACTCCTTTCGCCCGGAGTCGGCCGGCCCGCGCGGTGTTGCCCGTGGGGCGAGGGG
This sequence comes from Streptomyces sp. NPDC051913, assembly GCF_044593635.1. Lineage (NCBI taxonomy): Bacteria > Bacillati > Actinomycetota > Actinomycetes > Kitasatosporales > Streptomycetaceae > Streptomyces > Streptomyces sp. NPDC051913. Next base: position 72,240 of record NZ_JBIUCI010000016.1, on the reverse strand, counting down.
GACGTCCTGGGTTGGACGGGCGTCCCCTCCGTTCCGTTCCGTGCCCCCATGGCACCGACATCACTCCGGCACGCCCAGGGCACGGGCGAGCATCGGCCACGACGCGGTGAACTCCCCTTGCCAGTAGGCCCAGCTGTGCCCTCCGCCCGAGTAGAAGTGGCTGTCGACCGGGATGGCGAGCCGCGCCAGCGCGTCGGTGAAGGTGTGCGCGGACGGCCACAGCGCGCTCTCCAGCACACCCGGCAGGGGATCGCCGCCGCCCCCGAGCAGACCGCTGCCCTGGGAGACGTACAGGGAGGTGCCGCGCAGCCCGTCCGCGCGGGCCCGGGGATTGAAGTCCCGCCAGACGAGCAGGTTGAGGATCGGATTGCCCCACAGGGAGGCGGCCGGGAGGTTCTCCCGGGCCACGATCGCGTCCACGATGGCGGGCACCCCGGGCGCGGTGGTGTCCAGGACACCGCTGTAGGAGGCCGCGGCGGCGAACGCGCCCGGATGCCGGGCCGCGTGCGCCATCGCCCCGTACCCCCCGGTCGAGACACCGGCCACGGCCCGCACACCGGAGGCCCGGTAGTCCCGGGCGAGCAGCGCGGGGACCTCCGTCACCTGGAAGGCCTCGTAGTCGGAGCCGTCGCGCCACACGCTGGGAATGCCGGTCGGCCCCGCGTCCGGCATCGCCACGATCAGCTCGCGGCCCTCGGTGAACGCCTCGATGTCCGTCTCCCGCGTCCAGGACGTGTAGTCGTCGTGGGCGCCGTGCAGGAGATACAGGACCGGATACGTCCGTGTCGGCCGCGTGCCGAAACCCGACGGCAGGATCAGCCGCACCGGCGCGCTGCGCCGCAGGGCGGCGGAGGGCACGGACACGTCGAACGTACGCGGCCCCACCTGGGTCGCCGCCCGGGCGCGACCGCTGCCGGTCGCGGTGCCGAACAGAACGGCCAGACCGGCGGCGGTCGCCGCCTTCGCGACGGTGCGCCGGGACACTCCGGTGATGCGGTCGGGCATGGCGGCTCCTCGGGTCTCCGGTTCAGCGGGCGGGGGCGCGCTCGGCGAGCGCCCGGTCCAGATGGGTGGCGATCTCGTCGACGCAGGGCGGGTCGAGCAGCGCCAGGTGATGGCCCTTCACCTGGACGACCGTCAGCTCCGGGCACACCTCGTCCCAGCCCAGCGTCTCGTCGTCGCGTTCGTAGGCGGGGTCGCGCACCGTGTGCGGCGCCGGTTCGGTGGCCCGGTAGAGCAGCACCGGGCCACCGAACCGGCCGGGCCGGTGCGCCTCACCGATCCTGAGGTCGAGATAGGAATCCCGCTGGTGCGCCAACGCGGCGGGCGGCACGTCGAAGGACTCCCGTACGGCCCGGAGCACGGTGTCGATCCGGTCCCTGTCGTCGTCCATGGCGACCAGGTCGTCGTACGGCAACTCCAGGCGCACACCGTAGGTTTCGGCGACATGCCCCGCGAACCCCTCGAAGTGGGCGCGGATCCGCTCGCCCGGCGTCAGCCCGGGGCGGGGGAGGGGGCGCACGGAGTCGATGAGCACCACGAGCGGTATGTCTCGTCCGGCGGCGGCCAGTTGCCGGGCGGTCTCCTGGGCGACGAAGCCGCCGAAGGACCAACCTCCCAGCAGCAGCGGGCCGTTCGGGCGGGCGGCGTCGATCGCCTCGGCGTACCGGCGTGCCTTCTCCGTCACCGTGCGGGCCTCGTCGATCCGGTCGAGCCCGAACACCGGCTGCTCGGCGTCGAGGGCTTCGGCGAGCGCCTTGTACACGGTGGTCGGACCGCCCGCCGCGTGCACGAGGAACAGGGGCGGCCGGGAGCCGGTGGCGCGCAAGGGACGCGGGGTCGCGCCACCGGCCGACCGGGGGAGCGCCTGTTCGACGCGGGCGGCCGCCTCGGCGACCGTGGCGGCACCGAGGAGATCGCGCAGGGGCAGCTCGACGCCGAACTCACGCTTGACGGCCGTACGGACACGGACCGCCATGAGGGAGTCGAGACCGAGGTCCGTGACGGTGGTGGTGGGGGCGACACGGGTGGGGGAGTGGCCGGACACGGCGGCGATGTGGTGGATCAGACGGGTCACGACGGGCGAGTGCTGCGTCGCCTGCGGGACGGCGTCGTGTTCGACCACGTCGAGCCGTCCAGGTACCGCCCCCGCCTTTCCGTCCGTCCACCAGTGCCGTGCGTGCCGCCAGCGCGGCCCCGGCAGGTCGATGACCCGTCCGGCCGGCAGCGGCAGCCGCCGGCCCGCCGCGTACAGGGCGCCCAGCTGCCCGGTGAACGCGGCCGATCCGTCCGCGTCGCGGCGCAGCGTGGCCAGCGCGAGCGCGCCGGGCACGGTGTCGGTGACAGCGCCCGTGAGCACCGGATGCGGCGAGATCTCGACGAACGCGGTGTGCCCGTCGGCCGCCGCCGCTCCGAGGGCCCGGTCCAGGCGCACCGGGCGGCGGAGGTTCGCGGCCCAGTGCGTGGCGTCGAACGCGCTGACGCCGCGCGGGTCGTCGAGGACGGTGGAGTAGACCGGGACGCGCGCCCGGCGCCCCCGCACCCCGGCCAGCGCCTCGGTCAGCCCCGGCAGCAGCGGTTCGACCTGCGGGGAGTGCCCGGCGCCCACGACCCGCATCGAGCGCGCGGCCCGGCCCTCCTGGCGCAGCCGGTCCACCAGGCGCTCCACCGCGGCCTCCGCCCCCGTCACGACCTTCTGCCGTGGTGAGGAGTGGACGGCGACCTCCACGCCCGGGAAGTCCCGCTCCAGCCGGTCGAGTTCGGAGTCGTCGAGGTCCACGACGGCCATCGCGCCACCCCGCAGCCCGCTCAGCAGCCGGGCGCGTACGGCGATGACCCGGGCCCCGTCGCTCACGTCCAGGGCGCCGACGCACACCCCGGCCGCCACCTCGCCCATGGAGTGGCCGATCACGGCGGCGGGTTCGACACCGTACGACCGCCACAGCTCGGCAAGCGCCAACTGAACCCCGAACAACAGGGGTTGGGCCGTCTCCAGCCGGTCAAGGCCGGTGCCGGACGCGAGGTGGTCGTACAGGGACAGGCCGCCGCACTCCGCGGCGAGCTGCGGGTCGAGCTTCTCGACGGCGGCGGCGAACGCGGGTTCCTCGGCGAGCAGTCGGCGCCCCATCCCGGACCACTGGGTGCCGTAACCGGAGAAGACCCAGACCGTGCCGGGCCCCACCAGGTCCCGGTCGCCGGTCATGACCCGCTCGTGCGGGCGACCTTCCGCCAACTCGTCCACGGCGGAGGCGAGTTCGTCGCGGTCGCGGGCCACGACCGCCGCACGGACCGGACCGCGGCCGGTGCGGCCCGCGAGGGTGCGCGCCACGTCGGCGGGGTGCGCCGCGCACCCCTCGGGTGTCCGCAGCCAGGCGGCGAGCCGGCCCGCGGTGTCGCGCACGCGCTCGGGATCGGCGTCGGAGAGGAGATGCAGACGGGCGCCGGGCTCGTCGCCGTCCGGGGGAGGGGGCGGGCCGAGGGGACGCCATTCCTCAAGCACCACATGCGCGTTGGTGCCGCCGAACCCGAATCCGGAGACGCCGGCGGTGGCCGTGCCGCCGTAGCGGGGCCAGGGCTCGGGCTCGCTCACCAGACGCAGCCGGGTGCCGTGCAGGGCGCCGCCCTCGCTGTGCAGGGACGGCGGGATGAGATCGTGGTGCAGGGCGAGCACGGTCTTCACCAGACCGGCGACCCCCGCCGCGGCCTCCAGATGGCCCAGGTTGCCCTTGACCGAGCCCAGCAGCAGTGGCTGGTCGGGGTCGCGGCCGGACCCGAGGACCGCGTCGAGCGCGCCCGCCTCGATCGGATCGCCGAGCGGTGTGCCGGTGCCGTGCGCCTCGACGTGGTCCACGTGCGCCGGAGTGAGCCCGGCGCGGGCGTAAGCGGTCTCCAACAGGGCCCGCTGGGCTGCCGGGTTGGGGGCCATGAGACCGTTCGACCGGCCGTCGGAGTTGACGGCCGTCGTACGGATCACCGCCAGCACCCGGTCGCCGTCCCGCTCGGCGTGCGACAGCCGTTTCAGCACCACGGCCGCGCAGCCCTCGCCGCGCCCGATGCCGTCGGCCACCGCGGAGAACGGTTTGCACCGCCCGTCGGGCGCGAGGGCGCCCGCCCGCCGGAAGGCGACCGTGACGGCCGGTGACAGCAGCAGATTGACGCCCGCGGCGATCGCCGTGTCGCTCTCGCCCGCCCGCAGACTGACGCAGGCGTGGTGCACCGCGACCAGCGAGGACGAGCAGGCGGTGTCCACCGCCAGACACGGCCCCCGGGTGTCCAGGACGTACGCCAGCCGACCCGCCGTCACGCTCAGCGCGGCGCCGGCCGGCGCCCACGGATCCACCGCGCCCGGGTCCGCGCCGGTCAACTGCCCGTACTCCGGCGCGGACACCCCGACGAAGACACCCGTGGCCGTGCCCGCCAGGGACGCGGCAGGGACGGCGGCGTGATCGAGGGCCTCGTGGACGACCTCCAGCAGGATCCGCTGCTGGGGGTCCATCACCGCCGCCTCGCGCGGAGTGATGCGGAAGAAGTCCGCGTCGAACCCGGCGATGTCGTCGAGATAGCCGCCGTAGGGATGCGCGTCGGCGGGCGGGAAGGCGGTGAAGTCCCGCCAGCGGTCCTCGGGCACGCGCCGGATCGCGTCCACGCCCTCGCACAGCAGTCGCCAGTAGTCACCCGGCCCGTGCACCCCGCCCGGCAACCGGCAGCCGACGCCGACGACCGCGACGGGCTCGCCCGGCGCACCGGGCGCCATGACCAACGGCGCGGGTCCCGGAGCCGTGCCGCACAACCGCGCCACCAGCGCCTGCACGGTCGGCGCCTCCCACAGCAGGGTCGGCGGCAGTTCGCAGCCCGTGACGCGGGACAGCTCCGCGGTCAGGGCGATCGCGTCCCGCGACGACATGCCGAGCTCCGCGAGCTGCCGGTCCAGCGGAACGTCCGCCACGGCCGTACCGAGCCAGGACGCCACCCGCTCGGCGATCAGCCGCCGCAGCGCCGCCGCGTCGAGGCCCCTCATCCGGCGGCCCTCGACGCGGGATCGACCGTCGGGTCGGGCGCTGGTCCGGCCGCTGGTCCGGCCGCTGGGTCGGCCGCCCTCTCGTAGGCCCCTTCGAGATACCGAGCCCGCGTCAGCGCCCGCGACACCTTGCCGCTGGACGTACGGGCGACGGCACCCGGCGGTACGAGCACGACGTCCGCGAGCCGCAGCCCGTGCCGCGCGGACACCGCCCCACGTACGGCCCGCACCACGCCCGGCACGTCCAACTCGGCCAGGGACACGGTCCGTACGTGCTCGGCGACCAGGACCACCCGCTCACCCGCGGCACCCACCGAACCCACGGCCGCCGGCACGGCGAACACGGCGAGCCGGTCGCGCCGCACCGCCGGATGCGCGTCCTGGGCCGTGGCCTCCAGGTCCTGCGGATAGTGGTTGCGCCCGTCGACGATGACGAGGTCCTTGAGCCGCCCGGTGACGATCAACTGCCCGTCCAGCACCGCGCCCAGGTCCCCGGTGCGCAGCCACCGCCCGCCCGGCGCGTCCGGGCCGCCGTCGAACTCCGCCCCGAAGACCCGCTCGCTCTCCTCCCGCCGACCCCAGTAGCCGCGCCCGACGTTGGGCCCCTGCACCCAGATCTCCCCGACCTCCCCCTCGGCCGGTACGACACGGCCGGCCGGGTCGGCGATACGCACCCGCTGCCCCGCCGGGGTGCCGCAGCCGGCCAGCAGCACGGCCCTGGGATCGTCGGGCCGCGCGGGCAGGGCCTTACCGGCGGCGAGGGCGTCCCGGTCCAGGGCGAACCGGCCGAGCGGCTCACCCGGCCGGGCGGCGCTGACGAAGACGGTGGCCTCGGCCAGCCCGTACGAGGGACAGTGCGCCCCGGTCGGCAGACCCTGGTCGGCGAAGGCGGCGTGGAAGCGGTCGGCCGTGCCCGGGCGGACCGGCTCGCTTCCGTTGATCAGCGCGGCGACCCCGTCGAGACGCAGGTCGGCCTTCTGCGCGTCGGTGACGGCGCCTACGCAGTAGTCGTACGCGAAGTTGGGCGCCGCGCTCAGGGCCCGCGGATGCGTGCCCAGCAGCCGCAGCCATCGTGCGGGTTCGTTGAGGAAGGCGGCCGGGTCCATCAGCACCGACAGCGCACCGCGCACCACGGGTGCGGCGACGCTCAGCACCAGCCCCATGTCGTGGTACAGCGGCAGCCAGCCCACACAGGTCACCGGACGGGCGTCGGCGCCGTAGGCGCTCAGCGCCTGCCGGGCGTTGGCGACGACGTTGCCATGGGTGATCTCCACCCCGGCCGGAGCCCGTGTCGAACCGGAGGTGTACTGGAGGTAGGCGATCGCCCCGGCATCCGGTGCGACCGGCCGCCGGGCGCCGTCCGCGGCGTCGTCCGGCACCTCGTCGGCACAGACGATCCGCGTCGGGCTCTCCGCGCTCCGCGCACAGAGCTCCTCCACCTCCCGTCGTACCCGGCTCGTGGTCACGACGCCCGAGGGACGCGCGTCGGCGAGCACTCCCGCGAGCCGGTCCGCGTGACCGGGCAGGCCGGGCGGATACAGCGGTACGGCGATCAGCCCGGCCGTGAGCGCCGCCAGGAACCCGGTGACGTACTCGATGCCCTGCGGACACAACAGCGCGATGCGCGCCCCTGGTTCGGCCTGTTCGGCGAGGCGGGCGGCGAGCGCGCGCACCCGCAGGTCAAGGCGCCGCCAGGTCAGGGTCCGGTGGACCCCGCGGGAGTGCGGCGCCGGGTACTCGACGAAGGTGAGCGCGCGCCGGTCGGGGGTGGTCGCGGCCCAGTGCCGCACGTACTCGGGCAAGGTCGGGCACGCGGGGGAGAGCGGGGGGTGGCGGCTGTCCATGGGACATGGCTCCTGAAGTCGCGGGGCGGAAATGGCTCCTGACTGGACGGCTCAGAGCGGGATGTTGCCGTGCCGGCGCTGCGGCAGCGGCGCGCGTTTGCCGTGCAGGGCGGCGAGGGCGCGGCAGATGTGGTCGCGGGTGTCGCGCGGGGCGATGACGGCGTCGACGTACCCGCGCTCGGCGGCGAGGTACGGCGTGCCGTGAGTGCGCTCGTACGCGGCGACCAGCCGGGCCCGCAACGCCTCGGGATCGTCGGCGGCGGCCAGCTCGCGCCGGTGCAGGAGGCCCACCGCCCCCTCGGCGCCCATGACGGCGATCCGGGCGCTGGGCCAGGCGAGGTTGATGTCGGCGCCGAGGTGCTTGGACCCCATCACCGCGTAGCCGCCCCCGTACGCCTTGCGCACCACGACCGTGACCTTGGGGACGGTGGCCTCGGCGTAGGCGTACAGCAGCTTGGCGCCGCGCCGGATGATGCCGCCGCGTTCCTGCCGTACGCCGGACAGATAGCCGGGGACGTCGGCGAACGTGAGCAGCGGAATGCCGAACGCGTCGCAGAACCGTACGAACCGCGCCGCCTTCTCGGAGGCGTCGATGTCGAGGACCCCGGCGGCGTGCAGCGGCTGATTGGCGACGACACCGACCGACCGGCCCTCGACGCGCGCCAGGGCGCAGACGATGTTCGGTGCGAACAGCTCCTGCACGTCCAGCAGTTCACCGTCGTCGACCACCGCCCGCAGGATCGCCCGCATGTCGTACGCCTGACCGAGCCGATCCGGCACCACGGAGTCGAGCAGCTCCCCGGAAGGGGCGGCGCCGGGCGCGTAGGCCGGTGGGGGCTCCAGGTTGTTGGCCGGAAGGTACGCGAGCAGAGCGCGTACGACGTCCAGGGCGTCGTCCTCGTCGGCGGCGAGGAAGTGCGCGTTGCCGTTCACGGCGTTGCTGGTGCGGGCGCCGCCCAGCTCCTCGGCGGTGGCGCGCTCGCCGGTGACGGCCTCGATGACCTCGGGGCCGGTGACGAACATGTGCGAGGCGCCGTCCACCATGACCGTGAAGTCGGTGATCGCGGGCGAGTAGGCGGCGCCGCCCGCGCACGGGCCGAGCACGACCGAGATCTGCGGAATCACCCCGGAGGCCTGGACGTTGCGGCGCACCAGCTCGGCGTAGAGGGCGAGGGAGGCGACGCCTTCCTGGATACGGGCCCCGCCCCCGTCATTGAGCCCGACGACCGGGCAGCCCGTCCGCAGGGCGAGCTCCATCAGGGCGACGGTCTTCTCGCCGAACGCCTCGCCCATGCTGCCGCCGAACACGGCGGAGTCCTGGGCGAACACGCACACCCGGCGTCCGTCGACGGTCCCGAACCCGGTGACCACCCCGTCGCCGTACGGACGCCGGTCCTCGCCCCCGCCCGCCCGGGCCCGCACGAACAGCCCGGTCTCGGTGAAGGACCCCTTGTCCACCAGCCGCTCGATCCGCTCCCGGGCCCCGAACTGCCCACGCCTGCGCGCCCCTTCCACCGCCAGCGCCCGCTCGCGGCGACGGGCCAGATCGGTGATCCGCTCCGCCTCTTTGGTCACAACCACCTCCGAAGTGGTTGTCGAATATGGCAGCGCGGCGACGAATGTATGAGCGAATTGGTGTGAGCTGTGGGGGAGTTGAGTCCTCGGGAACGGAAATTCATCCCCGCATGACAAGGGCGCCGTTACGCAGCGGCAGGACAGCCGTGCGCCGGGCAGACCCGAGGCGATTCGTGTTCAGCTCCTGAGGGACCGGCGGGCGTCGGCCACCAGGTCGCGGGGTAGTCCCTCTCCTGCGCACGCGTAGTCGAACAGCAGGTCCCTATAGCTGGTGTTGGCGAGGCGTGGTGCCATGAGGATCAGGGCCCGTAGATCCTTCGCCGAGCCGGACAGGCGGGTGCGGTAGGCGGCGTGCGCGGCGCGGAGGGTGATCTCGCCGGGGGCGAGTGTCAGGCCCTGTTCGGTGCGGTGCACGGCCGCGGCGAAGTCGCCTTGTTCGGCGCGGACGTCGGCGAGGTCCAAGTGGAGCGACCAGTTGTCGGGTTCCAGGGCCAGGGCACGTTCGAAAGCGGTCGCGGCCCGGTCCAGGTCGCCCGTCGCACGCCAGGTGCCCGCTCGCGCGACCTCGGTCCACATCGAGGGCCCGGCGGTGTCGGCGCGGTCGCACAGGGCGAACGACAGATCGGGACGGCCGCAGGCTCGCGGCAGCCGGGCCATGGAGGCCAGCGACTCCGGGAGGGGGCTGCGCGCGGACACGACGTCGACGGCCCGGAACCAGGGCGCGAACCGGGCACGCATCTCGTCGGAGTCCAGGTCGTGGCCGTGGTCCAAGGTCCGCAGACAGGCCTCGGCCAGCGCCTCGGCACGCACGCCACCGAGCAGGCGGGCGTCGCCGAACCAGGGCGCGAAGCCCCACGCCACGTCGGGCCGCACCCCGGTGACCGAGCCGAGGGTCATCACCGCGTCGTCCATCTCGCCGTCGAGAAAGAAGAAATAGGCCTGGGCCGGCACCGTGCTCACGGAGCCGTCGCCCGCGAGCCCCGCCGTGAGCTCCGCACGCCGCTCTCGCCACAACTCGGCGAGCACCTCATAGGGCTCCGCCGCCGCGGGCGCCGAGGCGACGGCCCCCACCAGCATCTTCACGGCATCGACCGGGCTTCCGCCGCAGTGCGCCATCACACCGGCGAGCGCGACTCCCGCGGTCACTGACTGATTGGACATCGACAGAGGATAGCCATGGCGGAGAACATCCATGGCCACAGGTCGGGCGGTGGTGGCCGTGCGCACATGAGCTCGACCTGGACGGTTACCCGGCGGCCATGAGCGAGCGGCAGAACGTCGGGCAGGGAAACGGTGAGCGGCACTCCCGGTCGGTGCGGGACGCGCCCGGTGACGAGGCGGACCGGGGCGTCACCGTCCCCGACACCGGGCCGTCCCCCGAGGTGGAGCGGCGGGCGCCGGACTCGCCGGCCAAGCTGCCCGCGAGGGCGTGGCGGGCCGTACTCAGAGGCAGCCTGCGTGAGTTCAAGAACGACGAACTCGCCGATCGCGCCGCCGCCCTGACGTACTACGGCGTGCTGTCGCTGTTCCCGGCCCTGCTGGTGCTCGTGTCGCTGCTGGGCATCGCGGGCAGGTCGGCCACCGACACCGTCCTGGACAACCTCAGGCAGCTCACCCCCGGCTCGGCCCGCGACATCATCACCCGGGCCGTCCAGCAGTTGCAGGACCAGTCGGGCACCGGCTCGGTCATGGCGATCGTCGGACTGGCGCTGGCGGTGTGGTCGGCGTCCGGCTACGTGGCCGGGTTCATCCGCGCCGCCAACGCCGTCTACGACATGCCGGAGGGGCGCCCGGTGTGGAAGGTGCTTCCGGTACGGCTCGGGGTGACCGTCGTGCTGATGGTGCTGGCGGTGGCCAGCGCGCTGATGGTGGTCTTCACCGGCGCCCTGGCCCGCCAGGCCGGGACCGCCCTCGGGCTGGGAGACACCGCGCTGACGGTGTGGGCGATCGCCAAGTGGCCGGTCCTCGTCCTCCTCGTCACGATCATGATCGCGATCCTGTACTGGGCCACGCCCAACGCCCGGGTGATGGGGTTCCGTTGGATCACGCCGGGCAGCGTCCTGGCCCTGCTCATCTGGCTGGTCGCCTCCGCCGGCTTCGCGCTCTACGTCGCCGGCTTCGCCTCGTACAACAAGACCTACGGCACCATGGCCGGCGTCATCGTCTTCCTGATCTGGCTGTGGATCAGCAACCTCGCGATCCTGCTGGGCCTGGAGTTCGACGCGGAGACGGCTCGGCAGCGGGCCGTGGCGGGTGGGCTCCCGCCGGACGCCGAGCCGTACACCCGGCCCCGCGACACCAGGACGTGGGACGAGAAGGACCGCCAACGCCTCGCGGACGGCCTCTGAGACACCCCTGGTCGCGCCGGGAACCGAGCGGCGGGTCGCACTCGTGTCCGGGTACGGGTGCACGGGCAACGGCTGCGGCGCGCGGGGGAATCATGCAGATCATCGAGGTGACCGGGTACGCCGTCCGATCCGCCGTGATCACCATGCGGCGAAAAGACACCCCGCTGGAATTCGTGATCTTCCCGATGGTGCACGTCGCCTCGCCGACCTTCTACTCGCAGGTCCGCACCCGACTCCGCGACTGCGACCTCATCGTCCTTGAAGGCATCACAGGCCGCTCGGCGGGCGTGAGCGCCCTCACGCTCGCCTACCGGTTCGCCCCGCGGCGCCGACGCAACGGCCTCCAGGAGCAGCGTGACGACGTGCTCCTCCCCGAGTCCGTACCGGTCATCAACCCGGACGTGACCGCGGCCGAGGCGATGGCGGACCTCAGGACACTGCCGCGCTGGATGTACGTGCTCCTCCTGGTCGCGGCGCCCGTGCTGGGCCTCGTGTTCGCGCTGCGCGGACCCCGGGCCTTCCTCGACGAGGACATGGCCGTCGACGATCTGCCGCAGACCCTGCGGGCGGAAATGCTCGCCGACGACCCCGTGGAACACGCCATGACCGGCCGCCGCGACGAACGCCTGCTCGCCGCGCTCGGCGAGATCCACACGGAGCGCGCCGACGAGCCGATCCGGGTGGCCGTCGTCTACGGAGCCGGCCATGTCCCGGCGATCGTCTCCGGCCTGATGGACCGTTACGGCTACCGGGCGCGCGAGGCGCAGTGGCTGACCGTCCTCGTCCCGGCGTAGACCTCCGCTCCGCGACCGTCGCGCTTCGGCCGGATGTTCCCCGGTCCACGCGGGCCCCATGCGTAGATCCCCGGAGGCTGGGCACTTGGGGTTCTGCCCGGCGCCGCCGGGTGCAGAGCGGCGGTGTGAGAGGGGACTCGTCATGATTCTTCCGGCGGAGAGAGAGCTGCGTGCGGCGCTGGCACGGTTCGCCGAGGCGCGCATCGATCACGACCGGCTGGCCACCGGTCGCAGCGGTCGCGCTCTCGAGGACGCCACGTACACGCTGTGCGTACTGACCGGCGCCCGTACCGCGGAGGATGCCCTGGCCATGGCGGACGCGCTGCTGCGGAGGTACGGCGCCGAGGCCGCGAGCGCGACGAAGGACAAGACGCTGGCCGCATAGCAATACGGTACGGGTCGGTCTAGTTTCGTTCCCGGAGCCGGGCGCATGCCGTCGCCCGTCCGGGAAGGATCAGATCCTCATGCGTTACGCAGTTCTCGGTACCGGCATCGTCGGCCGGACGATCGCCACCAAGCTGGCCTCGCTGGGCCACGAGGTGGCGATCGGTACCCGTGATCCGCAGTCCACCCTGGCCCGCACGGAGCCGGACGGGATGGGTAATCCGCCGTTCGCCGTCTGGCACGCCGACCACACGGACGTACAGCTGAAGCCCTTCGCGGAGGCCGCCGCCTTCGGCGAGACGGTCGTCAACACCACCGCCGGAGGCGCGGCCCTGGACGCGCTGGACGCGGCGGGCCGTACGAACCTCGTGGGCAAGGTGGTCATCGACCTCGCCAACCCGCTGGACTTCTCGGCCGGTATGCCGCCCACGCTCGACCCGGTCAACACCGACAGCCTCGGCGAGCAGATCCAGCGTGCCTTTCCCGACGCGAAGGTCGTCAAGACGCTCAACACCATGAGCTGCCCCGTCATGGTCGAGCCCGCCCGTGTCGCCGGCCCGCACAACGTCTTCGTCTCGGGTGAGGACACCGGAGCCAAGAAGCAGGTGACCGAGTTGCTGGTCTCCTTCGGCTGGCCCGAGTCCAGCGTCATCGACCTCGGCGGCATCGAGACCGCCCGGGGCACCGAGATGGTGCTGCCGATCTGGCTGCGCCTGATGGGCACGCTCGGCCACACCGACTTCAACTTCCATGTCCAGGGCGCCCGTTAGGGACCAGGCGGAGCGGTGTCCGGCTCGTCCGCCCCGGTCAGGCGGGGAGGAAGCGGGGCCACCAGGGCGGGACGTTGTCCGGGCACAGCGGGGCGGGGTAGGAGTCCGGCATACCGAGCCAGGTCACGAGGAACCAGGTCAGGCACAGGGCGAAGAGGAGCCCTGTGGCCCAGGCAGCCCCGCTGTGCCGTCTTCCGAGGGTGCTGTGCAGGACGATCCACGGCAGGGCGGCGGCGATCCAGATGAGCGGCGCGAGGACCAGCAAGGTCATGCCGTTGGCCGCCGCGCCGCCGCCGATGCCGCACGCGGCCCAGGCCCTGCCGATCGCGGCGACGGACACGGTCGCGGTCAACCCGCCCAAGAGGATCCCGGAGCCCGTCCCCCTGAGCGCACGGCGCGGTGCACCCGACGGCCCTGCCGGGGGTGCGCCCGACGGCTCTGCCCCCACGCTCGCGCCCGCGTCGTCGTGAAGCCCGGCGCCCACGCTCGCCTCCCCCGTGTCGTCGTAGAGGCGGAGGCTACCAGCGCCGCGGAGCGGTTCCGCGAGGCCAGGCGGTGCGTGACAGCCGCTGCCGGCGCCCAGCGCCGTCAGCGCAGCCGGCGGGCCCGCAGCACCACGTCGTCGGTGTGGTGCGCGCCCGCGCCGCCGTCCGGTGCCACGCGGGGCCGCTCCTCGTCGACCTGCACCTCCCAGTCCTCGTCCAGCAGCGCGGCGACCATCGAGGGCCAGACGTAGTCGGCCGGGTCGAAGCCGCTGTCGTCCGCCGACCGGCTCTCCATGCCCGCGTGATGCACCAGCAGCAGCACTCCGCCGGGCGCCACGGCATCGAGCAGCGCCCGTTCGGCCGCGGCGTCGGGGGTGCGCTGCAAGGCCGGGTACTGCGCGGAGACCAGGTCGAAGGAGGCCGGCGGGAGCGCCGCCTCGGTCAGCGCGGCGTGCGTCCAGCGCACGGTCACGCCGGCGTCCCGCGCGTGCCCGGCCGCCCGCTTGAGCGCCACGCCCGAGACGTCGAGCGCGGTCACCTCCCAGCCGGCGCGCGCGAGCCAGACGGCGTCGGCGCCCTCGCCGCAGCCCACGTCGAGCACCCGGCCGGGGGCGAGACCGGCGACCTCGGCGACCAGCGCGCCGTTGGGCTCGCCGCTCCACAACTGCTGCCGGTCGGCGTAACGGGTGTCCCACTCCGCCCGCACCGCCGGGTCTCCGGCATACGCGTCGGCGGGCGAGGAGGACGTGGCGGGAACGGGCGTCGGTGCGGTGATGTCGTCGGTCATCGGACCACCGTCGCCCCTGGTGCCCCGGTCACGCCACACTCGTTGCCGGACCGGCAAAAACGGTGTTCCGGAGCCGCTCGGGGTCAGCGGCCCCTGCGGACCCGGGCCGCGGCCCGGGCCTCCGCCGCCTTGCGGGCCTCGGCGGCCTTGCGGGACTCCTTCGCGGGGCGGCCCGTACGGTCGCCGAGGCCGCGGAAGGGGACGTTGCCGGTGGAGGTCTTCGTCCCGGTCGGCGGGCGCTTCGCGCCGGTGAGAGCGGTCAGCTTCGCCTCGCCGGAGCGCACCTGGGTGACCGTCGGCCGGATCCCGGCCCCGGACATCATCCGGTTCACGTCGCGTCGCTGGTTGGGGGTGACCAGGGTGACCACGGTCCCGGACTCCCCGGCGCGGGCCGTGCGCCCGCCGCGGTGCAGATAGTCCTTGGCGTCGGCCGGGGGATCGACGTTCACGACGAGGTCGAGCGTGTCGATGTGAATGCCCCGCGCGGCGACGTTGGTGGCCACCAGCACGGTGATCGCACCGTCCTTGAACTGGCCCAGCGTGTGAGTGCGCTGCGGCTGCGACTTCCCGCTGTGCAGGGCGCCGGCCCGGATGCCGCTGGCCCGCAGATGGCGGGTGAACTGGTCCACGGCGGCCTTGGTGTCCAGGAACATCAGGACCCGGCCGTCCCGCGCGGCGATCTCGGTCGCGGTCGCGTACTTGTCGGCGGCGTGGATGTTCAGCACATGGTGTTCCATCGTGGTGACCGAGCCCGCGGCGGGGTCGACCGACGCGAGCACCGGGTCGTGCAGATAGCCGCTCACCAACTGGTCCACGTTGCGGTCGAGCGTGGCCGAGAACAGCAGCCGCTGACCGTCGGGGCGGACCCGGTCGAGGAGCTCCGTGACCTGCGGCAGGAACCCCAGGTCGCACATCTGGTCGGCCTCGTCCAGCACCGTGATCCGCACCTGGTCGAGATGGCAGTCCCGGCGCTCCACCAGGTCGGTCAGCCGTCCCGGTGTCGCGATCAGTACGTCGACCCCGGCCCGCAGCGCCGCCTGCTGCCGGTTGATCGACAGCCCGCCCACCACGGTCGCCAGCCGCACCTTGAGGGTCTGCGCGTACGGGGTCAGCGCCTCGCTCACCTGCTGGGCGAGCTCCCGGGTCGGCACCAGGACCAGCGCGAGCGGCCGCTTGGCGTCCGCGCGCAGGCCCGCGGTCCGGACGAGGAGCGCAAGGCCGAAGGCCAGCGTCTTGCCGGATCCGGTCCGGGCACGGCCGAGCACGTCGCGGCCGGCCAGCGCGTTGGGCAGGGTGGCCGCCTGGATCGGGAAGGGCTCGGTCACGCCGAGGTCGGTCATGGTCCGGGCCAGCTCCGGCGGCAGCCCGAGCGCGTCGAAGGAGACGGCCGGGGGCAGGCCGGGCGGCACGGTCGGTCCAGGACTCGACGGCTGCGCGTTCATGGGGGAACCTTCCTGATCTGGCGCCCCGGAACGATAGGAGGCCCGTACCCCTTGGCACGGGCCCCGGCGAAGTCGAAGCGTGGCCCCATTTTATCAGCGGCCACCCGCACGACCCGCTGCTCCGGGCGGCGTCCTAGGTCCAAGTGCCGAGACCGGATCGGACCGTGGGCGGGTTTCCGGGCCCGGCCGGCTCGCTGGCGTGGGCGGACCGGCATGATCGCCCGCCCGGCGGTGGGGCGGACGAGCGTGCCCCGGACGCACCCCAGGAGCCCCATGCCCATCAGCGGTCACACGTACCTGTGCAGGTTCGACGTACTGGAGGAGGGCGTGCCCCGGCGGTTCGAGGTGGACGGTCTGCCCGTCTCCCTGGTCCGGACCGAGGGCGAGGTGTTCGCGATCCACGACGTGTGCTCGCACAGCGCCGTCTCGCTGTCCGAGGGGGAGGTGGAGGGGTGCACGGTCGAGTGCTGGCTGCACGGCTCCCGCTTCGACCTGCGCACCGGCAAACCGCTCGACCCGCCGGCCTCGCGGCCCGTCCCGGTGTATCCGGTGCGGGTCGAGGACGGTGACGTGTACGTCGAGGTCATGCTCCGGAGCGCTGGATGACCGACCCGTCGGGCGATCCCGCGGGGGAGCGTGCCGACGCCGTCCGCAACCGGGCCCGGCTGTTGGAGGCGGCCGCCTGGCTGGTGGCCGAGCGGGGCGCCGAGCACGTCACGATGCACGAGGTCGCACAGGTCGCCGGGGTCGGGAAGGGCACCCTGTTCCGCAGGTTCGGCGACCGCAACGGGCTCCTGCTGGCGCTGCTGGACGACGTCGAGGGGGAGTTCTACGACCTCTACACCTCGGGGCCGCCCCCGCTGGGCCCCGGCGTGCCGGCGCGGGACCGGCTGACGGCGTTCGGCTGTGCGCTGATCGACCGCGTCGCCGACGCCACGGACCTGGGCCCGGCACTCGGCCGCCAGATCCCCGTCGAACGCCGCCGCGCCACCCACTACGGCCGGGCCTTCCGGCACCACGTCCAGTCGCTCCTGCGGGAGGCGGACGTCGTGGGCGACCACGCCCTGCTCGCCCACGCCCTGCTCTCCTTTGTGGACCTGGAGACCCTGGACCAGCTGCGCGACGCGGAGTGGGTCACCACCGTGCGGCTGCGGCGCACCTGGGCGGATCTCGTGCGCCGGGTGACCGACGCCGACGCGGGCCCCGGGAGGCCCCTCAGGTGAGTTCGAGCAGGCCCCGGCGTACCGCCTCGGCCACCGCCGCCGCCCGGTTGTCCACGCCGAGCTTGCGGTAGACGCGCACCAGGTGTGTCTTGACGGTCGCCTCGCTCAGATACAGGGCGCCCGCGATGGCCCGGTTGCTGTGGCCGTCGGCCATCAACCGGACGACCTCCCGCTCCCGCCCCGTCAGTTCGGGCGCCGGGGCGACGACCTGGCCGACCAGCGCGCCGACCAGGTCCGCCGCCAGCCCGAATCCGCCCTCGGCGGCGCTGCGCACGGCGCTGAAGAGTTCCTCCGGCGGACCGGCCTTGAGGACATAGCCGCGTGCGCCGGCCTCCAACGCCCGTACGGTGTCCGCGCGTCCCGCATAGCTGGTGAGCATCACCACCGGCAGACCCGGAGCCTCGGCGGCCAGCCGGCGGATCGCCTCGACGCCGTCGATGCCGTCGTCCGTGCCCCCGAAACGCAGGTCCATCAGGACGACATCGGGTGTCAGCGCCAGGGCGAGCCGCACGGCCTCCTCACCGGTGCCGGCCTCCGCGATCACTTCGAGGTCGGGGGCGCCGCTGAGCAGGGCGCGCAGCCCCGCGCGGACGACAGCGTGGTCATCGGCGATCAGGACGCGCCGACGCGGAGCTGTCATCGGACGGCCGCCGCGGACAGGGGCGCATGCGCGCGGGGCCGTACCGGCGTCGGGACCGTGGCCCGGATGCGGGTGCCGCGCCCCGGCGTGCTGACGACCTCCAGGTCACCCCCGTACTCGCGCAGCCGCGCTCGGGCGGCGAGGAGGCCGAAGCCCCGGCCCGCTCGGACCGGACCGCCGCCGCGGGCGGGGTCGAAGCCTACGCCGTTGTCGCTCACGTCCAGCTCGACGCGGTCCTGGAGGCGCCGGAGCGTCACCGTCGCCTGGGTCGCGTGCGCGTGGTCGCGGACGTTCGCCACGACGTTCTGGGCCACCCGGAACAAGGCGGTCTCGGTGTGTTCGTCCAGCTCGACGGTCGGATCTCCCACCGCGCCGAACCGCACTCGGGGGGCGTCGCCCGGCTGGTGGGCCCGGGCGCACAGCAGCCGCAGGGAACCCTCGAGTCCGGCTTCGGCGACGGTCGGTGAGGCGAGGTCCTGGATGATCCGCCGGGTCTCGCCGAGGCCCGCGTCCAGACCTTCGGCGACCGCGCGGACATGGGTGCGGGCCGCGTCGGGCCGTTCGTCCCAGTCCTGTTCGGCTGCCTGCAACAGCATGAGACTGCCGGACAGGTCCTGCGCGAGCGTGTCGTGCAGGTCGCGAGCGATACGGGCCCGCTCCTCGAGCACACCGCTGCGATGCCGCTCGGCGGCCAGGACGTCCCGTGTGCCACGCAGTTCCTCCAGGAGTCGCTCGCGCTCCGCGACGTCGCGCTGCTGGGCCCGGTACAGCGCCACCGTGCCCCACACCGCTGCCACCGGGACGAGCACCATCTCCGGGTCGAACCCGCCCGCGGTACGGGTCAGTTGACCGACGAGCAGGGCGGTGATCAGGGCCAGCGCCGCACCGGCGGCCCGGGGCGGAACACTGCACAGCGCCACACAGGCCAGCGGTACGGCGCACCAGACGTAGGCACCGGTGAAGGGCGGCGGGGCGAGGAGGACGAGGATCGCCCACAGCAGCAGGAGCAGGGCGACCCAGGCGTGCCGGGCACGCGGGCCCAGTCTGTCCCCCAGCGCGAGGCCCACCGCGTACGTCACGGCGAGCAGGGCGCTGACGGTCACGACCTCCCAGCACAGAGGGATGTTGAGCCGCGCCAGGCGCACGGCCGCGGCACCGACGACCAGGAAGAACAACAGGTGCGGCAGCTGCCTCGGGCCGAACCCGCTGCGACGGAACGGCGCGAACGCGTGCGCGGGGCCGGGGTCGGACACGGCAAACCCCCTGGACGGAAGATCCATCAGGACAGGAGAACCGAGTCTATCCACGGCCTGTATGGCCCATGTGAAGAGCGGTGCGGCGGTCACGCCGGACAGGAATCCGCGCGACCACCGCACCGCCGCACAGGGCTCAGGCGCCCGGGTGCAGTCCGAGGCTGCCGGGAGTGGGGGCGCCCTGGACCTCGCCGAAGTACAGGGCGAAGGTCTGCTTCCAGCGCTCCACCTCGGCGCGGTCGGCCATGAAGCGGGGGAAGCCGTCCACGTGGGCCTCGGGGTACTCCCACAGGGGCTTGAGGCCGGCCGGGGGAGTGACGTCGGTGCGCACCGACCATCCGTTGAAGGAGTTGTTCTGCCGCTCGGTCGACAGCTGCCAGTTGAGGAACAGCTTGGCGGCCAGCGGGTTCTTGGCCTGCTTGAGGATGCCCGTGCGCTGCCCCCAGCCCATGAACGGGTGCCCGTCGGCGACGACGAACCGGGCGGGCGACGACTGAGGGGCGACCAGCGAGCCCGCCGTGCCGACGCCGATCGCCTTCTGTCCGGCGAAGACGGCGTCGCCGGGGGAGTTGCTGCCGCGCGCGAACCGCACGTCCTGGGCGGCCAGTCGGGCCACCCAGTCCCAGCCGTACTGCCGGGCGTAGAGGCTGAACAGATAGAGAACGGCGTCGTCGTCGTGCGGGTACGACGAGGCGATCCGGCCCTTCCACTTCGGGTCGACCAGCTCCTGCGGGGTGCGCGGGGCGTCCTGCCCGACGGCTGCCGTGCCGTACAGGAAGCTGAAGGCGATCGCGCCGGTGGCCACCCACGCGCCCTGCGGGTCCTTGAACTTGTCGTAGACCTTCGAGAACCCCGCGGGCCTGTAGTGCAGCAGCCGGCCCTGCTGCTTCCAGCGGTCGAAGTCCTGGAGGGTCTGCAACTGTACGACGTCGGGGACCAGGGTGTCGGTCGCGAACTGGTTGTCGACGCGCACGTCGTGGTACTTGCTGTAGTCGACGATCAGTGTCAGGTCGATGTCCGGGAAACGGTCCCGGAAGGCGGCCTTGGTGCCGTCCTGCTGGGTGGGCGTGTCACCGCCGGCGTAGACGACGAGCTTTGCGCCGTCCGCCACGGCGGCCCGGTAGAGCTCGTCGAGCGAGCGGGTCTCCTCACGGCCGCCGGACCGCCCCGAGGCGCCGGGAGAAGCGGCGGCCGGGACCGCCGAGGCGGCCACGCCGAGCGCGGCACCGAGGGCGAGGACATGTCGTCTGCTGGGCGAAGAGGGCATGCGAGGAGACCTCTCTGAGAGGGGGGTGGCGTCAAGGGCCCGGCGCGTGCCACGGGCGGTGATCAGTGTGCCGCCGCCCGGCCCGCTCGCGCGTCGTCCGTGCGGAGGGAGGCGGGCTCCGGGAGTTGGAAGACGCGTTCAACCGAACGGTTGAACGGAGAACCTGTCGTCGGCGGCGCGCCGACTGCCGCTGAGGTGCGGAACTCCCGATCCGGGCGCACCATTTGAAGGGGGGCCGACCCGTCGCGGAGGTGTCGCCATGCCCATGTTGCTCATCAAGGGGTTCTACGAGGTCAAAGGCTCCCAACCGGACGGGGACACGGTGCATTTCACGGCCGACGACCCCGCGCAGTGGAGTCTGGTCGGCGGCGGACTGGGCCGCGCCGTCGAACACACCGCGGCGGGGCGTGCCTCGCTGCGGCTGGACGCGATCGACGCCCTGGAGACCCATTACGGCCCCAACCGTGTCCACCAGCCGCTGCAGTTCGCCCATGCAGCACGGGACGAACTGCTCAGCTGGCTCGGCTTCACCGACGTCCAGCACGCGGACGAGAGCGTGACGGCCACCACCCCGGAGCAGGTTCCCGGGTTCGTCCTCACCCGCGGTTCCGATGTCCACGGCCGGTGCATCGCCCTGGCCGGGCGCGGAACACCGCCGGGGGACAGCGGCCTGGAGATGGACGTCGACGCCGCCGTGCTGAGGACGACCCTCAACCACCACATGGTGACAACGGGGTTGGTGTACCCGACGTTCTACCGCAGCCTGTTCACCAGTCTCCGGGTGGAGCTGACCACCGCGGCCACGGAGGCCCGGGAGGCGGGACGGGGCCTGTGGCCCGCCGATGTCACCACGACCGGGGCGAAGATCACCGGCCTGTCCACGCTGACGGACGAGGCCGTACTGCTCCCCAAGCTGTTCCGCCGACTGGTGGACTACCTCAAACTGGACATGCCGCTGGCGGCCTTCCCGGCCTTCCTGGCCGGTGTCGGGGACCGCTTCTCCATCCTGTCCACGGGTGAACGCTGCGTCGGTCTGCACCGAGTCGTGGAGACGTCGAACGGCCAGACCGTACGGATGACCCATCCCTGTGAGGACCTGCTCTTCGAGGACTCCTGACCCGCGCCCATGTGAAGGCCCTGGCAGCCCCTGTGGGGCCGGCCAGGGCCTTTCAGGTCACCAGCTCGGCCTGGCGACGTTGCCGTAGGACCACGAGGAGCCTTTCGACATCTCGAAGTGCAGGTGCGGCCCGGTGGAGTTGCCCGTGGTGCCCACCTTGCCGAGCTGCTGCCCGGCGTGGACCCGCTGGCCCACCTTCACCTGACGCTGCGAGAGATGGCAGTACGTGTAGATGTGACCGTTGTCCGCCGACAGGCCGATCCACTGGCCGTACGCCCCGCCCTGCCCGTTGGACCAGGCGATGGTGCCGCCGCGTACGGCGACCACGGGGACGCCGGACTTGGCAGCGAAGTCCTGCCCGGTGTGCCGGCCGACACCGTCGGGCTTCCAGGCGTAGTCGCCGCGCTCGAAGAACTGGAACGTGACCTTGTGCCCGGGCACGGGTGAGGCCACATGTCCCTTGCCGGCGGGCCGTGTCGAGGGGGACGTGTGCCCGCGTTCGACGGTGAAGTGGGCGAAGTGGCCGAGGGTGGTGAGGGAGGTGAGGCCGGGTTTGCCGTCGGCGTCGCTGCCTTTGAAGCCCTGGGCGAGTTGTTCGGCTCGGTAGGCGGCACGGGTCTGTTCGCCGAAGAGGCCGGTGGCTCCGTCGGGGATCTTGCGGCCTCGTTTGATGAGTGCCTTCTGCACGGTGCGTACGTCCTCGTTCCGTTTGCCGAACTGGACGTTGGACAGAGCGACCATGGGGAACTCCTAGTACCAGTGGGGTGGCCGGTGCGGATCGGCCTGCTGGACGCGGGCGGCGAAGTTCGAGCCGGACCGGTTCACGTGGTAGCGGTGGCGTACGTAGTTGATCGTCGCGCACATGCAGGCGACCACGTCATAGGGCGTGTCCGCAGTGCCCGCCTGGTGATACGTGGCGAACGTGGACGGCACGCACTGGGTCGCGCCGCGGGAGCAGTTGAGCGGGTGGCCGTCGGCCGCGGTGCGGCCGTGCGCGTTGACGTCCGTGGTGTTCACCCGGAACTTCGGGTGGTTGCAGGCGGACTCGCGCCGGGCGATGGTGGTGAGCGCCTGGACACCGAACTGCGGGTCCATGCCCGTCAGTTGACAGGCCTTGCGGGCGTAGCGGCGCATCGCCGCCTCGCCCGACTCGTCGCCCGGATCGCGGAAGGTGACCCGGGCCAGGGCGAGCGCCCCCGCCCCGTCGGCGGACGTGTGCCCGCCTTCGACGGTGAAGTGGGCGAAGTGGCCGAGGGTGGTGAGGGAGGTGAGGCCGGGTTTGCCGTCGGCGTCGCTGCCTTTGAAGCCCTGGGCGAGTTGTTCGGCTCGGTAGGCGGCACGGGTCTGTTCGCCGAAGAGGCCGGTGGCTCCGTCGGGGATCTTGTGGCCTCGTTTGATGAGGGCCTTCTGCACGGTGCGTACGTCCTCGTTCCGTTTGCCGAACTGGACGTTGGACAGAGCGACCATGACGGCTCCGCTCCCGGTCTCTGGTTCCGAATGCGATCGGTGCGTTAGAAGGTACGGAGGAGGCGTCAGCAGGGCGTCACCGCGGCGTCATCGGGGAGGCGGGGAGACGTGCCCGTCGAGTTGCCGGGGGGTGCGACAGAGGACGAAAATGGTGGCGGAACACCGTGCGTGAGGCGGTCAAGGTGGTGTCTGCTCCTCCCCGGCTGCGACTGCTCGGCCAGTTCCGGCTGGAACTGGGCTCCGAGAGCGTCGAACTGTGCCGCAACGCCCAACGGCTGCTGGCCTTCATGGGCCTGAGCGGGCGGGTCTCCCGTTCCGTCCTCGCCGGCACCCTGTGGCCAGAGGTCACCGAGGCACACGCGAGGGGCAGTCTGCGCACCACCCTGTGGAAGCTGCCGCGAGCCGAGCCGCCCCTGATCGGCTGCCAGGGCGACGCCCTGCTGGTCACTCCCGCCCTGCGGGTGGACGTCCACGCGCTCACCCGGGCCGCCCTGGGCGTCGTACAGGGCGACGGCACCGCGCTCCACGCGCTGCCCCTGCTGGGACTCCTGACCGGCGAGGACCTGCTGCCCGGCTGGGACGAGGA
The DNA here is from genome assembly GCF_044593635.1 of Streptomyces sp. NPDC051913. NCBI lineage: Bacteria > Bacillati > Actinomycetota > Actinomycetes > Kitasatosporales > Streptomycetaceae > Streptomyces > Streptomyces sp. NPDC051913. The sequence continues at coordinate 49,241 of NZ_JBIUCI010000016.1, read as the reverse complement.
CTGGGTGCTGCTGGAGCGCGAGCGTCTGCGGCAACTGCGGCTGCACGCCCTCGACGCACTGGCCGAGGCGCTGATACGGCAGGGCAGACCGGCCCTGGCGGTGGAGGTGGCGTGGGCCGCCGTACGGGCGGAGCCGCTGCGGGAGAGCGCCCACCGGGCCATGGTGTCGGCGCATCTCGCGGAGGGCAATGTCGGCGAGGCGGTCCGGCACTACGAGGCGTTCCGCCGCCTGCTGGCGGAGGAGCTCGGCGTCGGGCCCTCGTCGCGGTTCGCGCGGATGCTGCCCGAACGTGGGGGAGACAGAGCGAGAAAGGCCGCACCATGCACCAGAGCGTTCGCGACTACTGGATCTCCTTCAACGACCCTCTCGAAGGGCGAGTCCACTTCATGTACCTCGATGTGAAGGGGTATGTGAGCACCGGAATCGGCAACAAGATCGACGAGACCGCGCGGGACAACTCCGCACCCACCGCCCAGGAGCGCGCCCTCTCCCTGGCCGCCGCCGGCCTGCTGCGCTGGCTGGTCAACGACACGGAGAGCGAGGCGACGTCCGAGGAGGTCGCCGCCGAGTGGGACGCGGTCAAGTCGCGGCTGGACCTCGCCCCCTTCGGGCACGGCAACTTCAGGCCGCCGCTGACACGGCTGCACGTGGAGGACGACGACATCGACCGCCATGTGTTCGCCAAGCTCGACGAGATGGAGACGGTGCTCACCGGGCGGGAGGGCTTCGGGGAGTTCGCCTCGTGGCCGGCCAACGCCCAGCTGGCCACGCTGAGCATGTGCTGGGGGATGGGCCCGATGTTCCGCTTCCCCAAGTTCCAGGGCCATGTGGCGGTCCGTGACTGGCCGGGTGCCGCGGACGAGTGTCACTTCACACCGGACGTCGGCACCATCCGCATCCGCAACAAGCTCGACCGGGCCCATCTCCTGCTGGCGTCGGCCTCGCAAGCGCAGGGAGTGCCCGTCGAACAGCTCGTGCTGGACGTCTCCGACGTGTTCGGCGTACAAGGGGCACTGCTCGCCCTGGGCGTCAAGCCGTTGACCCAGGACGGCGTGGACGGCCCCCTCACCCAGGGCAAGGTCAAGGAGTTCCAGTCGGCCAACGGCCTCGCCGAGAACGGGGCGTTCGACGACCCCGACACGGTGTCCGCCCTCGCGTCCCAGCTCTCCGGCCTCGGGTTCACCGTGTTCGGAGCCTGACCGCCGACGCCGTGTGCCGGGCCGACACGTCGCTCAGCACACGGTGTTGGGGTTGAGAAGGTCCCGCAGGAACGACTCGGGGCTGGGCACGAGGTCCGCGAGGACACCGAGGTCCATGCCCGGCACCAGCGGGAGGGGAATCGCGAGCGGGCCGAACACCACCGGGGCCAGAAGCTGCCAGTTCTCCATCTGCTGGACGCTGCGCAGCAGTTCCCGCAGCACCTCGCGCCAGTCCACGGCGGGAACCTGCGGCGGAACCGGGAAGTTCACCAGATGGCCGGTCTTGCCGCCCCCGGTCGGCATACGGCCGAGGCCCACCAGCGGGTCCTCGTGCAGCGACGGGTCCTCGTTGAGGTGCTCGCCCCAGATCTGGGTGCGCAGATCGCGCACGGACACGCCGAAGCGGTGGGGCGCGCCGCCGACCGTGCCGTCGGCCAGATCCGTGTCGAAGACGCCCAGGTGCAGCTCGGAATCCGTGGTGTGCGACCGGAAGTTGAGGTTGGCGCTGCCCGCGGCGGCGTACTGGTCGTCGACGATCATCAGCTTCGCGTGGACATAGATCTGCAGGGCGGTCGCCGCCTGCTCCAGATGGAAGCAGTGGACGTTCGCGGGCGCCGCGGAGGCGATGCGCTGGAGGGCCTCGGCACGCAGCGCCTTGTGGACGTCGCCCAGCCCCGGCGCGTCGAAGTCGCGCGCGGTGACGAGGATGACCTGGACACCCCGGGCCGCGGCGTCGCGCAGGTCGTCGACGAGCGGTGAGGGCCACAGGTACTGGTCCTCGATGTAGATGTAGTGCCGCGCCCGTCCTATCGCCTTGCGGTAGGCGGCCGTGACGGTGAACTCGCCGCCCGGCAGGAAGGAGTAGACGCCCTTGCAGGTGAGGGTGCGCAGCACCTGCACGGCCTGGGTGCCCGAGGTGGGCGAGGGGCCAGGTTCCTCCGACGACGGGATCGGTACCGGCGGGGCATCGATGCGGCTGGGCGTGGTGGGGTCGTTCCAGCGCTGGACCAGGGCCTGCCAGATCTGGGCGGTGGCGGGCCCGAACACCCCGCACTGCACGTCGTGCCAGCCGGGCAGGCTCGCCTTGACACCGAGGAAGTCGGGCTCCCGCTGCCGGAAGGGAGGATCGACGTGGGCGGCGTTGTCCCAGCGGTCGAGACAGACGTCGATCCCGCCGACGAACGCGCACGGCCCCTCGGCGGTCCCCTGCACCACCGCGCACTTCTGGTGGTGGGAGCCGAAGTGCCCCACGCGGGCGTCGAGAACGGCCTGGGCGCCCGCGCCGACCAGCGCCGTACGGAAGTCGAAGTTGTCCTTGGACGGCAGGGTGGGCACCCTGGGCCTGCGCACGGGCAGGGTGGAGAACTGCGAGCCGTACAGCAGCGCTCGGACGACGACACCGTCGGTGTGGAGCTTGAGGAGCCGATCGAGGATCCCCGGTGAGCCCGCGGTCGCCGGGCGCAGCATCTGCTCGGGCGAGAACCGCCAGCCGGCGAACAGCACCCGGTCACCGGCGGCCAGCGCGTCCAGCCGCGCGGCCAGTGTGTCGTAGTACCCCTCGCCGTCGACGAAGAACACCACCAGGTTGTCCAGGGTGAAGGCGGGGGAGCGGAAGGGCCCCGTCTCGGCCTCGGTGAGCAGCCAGTCCTCGGGTACGACGCTCTCCACGGGCGGCCGTTCGGCGGCAGCGCGCAGCTCGTCCAGCTTCTGCACCGTCAGCGGGCCGACGTCGTCGATCACCTCGGCCTGGGGAACGCCGAGCACCTGGACCTTGAACCGGGCCACCGCGCCGGCGGTCTCGTCGCCGTAGTCGCCGTCGGCCCCGAACCGGGGCAGACAGTCCGGGTCCTGGTCGAGCAGGGCGATCTGGATCTTCCGCACCGCCGGATCGTTGCGGTGCCGGGTTCGCGAGATGCGGTCCTGGTCCTGCGCGATCGCTTCCAGCAGCGGGTCGCCGGCGAAGAGGGCGGAGGTCAGCATCCCGGTTCTCCTTCACCAAGGTGGGGCCGCCTTCGCGTGGTCCGGCAGTCGGCGGCTGTGGCCCGAGCGGCCACGGCGGTGTCACGTCGTGCGGTGGAGGTCGTCGCTCGTATCGGCCGGCGCCTCCTGACCGGAGGAGGCGGACGGCGCGGGCGGCGCGGGCGGCGCGGAGGGCAGGGGCGGCAGGCCCGCGGCAAGTCCCGGCAGCAGCACCGGCTCCAGACGGATCCGATCGGCGTCGGCCAGATACCGTTCCAGCTCCGGCGGCCGGTAGCCGGGCTCCTGGTCGTACCGCTCCTTCGCGGGCACCGCCAGGAACTCGTTCCCGTCGGGCTCGCCCTGGTCGTTCAGCGCCGCCGCGATCGACCGGTGCAGCGGCTTGGCCAGCTTGAACATCTTGGTCCGTGAGTCGTGCAGTGTCCCCAGGGCGTCCGGCCGTACGCGGAAGTCGATGCTCTTCTCGGGCTCCATCTTCTTCGGGCCCGCCTCGCTGAGCGCGTCGTCGTCGAACTCCAGCTCGTGGCGGCGGGCCTGATCGACCATCCACAGCAGCGGGATGTCGGACAGCCCCGTCTCCATGTAGCTGCCGCCGACATCGCAGTGCACCCCGGAGAACCAGACCTGCTGGAGCTCCTGACCCTGCTCGGCGGCGCCGGGCTGCTGGTGCCACAGGGTCGGCCGGAACGCCGAGCGCTGCTCGTCGACGGCCAGTGCGTGGAAGGCCGCCCTGACCCAGCCGCTCAGTTCGGTGTTGTGGAACGCCCAGCGGTGGTTGAACCGGTTGGCGGCCGGCTGGAGCCAGGCCGCGTCCGGCACCGGGATACCGAGGGAACCCACCGTGTCCCACACCCCGATGAAGCGGATCTCCGTCTCGCGCGCGTACGAGCGGCGGAACAACGTCGCTGCCGCGCCGTTGGGCTGCTCGATCCGGTCGCGGTACAGCGCCCAGGCCTCGGGGATCCGGTCGGCGTGGTCGCGGCGCAGGATGCCGCAGTTGCGGATCAGCCCCGCCAGGCTGCGCGCGGTGAACGCGCCCCGGCTGAAGCCGAACAGGAACAGCTCGTCGTCGGGCTCGTACGTCTCGACGAGGAAGCGGTAGGCGTCGACGATGTTCCGCGACAGGCCCGCGCCGAACGCGCCGCCCCGCAGCCGTTCCCGGCGAAGGGTGCCGACGCCGCTGTGGTAGTAGACGCGCTGTTCCTTACCGGCGGCGGTCCCCGAACGCAGGGACAGGGCGACCTTGGCGACGTTCGTCTTGCTGGGCTGGTCGGCGAAGTTCCAGGTGCCGTCGCAGCAGACGATCAGACGTTTCGCCATGACCATCCCTCCTCGCGAGAGCGCGGAGCGTCATATCACACCACCTCCATGCTTGCACCGCTCAAACGGTCGCGCCATGCGACAGCAGTTCGGGTCGATGACCTGCGACGGTTCATGTGGCGGGCGTCGACATTGCGGCTAGGCTGGTGAGTTGCCGCAATTCGCAGACGAGCAGACGACCTGACGTCACCACCGAACTCCTCGCCGTCAAGGAGGAGCCGCTCATGAGTGAGCCGGGCACCGTGGCACTCCCCGTCAAGCACGACGGTTCGGTCCAGGCGATCGCCTTCAGCCCGGACAGCACCCGCTTCGCCGGCGCCGGCAGCGACTCCCTGCTCCGGATACGCCCGATCGGCATCGGTGTCCCGCTGGACGTCCCCGTGGACGGCTCCGTGACCGGCTTGGCCTTCAGTCCCGACGGTACCCGGATCGCCGTGGCCGACTTCGAGTCGGTGTCGCTGCGGGACAGCGGGACCGGCGCGGTCGTCTGGCAGGGGCCGCTCGATCCGGGCAACTCCGTGAACACCGTGCGGTTCGCCCCGGACGGGCGAGTGATCGCCGTCACCGACACCCTGGTCGCCGTACTCGACCAGGCCACCGGCGCGACCATCAAACGGATCACGGTCGACCCGCCCCTGATCGCCGACGTGGATCTGAGCCGGGACGGCACCCGGATCGCGCTGGCCATCGACGAACGCCACGGCGGGAACCACAAGTTCGCCGGATCCGCGCGGGTCCTCGACCTGGCCACCGGCGCCGAACTCGGGAAGCTGACCCCTGCCAACGCCGTCCACGCGGTCGCGTTCAGCCCGGACGGGACAAAGGTGCTGTGCTGCTCTGCGGACGACACCACCCGCATGCTCAAGGCGCAGGGAGGAGCGGAGGAGTGGCGGGTCGGAGGCGAGGCCGACGACGAGGTCACCAGCCCGAACTGCGTGGCGTTCGACCCGAAGGGCAACTGGACCGTGGTCGGCGGCTCGGACGGGTTCGCGCGGGTCCTGGAGGCGGAATCCGGGACCAAGAAGGCTCAGGTGCCGAAGCTGGTCGCCGGTGGCTCGGACCCGGGAGCCGTCACCCACGTGGCGTTCAGCCCGAACGGCAAGCTGGCGGCCAGCGCCTGCATCGACAACGTCGTACGGCTGTTCAATCTCAACAGCGATGAGCTGTACGCGGTGGGCACCGAAGAGGTGCTGACGATGGCGTTCAGCCCCAACGGCCGCTGGCTCGGCGTCGGTTGCTTCGGCCGCGCGCTGGTCATCGACAACGGTGAAGCCAACCAGGGGTGAGCGCCATGGACCCGCACGAACTCCTGCACCAGGTCGCCGACCAACTGCGCGCCCTGACCCGGGACGCCGTGGAGGGACTGGTACGCGATCTGCCCGAGCTCGGCGAGGACCCCTCCGCCGCCGGCACGATCCTCGCCGGACGGCTGCGCGCCGTCCACGACCGGCTGCCCCCCGGGAACTCGCTGGTGGAACTCGTACGGGAGATGCTCGGCGACCTGCGAACCGACTCGCCGGTGCCGTTGCGACTGCACGGCTGGCAGCGGGCGCCCGGCGCGCGGGGCGTGGCGCTGGTCCTCACCGCCCCGTCCGGAGCGGCATTCGGGCGGGCCGTGCTCGGAGTGACCCCGGACGGGCCGGTGTTCGACGTGGTGGTCACCCCGGGGACCGCCCTCTCCCTGTCCTCGACGGCCACGCAGGCATGGAGCGCGGAGGCCACCGTCGCCGCCCCGCCCGAGGGCTGGGACAGCGCCTTCGGCCCCGGCCTGCCGCCCGCGCCGCCCGGCGGCACCGCGACGATCACACTCCAGCGCACCGGACGACTGGCCGCCGGGATGACCGAAGGACCGGGCATCGGCGTCGACGGAATCGGCCTCAAGGTCATCGCGGCCCCGGGAGTGCCCGCGGCCGTCGAGGTCGAGCTGCGCCGGCTCACCGCCGCCGTCCTGCCGGCCGCGCTGGCCCGGCTGGTCGGCCTCGGCGGCGGCAGCCCGATGTCCGACGGCTCCGGACCGGTCGACGTCACCCTCCGGGCGGACGGGGCCGAGGGCCTGCGCTTCACGAGCGGCGCACTGCGCGTCCCCCTCCCGCTGCGGGTGAACGCGCCGTACGTGTCCACCCGGGGCGCGGCCCTGGAACTGACCTCCGACGAGGGCGGGCCACGGCTCGCCCTCTCCGTGTCCGCCACCGCCGGGCTGCCGGGACTGCCCCTGCGGGTCTTCCTGGAGGGCGCCGGAATCGACCTGCCCGTGGCGCTCTCCCCGGCGACCCGCCCGGGCCTCGACCCGAGCCGGCTGCGCGAACTGTTCCCGGACGGCATCGGCACCGAACTGAAGCTGCCACCCGTCTCCGGCGGCGGTGTGGTCCGGCGGACCCCGGACCAGGGGTACGCGGGGCTCATCTCCGTCGACCTCGGGGTGCTGCGCGTGCAGGCCGTCGCGCTGTTCCGGCCGCCCGACGGAAAGGCTCCCACCAGCTTCCTGGTGCTCCTCTCCGCCCAGTTCCCGGCCCCCGGCATCCAACTGGGCCTCGGGTTCGCGCTGGACGCGGTCGGCGGCCTGGTCGGCGTCAACCGGCGCGCGGACATCACCGCCCTTCAGCAACTGGTCTGCGACGGCAACGCCGACCACGTGCTGTTCCCGGACCGCGTGGTGGAACGCGCCCAGGAGATCACCGGCTCCCTCGGCGCCGCCTTCCCGGTCGCCACCGGGCGCTTCCTGGTCGGACCGATGGTCCGCATCACCTGGGGCGGCCGGATGGTGTCCCTGTCCGGCGCCCTCATCCTGGAACTGCCCGCCCCGGCCCGCGCGGTGCTGGTGGGACGGCTGCTGGTCGGACTGCCCGACCCGGCGGCCCCGCTCATCCGGTTGCAGGCGAGCGTCCTCGGCCGGCTCGAACCGGCCGTCCCGCTGGTCGAACTGCTGGTGTCGCTGTCCGGCTCGTGGATCGTGGGACTCGCCGTGCGGGGCGAGCTGTATCTGCTGGTACGCGGCGGCGCGCAGCCGGAGTTCGTCCTGTCCGCCGGTGGCTTCCACCCCCGCTACACCCGGCCCGCCCGGGTGCCCGCGCTGCGCCGGCTCCAGGTCGACCTGGCCCCGGGCAACGGGTTCGGACTGCGGATGGAGGCCTACTTCGCGATCACCTCCAACGCGCTGATGTTCGGCGGCCAGGTGCAGTTGGACGCCTCGATCGCCGGCTGCGGGGTGCAGGGCTGGCTCGGCCTTGACGCCCTGTTCGTGTTCGACCCGTTCGCGTTCTCGGTCCACGTACGCGCCGGGGTGGCGGTGTGTGCCTTCGGCCGCCGACTGGCCGGCATCGGCCTCGACTTCACCCTGGAGGGTCCGGCGCCGTGGCACGCCTTCGGCACCGGCAGCATCTCGGTGCTGTTCTGGGACGTCGAGCTGGACTTCGACGTCCGCTGGGGCTCACCGCCCGCGGTCGGGCAACAGCCCGCGCGTCCGCCGATCGAGGCGCTCACCTCGGAACTGGCGCGGGCGAAGGCCTGGGCGGCGGAGCGGCCGGCCGAGGAGCGCACCGCGCTCGTGTTCACGCCCGCGGCGACCGAGAAACTGAACCAGGGGAGCCTCGTCCACCCCGACGCCACCCTGCGCGTCACCCAGCACGCCGTGCCGCTGGGCGTGCCGATCTCCCGGTTCGAACGACGGCCGGTGCCGGTGCAGACCTGGACGATCACGGAGATCACCCTCGGTACGCCGAGGCCCGCCGCCGGACTTCCCTCGTTGCCCGAGCGGTTCGTGCCCGGCGAGTTCTTCGACCTCACCGAGGACGAGCAGCTGACCAGACCCGCGTTCGCCAGCTACGCCGGCGGGCTGCGGACGGGCCCCGACGACGGCATCCGCGTCGGCGTCGGGCACCGGGTCGACGACGGTTACGAGACGGGCTACGAACCGCCCCTGCCCGAGCGGCAGTTCTCCTCCTGGCCGGGGTTCTTCCGCCGCGAGGCGGTCTACGGGGTCAGCGCCGCCGAGCGGCTGGAACGGTGGCGCACACGCGAAGCGGCCGTCACCGTACGCCCGCCGACGCTCACCGTGGCCGCCGCCGACACGCTTCGACCACTGCTGGACGACGTCACCCTGGTCGACGCCACGGCGGACGCGTGGGAGGCGGTCCGCGGACAACTCGCGCGACCGCAGGACGAGGTGCGGCTCGTCGAGCGCTGGGAGATCCACCCATGAGCGCGCGATGGTTCTTCTCCTCGGCGCGACTGGGCGCCGCCGCCTCGGCCCAGGGCCAGGCGCTGGCGACGTCGGTGCGGTTCGCCCGTGACATCGACGGCCGCCGTGAGGAGCCGGCACCGGTGCAGGGACCGACGCTGACGCTGGTGGGGCCGGGAGACGTGTTCGGGTTCGAACGCACCATGGTCCTGCGGGAGGAACCACCGCCCGGCACCGCCGACGCCGCGGAGAACGTGCTCGCCGGAGTGGAGCTGGCGCACGCCGACCTGCCCTGGCTGCTGTCCCCGGGAACGGCGTTCCCCCCGGGCGGCCCCACCCCGCAGCCCTGGCTCGCGCTGATCGTGCTGGCCGAGGACGAAGCGGCGCCGCCGCGTGACGCGCGCCCGCTCCCGGTGCTCACCGCTCCCGTCGCCGCGCTGCCCCCGCCGGCCGAGCGATGGGCCTGGGCCCATGTGGAGGCGCGGCTGCCCGACAACGTCACCGACGAAGCCGGTGCGCGGACGCTCGTGGAGCAGGGGCTGCGCGCCCACTCGGCCGACGTCGTCGCGCGACTGCTGTGCCCGCGCCGACTGGCCCCGGACCGGGGCTGGATCGCCGCCCTGGTGCCCGCCACCGCCGCCGGACGCGACGCGGGCCTGAACGTGACGCCCGGGGGAGCGGCCACCGAGGACGCCTGGCCGATCGCCGGGCGGGACACCGTCGACCTGCCCGTCTACCACTGGTGGAGATTCCGTACCGGGAAGGCGGGCACCTTCGAGGAACTGGCCCGCCGACTGCGCTTCCGGCCCGCCGCCGAGGCCGGACTCGGCAGCCGCACCATCGACGTCGGCCGTCCCTGGCCCGCCGAGCCGACCACCGGACCGGCCACCGTGCCCCTGGACGGCGCACTGCGGCCCCCCGGCACGGCGGTGCCCGAGACCTGGTCCGACCCCGTCGCACAGGACCGGTTCCGCACCCTGCTCACCCAACGCCTCGACGCACCGGCCCGGCGCCGCGAGGAGCCCGTGACACCGGGCGAGGAGGGGGCGGACCAGCCGCCGGAGGAAGGTGACGGACAGCCGGTCGAGGACCGGGACACGGTCGCCGTGGCACCACCGCTCTACGGCAGCCACCACACCGGCCGGCAGACCGTGCCCGACGAGCCGGACAGCTGGATGAACACCCTCAACCTGGAGGTCCGCCGCCGGGTGGCGGCCGCGCTCGGCACCCGCTACGTGCAGTTGGAGCAGGAGTTCCTGATGGCCCGGGCCTGGGAACAGGTCGGCGAGATCCGGCAGGCCAACCGACTGCTGGCGACCGGAGAACTGGCCGCCGTCGCGGCCGAGCGGGCCCAGCGCAAGCATCTGGACCCCCTGGGGGTCGCCGACCTCGTCACCGTCATGGCACCGGTCAGCGGCCGCATGGCGCTGTCCGTCCCCGCGTCGGTCGCGTCCGAGACCACTCTGGCCGTCCCGGACCCGGACGAGTCCGGGACGGCACCGGAGATGATCGGGACCACCCTGGCCGGTCTGCTGGCCTCGGCCAAGGACAAGGTGCTGGCCGGCACGGCGAGCACCTCGTTCGTCCGGCTGACCCGCAGCAACGGCGCCCTCGCCCGCCGCGCCCGGCGTGGCGCGAGCGGCGACACCCCCGGCGACGAGCAGCCGGCCGACCCGGTCCTGGCGCGGGGGCTGAGAGACATGGGCGTCATGGGCGACGACGCGCCCGAGAACGGCCTGCCGGGCGAACTGCGCGCCGGACTCGCCGCGGCGCGGCTCCAGATGCTGCGCATGAGCGACCGCATCCCCGCCGACTTCTGGGCGGAGCGCGCCCCGACCGACGCCCGCCCCCTGCGGCCGATCATGGCCCACCCCAAGTTCACCGTGCCCATCGCCGAAGAACTCCTGGCCCGCTGGCCCGAGTGGGCGCTGCCCGGCATCAGCGCCCTGCCGCCCGACTCGGTGACCCTGCTGGAGACCAACCCCGAGTTCATCGCCGCCCTGCTCGTCGGACTCAACCACGAGTTCAACCGGGAACTGCTGTGGCGGGAGTTCCCCACCGACCAGCGCGGCACCCCCTTCGCCCGGTTCTGGCCCGGTGACGACGCGGACGTCGAGGAGATCGCGCTGTGGCCTCCGGACACCCCGCTGGGCAGCCGGTTGCGCACGGGCGGCCAGGGCAACCTGGTGCTGCTCGTGCGCGGCGACCTGCTGCGGCGCTTCCCCGGCACCGCCCTGCTCGCCGTACGCGGGGTCGACGGCAAACTGCCCCCCACGTTCGACGGAGTGCCGGCCACCCCGCTCGCGCTGGACGAGTCCACGGTGCTCTATCTGTTCGCCGGCCTCGACGCCGCCCGGGCCCGCGCCGAGGACTGGTTCTTCGTCTTCCGCGAACCCATGCGCGGCACCCAGTTCGGGTTCGACTCAGGGGGGCCGCCCGAGGAGCTGAAGACCTGGGCGGACCTGACCTGGGGCGCCGTCGGAGTGCCCGAGGCCGCGTGCGTCCGGCTCGACCCCGCACCCGGACCACCGACCCGGCAGCCCGACCCCCCGCTGTGGGGCCACGACCCGGCCGACATGGCCCGCATCGCCTTCCAGCAGCCGTTCCAACTGGCCTTCCGAGCCACCACCTTGCTGGGCGGCTGACCACCGCGCGAGGACAGGAGCACCCCCGACATGACGGACGCCTTCGCCGCCCGCGCGCAACTGGACCGGGCACGCACCGACGCGGATGCCGCCCAGGCCCTCGCGGACGAGCAGGAGGCCGTCGTACGGCGCCTCCAGGAGCACATCCGGGCCGGACTGCCCGACCCCGTCCAGATCGGCCAGCGCCCCAGCGCCGAACTGCTCACCGAGGCCGAGGCCGGCCTCACGGAACTGCAACGGACGGCCGAGCAGGCCAACAGCCTCGTCGCCGACGCCGAGGAGGAACTGACCCGCGCCCTGGGCGAGGGCGCGGCGCTCTTCCCCGACGGCAACACCGACCCCGTCGCCCTGCTGCCGGTACGGGTGGAGACCATCTGGTGGGAGCCGAGCACCCTGCGCGTGCGGATCTACCCGGACGACATCCTGCTCACCCCCTTCGACCCCCGGCTGACGCCCGCCGAGGCGGCCGCCGCCGCCGAGTACTGGCAGAAGCCGGGCCCCGACGCCTGGCAGAAGGTCCTCGGCACGCTGCGCCCGGCCCGCGCCTCCTGGGCGGTCCGCGCCGCCCGCCCCGGCTCCCCGCCGCCCGGGGAACGCCCCGACGACCCGGGCCAGCAGCGGCAGCGGCAGGTCGCGATGCCGAAACGCTGGCGCTTCCTCGGTCTGCTCGACGGTCAGATCGTCGTGGACAAGCTCGGCCGCCCGGTGCCCGACCCGCTGCCCGTCGGCCTGCTGCGCGCCGAGGAAGAGGGCTGGGAGACCGACTGGTTCCAGGCCCTGAAGTCCGGCATGGGCATCGAGCTGACCTTCCCGCCCGACGGCACCGACCACCTGGACGAACTGCTCGTCGTCGGCGTCCGTGAGGACTCCGCGGCGGACGGCGCGGCCCGGCTGCGCGATCTGCTGCACGGCCACCGGTTCGCGGGCGGACTCGGCATCCTGCCCTCCGGAACCGCCACCAACAACACCCCCCGCACCCGCTCCGGCTGGTCCTCCGCACCCGCCTACCCCGGTCCTGACGCCGACCCCGAAGCGGGGCAGCGACCCGTCGCCGACGCGCTGGCCGCGGCGCTCGGTCTGCCGGACGCAGGGTTCCTGCGCGGCTGTTCCGGCGCGGACGACCCCGAGCCGTCCGCCGTCGCCGCGCTGACCCTGCTCACCTGGCCCACCCTCGGCAAGGGGTTCGCCGAGTCCGCGCTGAGCACCCTCGACCTGGGCACCCGTCAGGTCAGCGGCGTCGCCCCGGGCCGCCCGTGGCGGGCCGTCCGCGACCATCTCGCCGAGCATGTGCGCGGTCGCGGGCCGCTGCCGATGCTGCGGGTCGGGCGCCAGCCGTACGGCGTGCTGCCGGTGACCGCGCTGGGCGACTGGCGTGCCGAACGCACCCGTGACGTCGACGCCCTCCTCGCTGCCTGGCTGCTGCGGCTGCGCGAGTGCTGGCGCGCGGCGCTGAACGGCAGGATCCCCATCGACCCCATCCCTCATGTCGAGCCGGGGCAACCGGTCGACCAGGTCACCGTGGAGGCGCTGAAACGGCTGCCCGTGGCGACCGGCCTGGCCATGCGCCGCATGGACGGCCCCACCTTCGCCGTGCCGAAGACCTCGCGCGACGAGCCCCCCGCCCGGCCGGGCCTGCCCGGACTGGCACCCGACGGGAAGCTGCGCTGGACGACGAGCGGCGACGGCTGGACCTCCCTCGGCTGGGGTCTGGACGACGGGACCGGCGTCCCCGGGTTCGTCACCCGGATCACCCCGGACGCCACCGCCTTCCCGGCCCGGGCGACGGCCACCGCGGACTATCTGGGGGCCGTACGCGCCTTCCTCGCGGGCCAGTTGGACGCCGCCGCCTTCGACGCGGCGTGGCCGGTCGAGCTGTCCTCGGGGCGCGAGACCCCGCCCCGGCGCAGCACCCTCTTCGACCTTCCGGGAGCGCAGGCCGAGGAGCCGGGCGAGGGCGAGACCCCCGACGAGGGCGGCGAACAACCGCAGGACGGCCAGGACGGCCAGGACGGCGGGGAGGCGCCGCCCGAGGACGACGGCACCCCGCAGGAGTTCCCGCCCGAGGCCCCACCGGACGCGAGCGGACTGCTCGACGCCCTGCTGTTCCTGCCCAACTGGGCGTTCTTCGACGGCGACGACAGCGAGCAGGGCACCGACGACCCCGTGCGCCAGGCGCTCGCCGCCACCAGCGACGTGGACCAACTGGTGGCCGACGTCATCGACGGACTCGACGAGCAGGAGCGCGCCGAACGCGTCGCCGCCGCCACCCGCGCCACGGCCGCGCTGCCCCGCCTCGAACAGGCGCTGCGGACGCTCGCGGCCGTACCGGTGACCCGGCTGCCCGAACTGTTGCTGGAGGTCATCGACGCGTACGCGCACCGACTGGACGCCTGGGTCACCTCACTGGCGTCACGGCGGCTGGCCGAACTGCGGGCGTCCGGCGTCGAGGGCGTCCGGTTCGGCTGCTACGGCTGGGTGGAGAACCTGCTCCCGCCCCAGGCGCGCGAGACGGTCGACATCGAACTGGACGACGTGGACACCACCGTCGAGGTGTCCGCCCAGGACGGCTACATCCACGCGCCGTCCCTGCAACACGCGGCCACGGCGGCCGTCCTGCGCTCGGGCTTCCTCGGCAACCCCGACGAACAGTCCTACGCGGTCAACCTGACCTCCCGCCGGGCCCGCGTCGCCCGCTGGCTGCTCGGCGGGGTACGCCAGGGCCAGAACCTGGGCTCCCTGCTGGGGTACCGGTTCGAACGGGCCCTGCACGACGCGCAACTGGACACTCTCGTCCCGCAGTTCCGCCGCCAGTTCCCTCTGCCGGTCGTGCCCGAACCGCAAGGAGAGGCGGGCGACGCCGACTTGTGGGCGCGCAGCGCGGAGGCGGTCGCGGCGCGCAACGTGGTCGACGGAATGGCCCTCGCACGGGCCGGCGGCAGCGCCCTGGACCTGGTCCCGCCTGAGCAACAGGCGGCGGTGACACCGCTGTTGGACGACCTCGTCGACGCCCTGGACGCGGTCGGCGACCTGGTGCTGGCCGAGAGCGTGCACCAGTTGGTGGGCGGCAACCCGATCCGGGCCGGCCTGACCGCCGACACCCTGGGCCGAGGCGAGGACGTGCCGGACACCTTCCGAGTACTGCGCACACCGCACCGGGCCCGCGCCCTCACCCACCGGATCGCCGCGCTGCTGCCCGCGGACGCCACCCCGACCGGCTGGCCCGACGACCCGCTCGCCGCGCTGCAACCCGCCCTGGAGGCCTGGACCGCCCAACTGCTGGGCCCGGCGTCGGGCTGGACCCTGACCGGAGTGCTCGGCGGACACACCGACGGCGAAAATCAGGACGGCGACGCTCAGCCCGACGGCCAGAGCCATGAGGGCGACGCTCGGTCCAACGGCCAGGCGGCTTTCCAACTCACCGCCGATCGCCTGGGGTTGGGCGCCCTGCGGACCGTACTGGACGCGGCCGCCGTCCAACCGGCCGGCCTGCGGGAGGCCGTTCGGACCGCCATGGGCGTTCCGCCGGACACACCGGTCGAGTTCACCGGACCCGGCTGGAGCGGTCTGCGCGGGCGGGCGGCCCGGATCCGGTCGCTGCTGACCACCGCACAACCACTGCTGCCGGCACACCTGCCCGAGGACCCCGCCGGCCGCACGATCGACACGGCCGGGCTGCGGACCCGCCTCGCCGCCTTCGCCGCGAGCCCCCTGGTCGCCGGACACCCGGCGCAGGCCGCCTTGCGCGACCTGGCCGCCGAACAGGTCACCCCGCGGACGGCCGAGGCCTGGCTGTCCCGGGCCCGCACGACACTGACGGAGGTGCTCGGCGCGGACGTACCCCTCCTGCCCACGCTCACCGCACCCACACCGCCACCCCCCTCACCCGGTGACGTGCCCGGCGCCGAACTGGAGGACTGGCTGCGGCGCAACGCGGCCGTACGGCCGATGGTGCGCACCCTGCACGAGACGCTGCTGCTGGCCGGAAATCGTGCCGGACGGGCCGAACGGCTGCGCGCGGCACAGCATCCGGCGGGCGCCGGCGACGCGTGGATCGGCGGCACCTTCCCCGCCGGGCACCGCCCGCCCGCCACCACCCATCTCGTCTGGCACGCGCCCGTGGACGTCCCGTCCGGCGCGGCTGTCACCGGTGTCGTCCTCGACGAATGGATCGAACTGCTGCCCGGCTCCGACCAGCCGCCCCCGCCGCCCGAGGGCGCGCCACCCGCCGAGGCCGCCCCACAGACCGAACTGACCGGGGTGGCCTTCCACTACGACCGGCCCGACGCCAAGGCCCCGCACAGCGTGCTCATCGCCGTGCCCCCTGACCTGAGCCGCGGCTGGACCTCCGACGGCCTGGTGCAGGTGCTGCGCGAGACACTCGAACTGGCCAAGCTGCGCGCGATCGACCTCCAGGACCTGCCGCAACTGGACGACCTCCTCCCCGGCATCCGGATCAGCCAGCAGGGCGCGACCGGCCGAGCCCTGGCCGGGATGGAGACCCGGCGGCCGAACACCGACCCGGACGGGCCCTTCCGGCTGGAGCCCGGTCACCGCGCCGGCGACATCGAACCCGGACTGGCCGCCAAGGTGCACGATCCGCTGTGGCTGCTCACCCGGCAGTGGCAGTTCGGTGAGTTCGCCGCCCAGGACGCCGGTTCGCCCGCGGTGGTCCGGATGAACGGGGGCAGCGCACCGATCGACGCCTGGCGACCGGGCGGGAGCACGGACTGGATTCCCTACGATCCACGCCTGGGGCCGCTGGACACCCAGATCGAGGACGAACCCGTCCAGGTCGACGAACGGCTGCGCGCCGAGGGCGGTGCCGCACTGCTGCGGATGTGCGACGACGCCGGACTGCTCACCGCCGCCCGCACGGCACTCGCCGCCCATCTGCTCCCGGCCGGAGAGCCGGACGCGAGCCTGATCGGTCTGCTGGACGGCCGCGTGCCGGACGCGGCGTCGGTGGCGGCGGCGCTGGACGCGGGCACCTTCGACAGCTCATCGGACCCGCAGCTCGCCGAGACCGTCGGGCGGTGGCGTACGTGGTGGGCCGGACAACTCGCCGAGCACGGCCCGGACTGCTTCGATCCGCACCGCTTCGAGTACGCCGTGGAACTGTCCACCGGCGGGACGGTCCTGCGCGCCGAGGAGTACCAGGGCGACGGTCTCGACTGGTACGGCCTGGACGTCCACCCCGACCCCGAGGCCGAGGCGGCACCGCAGGGACCGCGCCGGACCTTCGCCGAGGAGGGCCTGCCCTCGACCGTGCGCTACGGCGGACTCCCGGCCGACCGGTTCTGGGAGATGGAGGACGCGCGCGTCGATCTCGGCGCGACGGACGTGTCCACGCTCGACACCGGCCGGCTGCTGCTGATCTCGTTCGCCACGGTCTTCGGCAACGACTGGTTCCTGGTGCCCCTGGAGGTGCCGACCTCTTCCCTCACGGTCGTGGACCGACTGCTGGTGCGCGATGTGTTCGGCCGCCACCATCTGATCCGGCGGGCCGGCCAGGACGACCCGTCCTGGTCGATGTTCACCCTGAACAGCCCGGACCCCGACCAGCCGGCGGCCTCCGGTCTGCTGATCCTGCCCACCGAGCCCGGCCAGACGGGCCGGCCCCTGGAACACGTGGTGCTGGCCCGCGACGAACTGGCCAACCTCGCCTGGGCCGTTCAGCACCACTACACCGACGGCCGGGGCGAACCGGTCGACCGCCGGGACAGCTGGGCCCGCCGCACCCCGCCCGAGCCCGTCCCCGCCGGTGAGCTGCCCGCGTACGCGGTGCAGACGATCGTGCCCGACTACTGGTTCCCCCTCGTCCCCGAGGCGATCCGCACCGCCGAGATCCGCTTCCGCCTGGCCGACCTCACCGCTCCCGGTCTCGACGCACGCCCCGAGGGCCGCCTGATCACGCCCGGACTGTGGGTGCACGAGGAGGAGGTGCCGCGCGACGGGGTGTACGTCACCCGCCGCCCGGTGCTGGCCCGTTGGTACGACGGCTCCTGGCACAGCTGGGTCCGCAGGGAGAAGGCGCCCGGTACCGGGGAGAGTTCCAGCGGGCTCGCCTTCGACACGGTACGGCCGACGGAGCCGTGGCCGTGACGTCGGATCGCCGACGTACGCGACAGATCAGTTGTGCAGGCCCCTCACCAGCGCGGTGAGGACCCGGCGGGTCTTGTTCTCGGGGTGTTCGGAGAGCGCCACCCCGCGGCCTCGCACCGCGTCCTCCAGCGAGCGCTGCTTGTGTTCGGCCCGCTTGGCGAGTCCCTCGGCGTCGTCGTCGTCCTTGGGCTTGACCCGGATCGAGACTTCCAGGAAGTCCAGACCAGCCACCGACCACGCCTCCAGGTTCACCTTCAGGCCGTCCAGCGGAAGGTCCTCGACCTTGGTCGCGAGGATCGGTCCCAGCGCGACCAGCCCGTCGAACGGGACGGTGGGCGCGCAGGCGTGCAGGAACTGGTGGTGCAGCGCGTCGACCGACGCGGCGGGGTCGCCGCCGGGAGACACGGCCTCCGACAGTGCTCCCGGCGGGTGGTCGTGCACCAGGGAGGCGGCCAGTACCTGGCGGTCCGCCGACCAGTCCTCCTCGATCTTGTAGGTGAACGGGTCCGCGTCGAACGGGGCGGAGAAGCGGCCGACCAACTGCCTGCTCGTGCACGGCCGCAACTTGACCGTCAGATCGTCCGCATCGCCACCGAGCCTGAACCGTACGATCACCCCGGCGTCCAGCAGCGGCACGCGGCGCTCGGCGACGCCGTCCCGGTCCTCGGCGAACCAGATCCGACGTGTGGTCCGCACCCCGTGCGAGCCACCGAGGGCGGACAGAGCCCCCGCCACGTCGCTGTCCACGTTGACCTTGATCTCGACCGGCAACAGGTCCATCGCACCGCTCCCTACGCTCTCTTGGACGCTAGCGCGGTCGCCCGGCGGATGCTGCCGGACGAACCGGTTCCCTTCTCAGGGCTGCGGCAGGAGCTGCACCCGGATGTCGTCCCCATAGGGGAGGACGACCGTCCGGTCCCGGCCGAGCACCCAGTCCGGGGTGACCAGGAACAGCCGCCCACCGGACGACAGCAACAGCCGGAAGCCCGCGTAACGGTGGTGGTACGCCCCGGCGTCCTTCCCCTTGGCATCGAGCGGGGTCTCCGTGACGCCGGTGGGCAGGCCGTCGATCGGATCCTTGGTGTCGACGACGACTTCCGGGCGGTCCACCAGTCGAGATGCGTCCTCCTCGCCGCGACCCGTGCCGTACGCCCAGGCCAGCTGCGTCGAGGCCCAGAACAGCCCGGCGACGAACAACCCCACCGCGGCTAGTGCCCCGTTGCGTGCCAGCCGCTGCGACAGCAGGGGCCGACCGCGCTGTTGCGCGTAGACCCAGACGCCGTACGCCACCGCCGCCGGCCCGATCGCCAGCGACAGCGGTGTGGCACCGATGACGACACTGGTGTCGGAGTCCGCGACGAACATGCCGATCAGGGCTCGGGCGATGAGAAGCACGCCGACGAGGATGATGAGGTACGCCAGCAGGGCCCGGTCGGCGGAGGCGTCGCTGCCGGTGTCGCGGGCGAGCAGCCATCTGACGAGGGCGTGGATGCCGACGCACGCCAGGATGCCCAGGAACATCAGGGCCGCCGGGACGTACACCACCTCCAGGCCCTGGAGCATCAGGTCCTGGTTGGACAGTCCCGTCATGTCGAGGGGGACGCCGAAGTACTGGTAGCGCGCGCGGGTGGCCACGTAGCCGAAGTAGACGAGCAGCGCGGTGGCCAGGGTCGTCGGACCGATCGCCTCCGCCAGTTTCCGGACGCGGGTCGAGACGGGGATCTGGTCGGCGGAGGACTCGGGTTGGTCCGGCGGTTCCGCCACGGGCGGTGTGGGCGGCCCGGTCGGGGCGGCCGGCGGTTCCCGCGGCGGCGCCTCCTCGGCCATCAGTCCTGCTCCAGATCGGACGCCCCGTCGGGTACGTCGGGCAGCGGCTGGTCGTCCTCGGGCGAGGGTGTGACGTTCTCAGGGGTGTCGGGCGCCGGAGTGACCTCGTCCTCCGGGTTGTCCTCCGGTTCCCCGCCCACGACGATCGTCACGGGGGGAACCTTGTTGGAAGTCGAACCACTGATCACCACCGGATCCTGGGGCGTCGGTGGCGAACCACCCCAGTCCTTCACCTCGTCGCACGGCGAGTTCTCGGGGTCCACGCACACGTAGGTGAAGTTGACGGTCGTGGTGATGACGTACCTGCCGTTCGGGGAGCCGGGCGGCAGGACCGCCCCCGCGTCACACTGATATCCCTCTTGCACCCTGGCCCCGAGGCACCGGGGGTTGCCGTTCGAACAGTGCGCCGCGTTGTCGGAGCTGACAGCCGGTTTGGCCGGGCCGCTGGCCACGGTGAAGGACACGCTGTTGAAGGTCGCCGGCGTGCTCGTCTTGTTGATGATGGTGGCGCAGCCACTGCCGCTGGGGTTGCCGTCGAGGCGCACCCCGTTGACGTGGATGGACCGGCGACCGTCCTTGCGCGTGCCACCGTCCGGCGTGCTGCTGCCGGTGGCCGACGTGCCCTGCGAGGCGGCCGCGGAGCCCGTATCGGTACCGGTGCCCGGGCCCGTGTCGTTGCCCCCGATGCCCCCGTCGGCGTCGGGATCGTTGCCGTTGCCGTTGCCGTTGGAGGCGGCCGCGGAGCTGACGGTTCCTTTGCCAGCGGTGTTCTCGCCGTCGATGGTTGCGGATCTGACCAACCAGACGATCCCGAGCACGGCCACGAGACCGAGGATGATCGCCAGGGCGATGGGCCGGGCACGCATAGTGGCCATAAGTGCAGAATAAGCGCATTTTCGGCACTCTTCCTGCTGAACGAACGGCCCGCCGTCGTCACGGACGCGAGCACGCGTCCCTGGGACCTGATCGCCCGGACGGTAGAGTCCTCGGCCATGGCACGTGTGCCGCTCACGGGCACGAACTGGACTTCTGGGGAGGGGCATTGATCGCCGTCGTGGGTGCCGGCCTGATGGGCGCGGCCACCGCCTGGCAGCTGGCCCGTCGCGGCCACCAGGTCACCGTGATCGAGGCGTACGGCATCGGTCACCGGCGGGGGAGTTCGCACGGCAGCTCGCGGATCTTCCGGCGCGCGTACGCCGAGGACCTGTACGTACGGCTGACCGGCCAGGCGTACGAACAGTGGCGTGAGCTGGAGCGGGACAGTTCGACTCCCTTGCTGCGGACGACCGGCGGCCTGGACTTCGGGGCGGGACGCGACCCGCGGGGCCTGGCCAGAGTGCTGGGCGAGGCCGGAGTGCCGCACGAGGTCCTGTCCGCCGGGGAGGCGGCGGAGCGCTGGCCGTACGTCCGCTTCGACGGGCCGGTCCTGCACCACCCCGAGGCCGGAGTGGTCGATGCCGACGCGACGGTCGCTGCGTGTGTGCGCCGGGCCGTCGAGCACGGGGCACAGGCGTGGACCGGCGTCCGGGTCACGGGCTTCGACGTGCGGGAGAAGGTGCGCCTGCGTACGGACGACGGCCGGGAACTGACCGCCGACACCGTGGTGATCGCCGCCGGAGCCTGGTTGCCCGAGCTGGACCTGCCGGTCGCCCTGCCGCCGTTGAAGGTGACCCAGCAGCAGGTCTTCCACTTCCGGCAGCGGGACCCCTCGCTCGGGTGGCCGACCTTGGTGTTCGGGGACGAGACGATGCAGACCTACGGGCTGCCGTCCGGCAGCGACGGAGGAGCACTGCCCGCCGTGAAGGTCGCCGAGCACGACCGCGGCACTCCCACGACGGCCAGTTCGCGGACCGGGGTCGTCGACCCGTCGTCGCGCACCCGCGTCAGCGACTTCGTCCGTGACCGGCTCCCGGGCCTGGATCCCGACCCGGTCGCGGAAGCCACCTGCCTCTACACCACCGCCCCCCACGACGACTTCGTCCTCGACCGGCACGGGCCGCTTGTCATCGTCTCCGCCTGCTCCGGCCAGGGCGCCAAGTTCACCCCGCTCATCGGCGCGATGGCCGCCGACCTCGCCACGGGCCGCGCCGAGCCCCACGAGCGCTTCCGCCTGCGTCCCACGGCCTAGGGTGCGGCGGTGGTGCCGGACGACGGCACACGCTCAACGCCCGGCCGGGAAGCCCGGCCGGGCGTCTGTCCTCAACGGGCTGAGCGGTGCGGTCAGTTCACCTCGGTGATCCGCCACCGCTGGTTGGAACCGGAGTTGGCCTGCCACGTCGTGACGGCCGCGCCCTCGTTCGTCGCCTGGCCGCCGACCTCCAGGAGCCGTCCGGTCGCCTGGTTCACCAGGGTCCAGGTGCCGTCGCCCGTGGTGGACAGGATCCACTCGGTCGCCGGGTCCCGGTCGCCGGTGTCGGGCTCGATCACCGGCACGTTGTCCCGTACGGCGAGCCGCTTGCCCTCGGCCGGGTTGGCGAAGACGTAGCGGGCGCGGTTGCTGCCCTTCTTGCCGTACTTCACCTCAAGGCGCCACTCCTGCGCGACCGTGCTGTTCGCGGAGTTGATGGTGAGGTTGGTGCCGTTCGCGCCGACCGTCACCGCCTTGCCGCTCTGCACACCGGTCAGGGTGTAGGAGGCGCCCTTGCTGAACAGGCTCGCGTCCTTCGCGACACCGGAGACGCCCTTGACGGCGAACGAGGTCACGGACTGCGCGGGGACGGTGAACGTCGCCTTGCCGTCCACGACGTCGACCGGGGCCTGCCGCACCAGCTTGCCGGCCGCGTCGGTCACCGTCGGGGTGACGGTCGCGTTGTCCTTGATCTTCTCGAACTTCGACAGGTCGATCGTCACCGCGCGGGGCGCGGTGGTGGAGTTGACGTGGACCAGCGAGGCGCCCTTGCCGTCCTTCGTCACCGCGGCGGCGCTGGAGGTGTCGTCCACCTTGATCAGACTGTCGCCGGGCTTGATGAAGTGCGTGAAGTTGCGGGCCGTGTCGAACTTCGTGTTCGTGTGGATCGGGCAGGACTGGAGGGTGTCGGCCGACGTGCAGCTGAACGGGAGCTGGATGGAACCCCAGTTGCCGCCCTTGGCGGACTCGCCGCCCGGCTTCATGTTGTCGTAGTCCTCGACCGGCTGCCAGAACACCCAGGCCTTGGGCTCCAGTTCACGCAGGTCGTTCACCATCTGCTGGGCCAGGCCCAGGCCCGGGCGCATGTCGGTGAAGCTCTGCCCGTCGCCCCAGTCGCCCTCGACCTCGCTCATCCACAGCGGCTTGTCGGCCGCCTTGGCCAGGTCACGGACCGTGGTGCGCTGACCGGTGCCGTAGGTGTGGACGTTCATCTGGCCGACGAGGTCCTTGGACGCCTGCGAGTAGGAGTTCCAGTTCGTCGCGAACAGACCCGGGTTGGTCTCGTCCATCGCCGATATGTGGGCCTTGACCTTGGCCTTCTTCAGCGCCGGCGCCAGCGCGGCCAGCACCTTCTCCTGCATCGCGGGCCCGATGTGCGCACCCTCCTGACGGCCGCCCACCGGTTCGCCGTCGGCGTCCAGACGGGTGCCCCAGTAGCCGGTGTTGGGCTCGTTGAACGGGTCGACGGTGTCGACCCTGATGCCCTCGGACTTCTCCAGCCGCTTCGTCGCCCCGGCGAGGTAGGCGGCGAAGTCGCCGACCGAACTCTCCTTCAGCTGCTCGGCGTTGGCGTTGAACCCGCCCGAGACATAGCCGCTCTCGGTCATGAACCACGGCGGGGAGTTGGAGAACGTCTCCCAGTGGTCGATGTCGTCCTTGATGTGGTCGACCCACCAGCGCTGTGTGGCGTCCGCGTCGGCGTTCCAGTCGGCGGGGTCGTCGGCGCTCCACCAGTCGGTGTCGGTGCGGGTCGTGCCCTCGGGAGCCTTCCACCAGCCCTCGACCGCACCACCGGCGCGCAGATAGTCCTTGACGTCCGGGGCGTTGCCGCCGCCGATGTTGTAGCGGGCGATGTTCAGCGCCAGACCGTCGTCCCCGAAGAGCAGATCGGCGAGCTTCTCGCGGATCTCCTTCGGGTAGTCACCGGTGGCGTTGGCGAACCAGACCAGACTGGTGCCCCAGCCCTCGAACTGCTCCTGCTTGTACGACGGATCGGGCTGGACGGTGACCGACGCGGTGACCGTGTCGGCCTGCGCGAGCGGCGCGGGTACGGAGAGCAGTGCCGCTCCGGTCGCGAGCGCGGTCATGGAGGCGGCCCCGAGGAGCCGTCTGCTGCGGGTGAGTCCTGCCATCGTGTGCTCCCAGCTTCATAGGTGGAAACGCTGCGGTGGTCCCTCCCATCGGACGCACGGGGAGGGGTGTGCCCCCGGGCGGGTCAGGTGCCGCCCGGGGGACAGAGGTGGGGGGTGGGTCAGGCGAGCGGTCGGCGCACCACGGCGACCTCGCGCGGACCGAGGACGAGCCCGTCGTCGCCGGTCGTGCCGTAGAGCACGTCGCCCGGGAAGCCGGGCAGCGGCACCGTGTCGTCGGTCCGGTTCACCAGGAACAGGAACCTCGCCTCGGCGCCCTTGCGGACGGCCAGTTCGACGCGCCCGCGTGCCTCGGCCGGGAGTTCGCTCGTCACGCCGGCCGGCGCGAGCAGACGCGGCAGCAGCGCGGTCAGCCCCGCGACACCGAGGCGCGTGGAGACGTACGACGCCGAACCGGCCGCCGCGGTACGGCGGGTCACCGCCGGACGCCCGGCCTGGTTGCCGGAGTCGTAGCGGGCGAGGACCTCGGTCCGGTCGTCGGCCGGGGTGATGCGGTCGGTCCACAGGGTGCCGGTCGAGCCGTCGTCCAGGGACACCGACTCGTCGGCGAGCAGCGGGCCGAACTCCTCGACGCGGATACCGAGCAGCTCGCGCAGCGCGCCGGGGTAACCGCCCAGCCACACATGGTCGTTCTGGTCGACGACGCCGGAGAAGTAGGTCGTGACGAGGTGGCCGCCCTGCTCGGCGTAGCGGGTGAGCTCCTTGGCGAGCTCCGCCGGGATCACATGCAGGACGGGCGCGATCAGCACGTCGTAGCGGGCGAAGTCGCTCTTGGTGGTGATCAGGTCCGCGCGCACGCCGAGCGCGAGCAGCGCCGAGTACCAGTCCAGGCCCTCCTGGCGGTAGTTGAGCAGGGAGGTGGGGTGGGAGTCCTGCTCGCTGGCCCACCAGGAGTCCCAGTCGAAGACGATCCCGACCTTGGCGCTCTCCCGGTGCGAACCGGCCACCGGCGCGAGGGACTTGAGGGTGGCGCCGAGTTCGGCCACCGCGCGGAACAGCTCGCTGTCGGCGCCGGCGTGCGGCACCATCGCCGAGTGGTACTTCTCTGCGCCCGCCGCCGACTGCCGCCACTGGAAGTAACAGACGGCGTCCGCGCCGTGCGCCACGTGCAGCAGCGAGTCCCGGGCCAGCTCGCCCGGCCGCTTCGCCACGTTCACCGGCTGCCAGTTGACGGCGCTGGTGGAGTGCTCCATCAGGAACCAGGGCCGGCCGCCCGCGATGCCGCTGGTGAGGTTCGCGGAGAAGGACAGCTCGTCACGTGACTGCGGACCGGGGTGGACGTAGTGGTCGTTGGAGACGAAGTCGATCTCCTCGGCCCAGTCCGCGTAGTTCATGCCCTTGGTCTCGCCCATCACCATGAAGTTGGTGGTGACCGGGACGCCCGGGGTGAGCTCCTTCAGCAGGTCCCGCTCGGCGCGCAGGTAGTCCTTGAGGGCGTCGGAGGAGAAACGCTTGAAGTCCAGCTGCTGCGTCGGGTTCGGGTGCGAGGCCGCCAGACGCGGGGGCAGGATCTGCTCCCAGGCGCTGTAGCGCTGGGACCAGAACGCGGTGCCCCAGGCGTGGTTGAGGGCATCGAGAGTGCCGTAGCGGGCGCGCAGCCAGTCGCGGAAGGCGTGGGCCGCGTCGTCGGAGTAGTCGTAGACGTTGTGGCAGCCCAGCTCGTTGGAGACATGCCAGGCGACCAGCGCCGGATGGTCGGCGTAGCGGGTCGCCATCTCGCGGACCAGGCGCAGGGCGTGCTCGCGGAAGACGGGGGAGGTGGGCCGCCAGTGCTGGCGGGCGCCCGGCCACAGCGTCTCGCCGGTCGCGGTGACCGGCAGGATCTCCGGGTGGGCGGTGGTCAGCCACGGCGGCGGGGAGGCGGTGGCGGTCGCCAGGTCGACGCCTATGCCGCCCGCGTGCAGCAGGTCCATGACCTCGTCGAGCCAGCCGAAGTCCCAGCTGTCCGCGGTCGGTTGGAGACGTGCCCAGGAGAAGATCGCCACCGAGACGACGGTGACACCGGCCTCGCGCATCAGCCGGACGTCCTCCTCCCACACCTCCCGGGGCCACTGCTCGGGGTTGTAGTCGGCGCCGAAAGCGAGACGCGGGGTGAGGTCACCGTCCGCCCCGCTTCTGCGGGAGTGGAGGGTGGAGATCATGGCGGTCCTTCCGAAGGGGTGGTGCACGGGGGCGGCGCGGCCCGGGAGCCGCGCCGCCCGGCGTTCGTTGCGTCCGCGAGAACTACTTCTCGACTTCTGCGAGAACTACTTCTCGATGGTGAAGCCCTGCTCCTCGCCGTACTTGACGGAGGCGTCCTGCCAGGCCTTCAGGCCGTCCGCCAGCGTGGTGCCGGAGACGTACGCCTTGCCGACCGTGTCGTTGAAGATCGAGTTCGCGTACTGCTGGAAGGGCAGGTACGACCAGTCGCTCGCCACGTTCGCCGCGGACTCGGCGAAGATCTTGTTCGCCTCCTGGCCGTCGAAGTAGTCGAACTTCTTGCTCTGGAACGCGGGGGCCTCCAGCTCCGCCTTGGTGGCGGGGAAGGCGCCCTCGGAGACACGGGTGGCGACACCGGCGCCGGAGTTGGCGTACTCGGTGAAGGCGTAGGCGAGTTCCTTGTTCTTGGCCAGCGCCGGGACGGTCAGCGAGGAGCCGCCGTTCTCCGCGCTCGCCTTGTCACCCTTGATCCAGGCCGGGAGGGCGGCGGCACGCCACTGGCCCTTGGCGCCCGGGACACCGGTCTCGAAGTTGGCGGGCATCCAGGCACCACTGGCGAGGGTGGCGATGCTGCCGTCGCCGAGGCCCTTGTACCAGTCGTCGGTCCAGCCGTTGATCGGGGCGAGCAGCTTCTCGTCGATCAGCTTCTGCCAGACGGTCTCGAACTTCTTGGCGCCCGCGTCGTCGAAGTTGATGCCGACCTTGGTGCCCTCGACCTTGTACGGGCGCGAACCGGCCTGCCACAGCATGGAGGTGGTGAAGCCCGCGTCACCGGCGTCGTTGGCGATGTAGACCTTCGGGTCGGCCTTGTGGAGCTTGCGGGCCGCGTCCAGGTACTCGTCCCAGGTGGTAGGAACGGCGATCTTGTACTTGTCGAAGACCTTCTTGTTGTAGAACAGCGCCATCGGGCCCGAGTCCATCGGCAGGCCGTACACCTTGTCGCCGTCGCTGACCGCGTTCCACGGACCGGCCGTGTACTTGGAGGCGAGCTTGTCGGCGCCGTAGGGGGCCAGGTCGGTCAGGCCCTTGGTGAGGGAGTACTGACCGAGCGCGAAGTACTCGACCTGGGCGACGTCCGGAACACCCTTGCCGGCCGAGATCGCGTTGGACAGCGCGGTGTAGTGCTTGTCGCCGGAGCGCTCGCTGACCAGGTTGACCTTGACCTTCGGGTACTTCTTCTGGAAGTCGGCGGCCACGGTCTTCAGGGTGGGCTCCCAGGCCCAGACCGTGATGGAGCCGCCCTTGTCCAGGGCCGCCTTGATGTCGGCGGCGGACACGGCCTTGGTGTCGGAGTCGTCGTCCGAGCCGCCGCAGGCGGTGGCGCCCAGGGCGAGGGTGGAGAGGAGGGCGATGCCGCGCAGGATGCGGCTCGTTGTTCTGCGCATGGAGGTGCTTCCACTTCTTCGTGGGTGGGACGGGTGAGGGTGGTGGTACTTCAGGGGTGCTGCATGGGGGGCTTGGGGGCGGGCGCCGCCGGTGTCACTCCTTGACGCTTCCGGCGGCGAGGCCGGACTGCCAGTACTTCTGGAGGAACAGGAAGGCGGCGATCAGGGGGATGATCGTGATGAGGGAGCCGGTGATGACCAGGTTGAAGATCACGTCGCCGCCGATGGTCTCCGCCTGGGAGTTCCAGGCGCTGAGCCCCAGGGTCAGCGGGTACCAGTCCGGGTCCTTCAGCATGATCAGCGGAAGGAAGTAGTTGTTCCAGGTGGCGACCGTGGTGAACAGCAGCACGGTCACGATCCCCGGGGCCAGCAGTGGCAGCGCGACCTGGAAGAAGGTGCGCACCTCGTTCGCCCCGTCCATCCGGGCCGCTTCCAGCAGCTCGGTCGGGATCGCCTCGGCGGCGAACACCCACATCAGATAGAGGCCGAACGGCGAGACCAGCGACGGGATGATCACCGCCCAAGGGGTGTCGGTGAGCCCCATCTTGCTGAACATCAGGAAGGTGGGCACCGCGAGGGCCGTACCCGGCACGGCCACCGCGCCGATGACGACGGCGAAGATCCCGCGCTTGCCCGGGAAGTCGAACTTCGCCAGCGCGTATCCGCCCAGCACCGCGAGCAGCGTCGCGCCGCCCGCGCCGAGCACCACGTACAGCAGGGTGTTCAGCAGCCAGCGGACGAAGATGCCGTCGTGGTAGGTGAACGTGGTCCGGATGTTGTCCCACAGGGCGAAGTCATGGGCGAACCACAGCCCGTTGGAGGCACCCAGACCCGCCTGGGTCTTGGTCGAGTTGATGACCAGCCAGATCAGC
Organism: Streptomyces sp. NPDC051913; assembly: GCF_044593635.1. NCBI lineage: Bacteria > Bacillati > Actinomycetota > Actinomycetes > Kitasatosporales > Streptomycetaceae > Streptomyces > Streptomyces sp. NPDC051913. Next base: position 21,259 of record NZ_JBIUCI010000016.1, on the reverse strand, counting down.
GGCGCCACGGTGTAGACGACCATCAGGGCCATCAGCCCCGTGAGCAGCAGGCTGCGCCTGGGCTTGCCCGGGGTGTGCTTCTTGCGCGGGGTGCGCAGCGGCGAGGCGCTCTTGGTGGGGGGAGCGGCGACAGAGGTGCTCATCGGGTCACGCTCCCTTGCGCATGCCGCGCAGCTGGACGGCGTAGGCGACGATCATCGTGAGGACGCCCATGATGATGGCCACCGTCGCGGAGTAGTTGTGCTGCTGGCCGTTGAAGGACAGCGAGTACGTGTAGAAGTTCGGCGTGTAGTCGGTGGTGATGGCGTTGCGGGCTAGCGGGCGCAGGATGTTCGGCTCGTTGAAGAGCTGGAAGCTGCCGATGATCGAGAAGATCGTGGCGATGACGATCGCGCCCCGGATCGCGGGCAGTTTGATCGAGCTGATGATCCGCCACTGACCGGCGCCGTCGATCTCCGCCGCCTCGTACAGCGAGGTCGGGATGACACGCAGGGCCGAGTAGAAGATCAGCATGTTGTAGCCGACGAACTCCCAGGTCACGATGTTGCCGATGGAGGCGAGCACCCAGTCGGGGGAGAGCAGGTCGGGCAGCGAGGTACCGAACGCCTCGTTGATGTCGCCGACCAGGCCGTACTTGGTGCCGTACATGAAGCCCCACATCAGGGTGGCGACCACGGCGGGCACGGCGTACGGCAGGAAGATCGTGATCCGGAAGAAGCTCTTGCCGTAGAGCCGGCCGCTGTCCAGCGCCAGCGCCACCAGCAGGGCGATGCCCAGCATGATCGGCACCTGGACGGCCAGGAAGAGCGCCACCCGGCCGACGGCCTGCCAGAACTGATCGTCCTTGAGCGCCTGGGTGTAGTTGTCCAGGCCGACGAACTGGTTGCCGCCGATGAGCTGGTTGCGGAAGAGGCTCAGGTAGATCGAGTACGCGATGGGCGCGAGGAAGACCAGTGCGAAGACCGCCACGAACGGGCCGATGAACCCCCACCCGGTCCAGGAGCGTCGGTCCCGTTTTGCCGGAGGCGGTGCCGGGCGCGGCTCGGCGGCGGCCGGCGGTTGCAGCGTTGTCATGATCGTTCCTCGCTCGTTCACTCATGGAACCCGCGCGCCGCGGTGGTCTCCCGTGCGGTGCGGCCGTGATGTTTACGCAAACATCGATCAGCGGAAAAGCGGCTTGTGCTGTTATGTTTACGTAAACATCCGATGGCGGCATGTCTACACTCCTCCGCTGACAGAGGTCAAGGGTCCCCCTGGAGGATCGTGATCAAAGCGATGCAAGGAGAGGCAGGGGGTTGAAAATGGACGCGACGCGCGACTCGCTGCCGCAGGCGCCGCACCGGGGCCGCCGAGTGGGCACTCCCTCGGTCTCGATGGCCGATGTGGCACGGCTGGCCGGAGTGTCCTCCCAGACCGTCTCCCGCGTGTCGAACGGCTATGCGGGCGTCAACGAGGAGACCCGACAGCAGGTCCTCGCCGCCATGCGGGAGCTGGGCTACCGTCCCAACAGTGCCGCCCGCGCCCTGAAACGCGGCGAGTTCCGCACCCTCGGCGTGATCACCTTCTCCCTCTCCACCACCGGCAACGTCCGCACCCTGGAGGCGATCGCGACCGCGGCGGCGGCCGAGGGCTACGCGGTGACCCTGTTGCAGGCCACCGTTCCCACCCAGGACGAGGTCCGCGGCGCCTTCTCCCGCCTTGAGGAACTCGCCGTCGACGCGGTGATCGTCATCATGGAGGTGCACCTCCTGGACGCGGCCACCATCAACATCCCGCCCCACGTCCAGGTGGTCGTCGCCGACTCCGATGCGGGCGAGCGGTATACGGTCGTCGACACCGACCAGGCGGGCGGCACCCGCACCGCCGTCGAGCATCTCCTCGGCCTCGGCCACGAGACGGTCTGGCACCTCGCGGGCCCCGAGGACTCCTACGCCGCCCAGCGCCGTACGGACGCCTGGCAGGCCACGCTCGCCGAGGCGGGCCGACCGGTGCCGCCGCTGGTGCGGGGCGACTGGTCGGCGGAGTCCGGCTACCGGGCAGGCCTGGAGCTGGCCGCGCGCGAGGAGTGCACGGCGGTCTTCACGGCCAACGACCAGATGGCCCTGGGCCTGCTGCGCGCCCTCCACGAACGGGGCCGCCGGGTCCCCGAGGACGTCAGCGTCATCGGCTTCGACGACATCGCCGAGGCATCGTCCTTCCAGCCGCCCCTGACGACCGTCCACCAGGACTTCGCCGAGGTCGGCCGGCTCTGCGTACAGGCGGTGCTGCGCAAGATGCGCCACGACGCCACCCCGTACGGCACGACGCTCGTGCCGACCCGCCTGATCGTCCGGGCGAGCACGGCGGCGCCGAGAGCGGACTGAGCACCGGCCGAAGGAGCCCGCCGCCTCGGCGGGCAGCCAAGGTCGGCCTCAACGAGGCAGGGAAGACAGCCGAGTTGGGGCCCCGCCCCTGGGGTGTGCCCCCTGTTCCCCGCTGGGGCTGCCCCCACTCACGAACCGGCTGCCAGCCAGAGTGACCCCGCCGCCCCGCCTCCATAGCGTTGAGGGCCCGTCCGGCGGATCATGCCGCGGACGCGGGGTTTGGCGTCACTTTCCCGCTACCTGGTCCGCCGGACAGGCCCTGGGCGTACGAACCGTCCGCTGCCCACAGCGGTCTTCCGAAGGGGGACACCAGTGATCCGTTCAGCCCGCTCGCCGCAGCGCGCTTCGCGTACGACGAGAAACGCGGCCCTTGGCCTGGCCGCCACCGCTCTCGCCCTCACCGCGCTGCCCGCCACGGCCCTCCCGGCCCAGGCGGTCGCCGCCGACCCGCTCGCCCGCTACCACCACCAGCGCCTCGACTGGGCGAGCTGTGTGCTCGGCCCGGACGACGCGACCGGCAAGGAGCTGGAGCAGGCGGGCGCCCAATGCGCCGACGTGAGCGTGCCGTTGGACTACGTCAGCCCCGACGGCCGCACGATCACCGTCGCGATCTCCCGGATCCGGGCCACCGACACCGCCCACCGCGTCGGCCCCCTGCTGCTCAACGGCGGCGGCCCCGGCGGGCAGACGCTCGGTGACCCGCCGTGGGTGCGCCAGGCGATGAAGGACGTCGGGGCACGCTACGACGTGGTGGGTGTGGACCCCCGCTTCGTCGGCCGCAGCACCCCGCTGGACTGCCACTGGCCGACCGGCTCCGCGTTCCGCGGCGCGGGCGTCGACCGGGCCGGCTTCGACCGCGTGGCGGAGTTCTCCGCGGACCTCGCCGAGCGCTGCCGGCGGCACGCGGGGGACGTGCTGCCGTACGCCACCACCCGCAACACCGCGCGCGACCTCGACGTGATCCGTGCCGCGCTCGGTGAGCGACGGATCTCCTACCTGGGCTACTCGTACGGCAGTTACCTGGGCGAGGTGTACACGACGATGTTCCCGGCCCGCATCGACCGGGTCGTCCTGGACGGGGTCATCGCCCCGGACCGCTACGGCCCCCGCCTGTTACGGGGTACCGAGAAGGCCAACCGCCACGCCCTGCGGGACTGGGCCGCATGGACCGCCGTCCGCGACGCGACGTACGGCCTCGGCCGCACACGCGCGGCGGTGCTGGCGGCCGTGGACCGGGTCCAGACGGCTGCCGCCCGCACACCCCTGCGGATCGGTGCCCACCGGGTGGACGAACACAGCGTTCCCCTGGTCGTCTTCAACGGCCTCTCACAGGACAACGACACCGCCTACGGCGATTTCGCGCAGGGCATGCGGGACCTGCTGCGCGCGACGGGCGGGCACCGGGTGGACCCGTCTCCGTGGCTCGCCGAGGTGCTCGGGTTCATGCTGACCGGGGCCGACTCGCCCTACGGCAGCGTGCAGATGGCGATCGTCTGCGGTGACATCGAGGCCCCGCGGGATCCGGAGGTCTACTGGCGCGACGTCCAACACGCCCGCGTGCGCGACGCGTTGTTCGGCCCCGTCACCAACAACCTGAACCCCTGCGCCTTCTGGGAGGCGCCCCGCGAACGCCCGACCACCGTCCGGGACGACCTGCCCGCCCTGCTCGTCAACGCCACCGGTGACCCGCGCACCACCTACGAGGGCGCCATCGCGGTACGCCGGGCCTGGCCCTCCTCCCGCCTGGTCACCCTGCGGGGCGCCGACCAGCACGCGGTGTACGGCGTCCACGGCGTGCCGTGCGTCGACACCACGGTCAACGCCTACCTCGCCACCGGCCGACTCCCGGCTTCGGACATCACCTGCGGATGACGAAAGCGCTGCCTGCTCGTCGGCCCGGCCCGTCAGGAGCGCCCTTCACCCGACCGCGCCGCCGCGTCGAGCAACGGGCCCAGTTCGCGGGCCACGGTCGTCAGGGCGCGTACGTCCTGTTCGGCTCGGGCCATGAGGATCGCCCCTTCCAGTGCGCTGATCATGAGGGTGGCCAGTGCGCCGGTCCGTTCCTCGGGTACGCCCATGTCGGCGAGGGCCCGCGCCACGGGCCGGGTCCAGCCGGCGAACGCGGCGGCGGCCGCCTCCCGGGTGGACGCGGTGGACTCGGCGCAGTCCACCGTGGCGGCGGCCACGGGGCAGCCGCCCGCGAAGCCGGCGCGTGTGTACTCGTCGGTCCACTGGCGGACCATCTCGGCGAACAGCCCACTGGGCGTCGGCTCCGGCAGCGCGGCGAGGAAGCGGGCGACACGGTTGCCCGCGTACCGGCCCGCCCAGCCGACCGCCTCGTTGACGAGTTGTTCCTTGCCGCCCGGAAAGTAGTGCTGGAGCGACCCGCGCGGCGCCTCGGCGTGGGCGGCGACCTCACGCATACCGGTGGCGGCGACGCCGTCGCGCCGGATGAGCTGGGCCGCGCTGAAGACCATCCGCTCCCGCGGCCCTCGTTCCGCCATCCCCGGCCTCCCTCAGTCGAAGCTTGCGCACGCCATCCTATGACCACGGTCATAAGGTGTCGGCTACTATGACCGCTGTCATAGTCGATGGTGGGCGACGGGTGGTGGCGCATGGTGTACGTCGGTTTCGTCGGCCTCGGTGTCATGGGGCAGCCCATGGCCCTCAACCTCGCCCGCGCGGGCACGCCCCTCGTCGTCTGGAACCGCACGCCGGGCCGGTGCGACCCCGTGTGCGCCGCCGGGGCGGAGGTCGTGGCCACCTGCGCCGAGGTCTTCGCGCGGGCGCGCACCGTGATCCTCATGCTGTCCGACGAGGACGCCATGGACGAGGTCCTCTGCCGCGGCACCGCGGCCTTCACCGCGCTTGTCGCCGACCGCACCCTCGTCCACATGGGCACCACCTCCGCCGAGTACTCGGCGGACCTGGCGGAGGCCGTCCGGGCCGCGGGCGGACGATACGTCGAGGCCCCGGTCTCCGGCTCCCGAGTCCCGGCGGAGCAGGGGGCGTTGGTCGGGATGCTCGCGGGGGAGCGGGACGCGGTGGAGGCCGTACGGCCGCTGCTCGCGCCGCTGTGCCGCGAGACGTTCGACTGCGGGCCGGTACCGGGCGCCCTGCTGATGAAGTTCTCGGTGAACCTCTTCCTGATCACCCTGGTCACCGGGCTGACCGAGGCGTTCCACTTCGCCGACCGGCACGGCCTCGACCAGCGGCTGCTCCGGGACGTCCTGGACGCCGGCCCCATGGCCAGCGCCGTCTCCCGAGTGAAGGGCGCCAAGCTGGTGGACCGTGACTTCGGGGTCCAGGCGGGCGCCGCGGACGTGCTGAAGAACAACCGGCTGATCGCCGAGGCCGCCCGCAGGACGAAGCTGGCCTCCCCGCTCCTCGACGTCTGTCACGCCCTCTTCGGCGAGACCGTGGCGCGGGGGCACGGCGGTGAGGACATGGTGGCCGTACTGCGGGCGATCGAGGCCCGGACGGACGGCGCCCCCGCGCCTACCGGCCCCGCAACCACTGCTCTTTCGTGATCTCGTAGCGCACGCCCTCGTGCTCGGAGCCCTCGACCCGCTCTGTGCCGGAGGGGGTGGGGGCGGCGTCCGTGAAGGTCGTCCCGAGCTTCTCCATGACGTTGCGCGAACCGCGATTCACGACCATCGTCTCGGCCCGGCCCGTGCGCACACCGAGTTCGGTGAGCGCCGTGGCCGGCAACGCCCGTGAGCCCTCGGTGCCATCACCGACGCCGTCGACCGCTGCGGCGTACGTCCCTTCGTGCACCGCGACTACGCCTCCCACTCCGGCGGCAACACCGCCGGCCTGACCGTCACCGAGATCGTCGCCCTGGGCCGTGCCCCGCACCACGGTCTGCCGGGTCGCGACGGCACCGAGGACCGGGCCGCCGTCACCGACGCCGTCGACCGCTGCGGCGTACGCCCCTTCGCGCACCGCGACTACGCCTCCCTCTCCGGTGGCGAACGTCAACGCGTCCTGCCGGCCCGCGCGTCGGCCCAGCAACCCGGCCTTCTCGTCCTGGACGAACTCGCCGACCACCTCGACATCCGCGCCTGCTTCGCACCGCTCAACCTGATCCGCGCCGGCGGCGTCACCGCACTCGCCGTCCTGCACGACCTCGACCTCGCCACCCGCCTCTGCGCGGGGGAACGGAGGCGGCGGCGGGCCCGGTCCTCGACGTGCTCACCCCGGACCTGCTCGCCGACGTCTTCGACGCCCGCGCCCGCACCGAACGGCATGCCGACCGTGTCATCCGCATCACCTACGAAGCACGGCCGCTCGCATGACGCGCAGTAGGCACGGGCGGACGCGGCGGCTCCCGGGCGGCATGGCAGCATCGGGGGCGATGCGAGTGTCGATGGCGGTCCGGAGCGTGCGCGCGGCGGTGTTCGCGGTGCTGTGCGTGCTGCTCGCCACCGGGGGACACGCACTGGCCACGGGCGAGGCACCGCCGGTGCGGTTCCAGATCGCCGCGGCCGTACCCGTCTTCGCGGTCGGCTGTCTTCTCGGCGGCCGGGAACGCTCGCTGACCGGGATCGGTGCCGTGACGCTCGCCGCCCAGGGCGGACTGCACGTCGCCTTCCATTCCGTCCGACAGCAGCACTCCGCGATGGCCCTGCACGGCATGCGGATGAGCACACACGCCCACGCCCACTCGCACGCCCTGACCCCGCACGCCACCGCCGTCCACATCGCAGCGGCGCTCACCCTCACCTGGTGGCTGCGGCGGGGCGAGGCCGCGCTGTGGGCGCTGCTGCGGTGGGCGGTCGAGTGCGTGCCGGGGCTCGTGGCGTGGTGGCGGACGGCCGGGGGAGCGCCGGAGAGGCCGCTGCCCGGACCGCGGATCCGGGTGGCCTGCCGATCACTGAGGAGCGCGCGGCTGCGGTACGCCGTGCGTCGACGAGGACCGCCGACCGGGATGTCGTACGCCGTCTGAACCCCGACATCCCTTCCGCAGTACGGAGATCCCCTCAGTCATGTCCACCACCCCGCGCCGAGTCGGCGCCGTCCTCACCCTCGCCGCCGTCGGCCTCCTCGCCACCGCGGGTGTCGCCTCCGCACATGTCACCGTCCATCCCGAGAGCTACGCCAAGGGCGCCACGGACGGCGTGCTGACCTTCCGCGTCCCCAACGAGGAGGACAGCGCCAGCACCACCGAGGTGCAGGTCTTCCTGCCCACCGACCACCCGGTCCTCGGCGTCCTCGTCTCGCCGCGGGACGGCTGGACCGCCAAGGTCACCACCACCAAGCTCAAGACGCCGGTGAAGACGGACGACGGCAGCATCACCGACGCCGTCTCCGAGATCACCTGGACCGGCGGGAAGATCACGGCCGGGCACTACGAGGACTTCGACGTCGCCTTCGGCCAACTGCCGGACGACACCGACCAGCTGACCTTCAAGACCCTCCAGACGTACTCCGACGGCAGGACCGTCCGCTGGATCGAGGAGGCCGCGCAGGGCGACGAGGAGCCGGAGAACCCGGCACCGGCCGTCAAGCTCACCGCGAAGGCGGCAGAGGCCGGGACGGCGGTCGCTCCGTCGGCGAGCGCGAAGAGCACCGAGTCGACGGCGTCGGGCAGCGACTCCACCGCACGGGGGCTCGGCGTCGCCGGGCTCGTCGTGGGCGTACTCGGGCTCGCGGCAGCGGTGTTCGCCGTCGTGCGCGGCCGTACCCCCGGTGCGCGCGCCGAGTGACGCAGGCGCCGCCCGCCCGGCCGACGCCGCAACGCCGGCCGGGCGGGGGCGCTACGACTCGCGTGATATGGATCACATCGATGTCGTGGAACTTGACGACCCGTCATCCCGACTCCTGGAACGGTAGGGCCGACGGCCGTACGACCTGTGATCTGGAGACGCGGTTGATGGACGAGTTCCGGCATTCTCCCTCCGCCCCGGGCGCGGGCGCGGCGCCGCGGAGGTTCGCGCCGCCGCCCGCGCTCTGCGGCTTCCTCCTGCTGCTGGCGCTGATGTTCACCGTGTCGTACGCCGTCGGCGCGGCCTCCGGCCCGGTCGCGCCCGGCATGCACGGCACCAGCACCGACGGCGACGCCGCCGACGCGGACGACATGGACATGGACGGCGGCACGCACGGGGCAGACTGGTGAACGGCACCGGATCCGTGACCGCCCCGGTGACCACCGACCTCACCGTCGGCGGCATGACCTGCGCGGCCTGCGTCCGACGCGTCGAGAAGAAGCTCGGCGGACTGGACGGCGTCACGGCGACCGTCAACCTCGCCACCGGGCGGGCCCGCGTCAGCCATCCGGCCGGGATCAGCCCGCGAGAGCTCGTCGAGACGGTGGAGAAGGCCGGCTACACGGCCGCGCTGCCCGAACCGCCGAAGCAGCGGCGGCGCGCGCAGGCCGACGCGTCCGACGAAGCCCGCGAGGAGCGGCGACGCCTCCTGACCACCGCGCTGCTCGCCCTCCCGGTGCTCGTGCTGTCGATGGTGCCGGATCTCCAGTTCCGCAACTGGCAGTGGCTGTGCCTCGTCCTGGCCGCACCGGTCGCCGTGTGGGGCGCCTGGCCCTTCCACACCCGGGCGGTCCGCGGGCTGCGACACTCGGCGGCCACCATGGACACCCTGGTCTCGCTCGGCGTGATCGCCTCCTTCTCCTGGTCGGTGTACGCGCTGTTCCTCGGCGGCGCGGGCGACCCGGGCATGCGGATGCCGTTCAGTCCGGTGCCCTCCGCGGCACGGGACGGTGTCGCACACGTCTACCTCGAAGCGGCCGTCGGTGTCCCGCTGTTCGTCCTGGCCGGACGTTTCCTGGAGGCCCGGGCCCGGCGCGGGACAGGGGAGGCGCTGCGCTCGCTGGCCCGGCTCGCCGCCAAGGAGGTGGCCGTACGGGAGGACGGTGCCGAACGGCTCGTCGCCATCGAGGACTTGGGTGTGGGACAAGTGTTCGTCGTGCGGCCCGGCGAACGGGTCGCCACCGACGGGCAAGTGGCGGAGGGCAGTTCGGCGGTCGACGTCTCCCTCGTCACCGGCGAGAGCGAACCGGTGGAGGTCGGGCCCGGCTCGGCCGTCGTCGGCGGGGCCGTCAACGCGGGCGGACTGCTCCTCGTACGGGCCACAGCGATCGGCGCCGACACCCAACTCGCCCGGATCACCCGGCTGGTGACCGAGGCCCAGGCGGGCAAGGCGAAGGCGCAGCGACTGGCCGACTCGGTGGCCGGGGTCTTCGTGCCGGTCGTGCTGGCGCTGGCCGTCACCGCGCTCGGGTTCTGGCTCGGCGCCGGAGCCGCTCCGCAGGCGGCCGTCACCGCGTGCGTGGCCGTCCTTGTAGTGGCCTGCCCGTGCGCCCTCGGCCTGGCGACACCGACCGCGCTGATGGCCGCGACCGGGCGCGGGGCCCAACTCGGCGTTCTCGTCACCGGTCCACAGGCCCTGGAGGGACTCCAGCACCTGGACGCCGTGGTCCTGGACAAGACCGGCACCCTCACCACCGGCCATATGAGCGTCGCCCGCGTCACCGCCGTACCGGACGGTCTCGGCGGGGACGCCGTACTGCGCCTGGCGGGCGCGGTGGAACAGGGGTCGGAGCATCCGATCGGGCGGGCGATCGCCGCGCACGCCCGGCGTGAACTGGGTGAACAGCTGCCCGAGGCAGGCGAGTTCAGCGCGCTGCCCGGTCGGGGCGTGCGAGGGCGGGTGGACGGGCGCCTGGTGGAAGTCCGATCGCCGGACGACGAGTTGCCGACCGGCCTGGCCGTCACGGAAGACGCCGCGTACACGCCGGTACTGGTGTACGTGGACGGCGTCGCCCAAGCGCTCATCGAGGTCGGCGACGTCGTACGCCCCGGCAGCTACCGGGCCGTCGACCGGCTCCGGCGTCTGGGCGTACGGCCCGTGCTCGCCACCGGCGACCGGGAGGCGCCCGCCCGGGCCGTCGCCCGGGCACTCGGCATCGACGAGGCGTACGCCCGCTGCACTCCCGAGGAGAAGGCCGACCTCGTGCGCGGCCTCCAGGCGCGGGGGCACCGGGTCGCGGTCATCGGTGACGGCGTGAACGACGCCGCCGCCCTCGCCCGCGCCGACCTCGGCATCGCCATGGGCACCGGCACGGACGTGGCCATCGGCGCCGCCGACGTCACCCTCGTACGCGGCGACATCGAGGCGCTGGCGGACGCCGTCCGGCTGGCCCGGCGCACCCTCGGCACGATCCGCGCCAACCTGGTCTGGGCGTTCGGCTACAACGTCGTCACCGTCCCGCTCGCCATGGTCGGCCTGTTGAACCCCATGCTCGCCGCGGCGGCGATGTCGGCCAGCTCGGTCCTGGTGGTCGCCAACAGCCTGCGCCTGCGCGCCTGGCAGCCGACGCCCTCCTCCTCGCCCGCCCGGAGGCGCACCCGATGACCGCACAGAACCCATGGCGCCCGACCCGGCGCCGCCTCGCCGACACCCTGAACGCCGCGCTCGTGCCCGTCGCCGCGTGCGGCCTCGCCCTCGGCGGCCTGACCACCTGGGTCACCGCCGGTCAGGCGGGCAGCCCGCCCCGGATCACCGTCTCCCCGGGACGGGTGCTCCTGCCGTACGGCGACACGACACAGACCGCGGCCTTCTTCGACATCGCCAACACGGGCGACGCGGACGACCGGCTGCTCCGGGTGACGTCCGCCGAGACCGGGGGCGACATCGAGCTCAGCCGCCACCTCATGACCGGCGAGGCGGCCGCCTCCCGGGAGACCGTGACCACGGTCTCCGTCCCCGCACGCGGCGAACTGTCCATGTCGCCCCAGGACGTGGACGTCGTCCTGCGGTCCCGATCGGGGTGGCGGGCGGGCGACCTCGTCGCGTTCACGCTCCACTTCGAGCACAGCGGGACCGTCGAGACGCTCGCCCTGGTCGTCCGGCCGGGCGGCTGAACAGGGCCGACCCGCTGTGGCACCTGTGGATTCGCGTACCCCCGCCTGCCGACCGCTGCCCGGATGCGAGGATGAGGCGCCATGACAACAGGGTGGTGTTCTCGCACAGTACGGGCCGCGGTGTTCGCGGCCGTCTGCGTGCTGCTCGCCGCCCTCGGCCACGTCCTGATGTCCGGTGCCGACGTGCCCGCCTGGGCCCTGGCCGCCGGCGTGACCGGGACGGGTGCCGTCGGCTGGGGTCTGGCCCGACGGGAACGCGGGCTGCCGTTGATCGTGACGGCCGTGGTCGTCGTACAGACGGTGCTGCACCAGGCGTTCTCTCTCGCCCAGACGTCACCGGACGAGCCGACCGCCATGGGCATGCACATGGACATGGACATGGACATGGGCATGGACGCGGGCATGGGGTCGATGCACATGGGGCACGCCATGCACAGCGGCGTCGACTCGTCGTCTTACGGCATGCTCGCCGCCCATCTGCTCGCCGCGCTCCTGACCGGCCTGTGGCTGGCGTACGGCGAGAAGGCCGCCTTCCGTATCCTGCGCGCCGTCGCCGGACGGCTGGCGGCGCCGCTCCGGCTGCTCCTGGCGCTGCCGACGCCCGCCGACCGCCCCCGCGTCCGTCGCGGGCGCCCGCGCTCGGACCGGGCCCCGGCCCTGCGCCTCCTCGTCCACGCGATCACCTCCCGGGGTCCTCCGGTGGGGCCGGCTGTCGGCTGACGACAGCGGGCAACCCGAGGCCGCCCCAGCGTGCCTCGGGTCTCGGCCGTACGCCCACGCGGGCGCCGCACACGCCATGGCGTGGGCCCGTCCCCGCGTGCCGTAGGGCCGTCTCCCCCTTCACCGGACCTCGCGCCCTCGCGCGCACCGGTCCGGTTCACGGATCCCGAGAAGGACACCAGGTGATCACCTCTGCCCTGCCTGACTCGCCCACCGCGACGGACGCCAGAACCGGCACGTCCGCCTCGATCGACGAGTCGATAACCGCCTGGGCCCTGGCCGCCCGCGGCGGTGACACGGACGCCGTCGAGCGGTTCGTGAGCGCGCTCCAACGGGACGTCCAGCGCTACGTCGCCCATCTGTGCGGCGACCCCCAGGCCGTGGACGACCTCGCCCAGGACACGTTCCTGCGGGCGCTCGGCAGTCTGCACCGCTTCGAAGGGCGCTCCTCGGCGCGCGCGTGGCTGCTGTCGATCGCCCGCCGGGCCGTCATCGACAGCTACCGGTACGCCGCCGCCCGGCCGCGCCTGTCCGACGTACCCGACTGGCAACTGGCCGTCGAGCACGCCCAGCCGCAGGGCCTGCCCGGCTTCGACGACGGCATCGCGCTGCTGGACCTGCTGGCCACGCTGCCCGCCGAGCGCCGGCAGGCGTTCGTCCTCACACAGTTGGCCGGCCTGCCGTACGCGGAGGTCGCCGAGGCCGGTGACTGTCCGATCGGCACGGTCCGCTCCCGTGTGGCCCGCGCCCGGGCGAGCCTGCTGGAACTGCTGACCGAGGCGGAAGAGCCAACCGCCGTCCTCGCGGCGGTCTGAGGCCTTTCCGCACGCGGATGTCGGGGCGGCGGTCCCTTGCCGGAGCGCCGCCCCGAATGATGTTGCCCCCGCCGACGACGATCACTAGGGTCGGTCGGGTGACTGCCGGGTCGGCCTTGGGCCACACACGAGTGAGGTACCCGGCCTCGACGTGAGCGCGAGGCGGGCACGCGGCCCGCCCCTCCCTCCGTGTCTTTGCTCCCGGCGCCCGTGTGCGGCGCCCGTTCCAGCGGATCCCAAGACCGGAGACTCACCTTTCATGTCCCCTGACCAGCCGTACCCGTACGACGCCGACCTGCCGACGGCCGGAGTCCAGTTGAACCACACCGCCGTCTACGCGAGCGACCGGCACCTGTCCGCCGAGTTCATCGCCGTGATCCTGGGGCTGCGGGTGGGCGCCCCCTTCGGGCCGTTCGTGCCCGTGGACCTCGGCAACGGCGTCACGCTCGACTACTACGAGAAGCGGGACGAGCCGATCCAGTCCCAGCACTACGCCTTCCTCGTGCCCGACGACCGGTTCGACGCGATGATCGCCCGCCTGGAAGCGGTCGACGTGACGTACTACGCCGACCCCGCGCACACCGATGCAGGCCGGATCAACCGTCTGTTCGGGGGCCGCGGCGCCTACTTCGACGACCCGGACGGCCACAACATGGAGATCATGACGCGGCCTTACGTCCGTCCCTAGCGGGCGAAGGCGCCGAACCGGGTGCCCGCAAGGGCATTTGCCCGAGAAGCACGTGGTCAGGTGATGTGGCGCAGCAGCGCGGCGGCCGCCGGGGGCGGCTCGCCAGGAGGCCGAACCACCATGATCTTCCAGTGGGGTGCGTGGCGGTCGAAGCGGTACTGGGCCAGATCGGGGAAGCGGTCGGCGATCGACTGGGGCATGACGCACACGCCCAGGTCGTTGCGGACCAGTTCGGCCGCCGCGCCGATGTCGTTCACCTCGAAGGTCGTGGTGCGGTCGACGCCCGCGGCCCGGAAGGCCCGGTCGACGGCGTAGCGAATGGCCCAGCCGGACGTGAAGTCGACCAGGGGCAGCCGGGCGATGTCGGCGAGCCGCACCGGCCCGTTCGGCGCCGCCCCGAAGAGGTCCCGCCGGGGCGCCGCCAGCAGCACCATGTCCTCGCGGGCCAGCAGCCGCGTCGCGAGCCCGCGCTGCTGCTGGCGGTCGAGCGCCACCACGGCCAGGTCCACCGTGCCCTCGCGCAGCGCCTGCCGGATGTCGGCGACGGCGGCCTGCCGCAACTGCACGACCACACCCGGATGTTCGGCCCGCAGCGCGGCCAACGCGTGGTGGAGCCCCGCCCAGACGCCCTGCATCGTGCCGACCGTCACCCGCCCCCGAAGCTGCCCCTTCACGGCGTCCACGGCCTCCCGGGCCTGTTCGGCGGCCCGGAGCGTCGCGCGCGCGGCGGGCACGAACGCCTCGCCGGCCGGGGTGAGCGCGACGCGGTGGGTGGTGCGGTCGAACAAGGCGGTGCCCAGCTCGCGCTCCAGCGCGCGGACCGTGCTGGACACGGCGGACTGGACCACGTTCAGTCGCCTGGCCGCCGCCGTGAAACCGCCCGCGTCGGCCACCGCGACGACGACCTCCATCTGCCGCAGATCCATCATCCGCTCCAGGTCAGGCAGCGCTCCGACCGGCGCTGCTGCGACGGTCGCCGATCTTCGTCGGCATCGTATGCGCGCGGCGTCCGCTCGTGAGGCATCCGTCAGCGACCCGCCTCGGGGTTCCGCGGCCGTTCGGTGGCCCAGTAGAGCAGCGCGGCGAGCGGCAGGGCCGCCCCCAGGACGGTCAGGGCGGTCCAACCGCCCGCGTGGTAGACGACGGACCCGAGCTGTGAGCCGGCCGCGCCGCCGACGAAGAACAGGGCGATGAAGGCGCTGTTGAGGCGGGCACGGGCGGCCGGGTCGAGCTGGTAGACGGTGTGCTGGCCGAGGATCAACGTGGTCTGTACGGCCATGTCGACGACGATCGCGGCCAGGGCGAGCAGGACGACGCTGTGTCCGCCGAACCCGGCGACCGCGAACGCCAGCGCGGCGGCCACGAAGGCGATGCCGGTCATGGGACGGACCAGCCCCCGGTCGGCCCACCGTCCGGCGAACGGGGCGATGGCCGCGCCGGCCGCGCCGACGAGGGCGAACACGGCGACCCCGACGGGGGAGTAGTGGAAGCCAGGGCCCGTCAGGACGAAGGAGACGGTGGTCCAGAACGCGCTGAAGGCGCCGAACATCGCCGCCTGGTAGAGGCCACGCCGCACCAGCACCGGGTGCGTGCGCACCAGCCGGGCGGTGGAGCGCAGCACGTGGTGGTACGGCACGGTGATGGTCGGCGCGTGCTGCGGCAGCGCCGCGAGCAGGGCCACGGCGAGCACGGCCATCAGCGCGGCGGAGCCGAGGAAGACGACACGCCAGCCCGCGAGGTCGGAGACCAGACTGCTGACCGTACGGGAGAGCAGGATGCCGGTGAGCAACCCGCTCATCACCCGGCCGACGACACGACCGCGGGCGTGGTCGGGGGCGAGTCCGGCGGCGAAGGGCACCAGGATCTGGGCGACGACCGACGTGGCGCCGCTGACCAGCGAGGCGATCAGCAGCATGGGGAAGCTCGTGGCGAGTCCCGCCGCCACCAGGGCGAGGGTCGTCACCGTCAGCAGGACGGTGACCAGGTTCCGCTTCTCCAGCCGGTCGCCGAGCGGGACCAGGAACAGCATGCCGATCACATAGCCGATCTGGGTGACCGTGACGAGGGCGCCGGCGGTGGCCGTGCTCGTGTGGAACACCCCGCTCAGCGAGGACAGCAGGGGCTGGGCGTAGTAGAGGTTGGCGACCGTCATGCCCGAGGCGACGGCCAGCAGCGCCACCAGTCGGCCGGACACGCCTCGGGTAGCCGGCACGGTCGCGGACAGGTGCGCCTTCTTGAACTTCTTCGCTGTGGTCACGCAGGCGTAAGCGTCGGTCCGCCCCGGTTGCTTCCTCATCGGAGGCGATGATCCGGAATGTCAGTCATCTCGATCGGAGATAGGCACCGTCGTCGGCCGCCCGAGCCGTCGGCCCCAGCGCCGGCCCGGCTCCTCGACGTACCGGTGGGTCAGCAGGCACACGGGCAACAGCACGACGAAGAACGCCACTTCGAGTACGGCATCGTCGTGCCGTCGCCGGCCGACCGTGCCGTCGACGACCGCCAGCAGCACCGGATGCACCAGATAGACCGAGTAGCTGATCGCCCCGAGCCCGGTCAGCAGCCGCGGCAGGCGTCGTCGGCGCATCAGCAGCCCGGCGCCGAAGGTGAGCACGGCCAGCAGGAACGCGACGATCCAGCCGCGCCGGGTGAAGGGGGCGTCGCCGCCGTACCCGTACGCGCTCCCCACGGCACACACGACCACGACGACCGCGCCGACGACCACGTGGCGCCGGCCGCTGCGACCGTTCTCGGCGCGGTGGACGGCGGTGCCCAGGAACATCACGGCGAGGATCACCAGGCTCTCCCACAGCGGGACCGTGCCGTTGAACGCGACCAGGACGAGTGCCAACACCCCGCCCAGGACGCCCCCGAGGCGCCGCAGCGAGGGAGAGCCGGAACTCGCGCAACCGATGGCGACCGCCATGGTGACCGAGGCCGAGGCGACGAGCGGTCCGGTGCCGAGAAGGCCGGACAGGGCGGAAGGCGGGACGGTCAGGCCGACCGTCACACTCACGGCGGCGAGCACGGCCAGCAGGACCGACGTCGCCGCCGACCGCTGGTGAAGGCGGACCGTGAAGAGGGCGACGACGAGGAGATAGAAGGACATCTCGTAGGAGAGCGTCCACAGCACCAGCAGGAGGCTGGGTGTCCCCAACAGCTCCTGGAGCATGGTGACATGGGCGACGGCCACGGAGACGACGCTCCGCGTGCCGAAGTCACGGATCTCCGCGACGCCCAGCAGGCGGGCGACGAGAAGCAGGGCGACGACGGCCGCCCACAGCGGGTACACCCGGAAGAGCCGCCCGATCCAGAACGTCCGCACACAGCCCCGGCGCTCCAGCGACGCGGGCACGATGTAGCCGCTCACCAGGAAGAACACCATGATGCCGTAACGGCTGGTGTTGAACTGCGGCATCAACTCCCCTCGGAAGTCGGCCAAGAACGTGTACGACGAGTGGTCGAACACCACGACGAGCGCGGCGATGCCGCGCAACGCGTCCAGCCAGCCCAACCGTGACGGACCGGGGGTGGTGAGGGTGACCGGACGGCGTGCGGCGTCGGCGGGTGGGGCTTTCATACGTGGGTGACGTCCTCTTCGGTCAGGTGTGCCGCGGATCTGGGCAAGCGGCGCGGCACCGCTTCCGTCGACGAGTCCAGCGGGCCGCGCATTGTTCGGCAGGCCTGTCCCGGCGGCCGAACAACGCGGTGGGCGGGTGAGCCGTTCGGGCCTGAGGGACGTACGGGTAACGGCTGGTCGCGGTGGAGCGGTTACGGCCGGAAGGGGGAAGGCGTGGCGGGGCGTCGTGAACTGCCGGTGGATCCGGCGGCGGGACCGGTGCAGCGGTTCGCGTGCGCGTTACGCGAGTTGCGGGCGGCGGCGGACGGGATGACCTACCGGTCGCTGGCACGGCGGGCGGGCTACTCGGTGAGTACGTTGTCGCAGGCCGCGGCGGGCGAGCGGTTGCCGACGCTGCCGGTGGCCCTCGCCTATGCGCGGGCCTGCGGTGGGGACTTGGCGCAGTGGGAGGCGCGGTGGAAGGAAGCCGCGGAGGGCGCGGCCGGTGACGACGACGGCTCTTTCCCGCCGTACCGGGGCCTGGCGAGGTTCGAGACCGCGGACAGCGACCTCTTCTTCGGCCGGGACCGGCTCACCGCCGACCTCGTCGACCTGCTGCGCGGACGACGGTTCGCCGCCGTCTTCGGACCCTCCGGCAGCGGCAAGTCCTCGTTGCTGCGGGCCGGCCTGATCCCCGTCCTGCGAACGACACGGGAGCCGGGCCTGCGGCCGGCCGCGATCAGGATCCTGACGCCGGGCGAGCACCCCCTGCGCAGCCACGCCTCCCTGCTGGAACCCGCCCCCGCCGAGGCGGACACCTTCGTGATCGTCGACCAGTTCGAAGAGGTCTTCACGCTCTGCCAGGACCCGGCCGAGCGCGCACGCTTCATCGACCTGCTGCTCACCGCCCGGCAGCCCGCCGCCCGTCTGCGTGTGCTGCTGGCGGTACGCGGCGACTTCTACGGCCGCTGCGCCGAGCACCGCGAGCTGGCCGACGCCCTGCGCGACGCCAACCTCCTGGCCGGAGCGCTGAGCCCGGCGGAACTGCGGGACACCGTCGTCAAGCCGGCCACGGCCGCCGGACTGACCGTGGAACGCGCCCTCACCGCGCGGCTGGTGAAGGAGGTCGCCGACGCGCCGGGCGGACTGCCGTTGCTGTCCCACGCGTTGCTGGAGACCTGGCGCCGACGCCGCGGCAAGACCCTGACCGTGGCGGGGTACGAGGCGGCCGGATGCCTGGACGGCGCGATCGCCACCACCGCCGAGCAGATCTACGACGGCTTCACCGACGACCAGGCGACCGCCGCCCGCCGGGTGCTGCTGCGCCTGGTCGCCCCCGGGGACGGCACGCCCGACACCCGTCGTCCCGTCCGGCGCGCCGAACTGCCCGGCACCGGCCGGGACGGCACGGCCGCGGTGGTGGACGCACTCGCCCGGGCACGGCTGCTCACCCTGGACGACGACACGGTCGAGATGGCCCACGAGGCCCTGATCACGTCGTGGCCCCGGCTGCGCGGCTGGATCGACGCGGACCGTGAACGCCTGCGCGCACACCGGAAACTGACCGAGGCGGCGCACACCTGGCGGGAGTTGGGCCGGGAGAAAGGCGCCCTGTACCGGGGGAGCAGGCTCACCGCCGTACAGGAATACTTCGGCGGCGCGCCGCGCGGGGAACTGACCGAGCTGGAAAGGGACTTCCTCGACGCCAGCCGTGATGACGCGCGGCGCGGCCGTCGTCGGTACCGGCTGGTGCTCACCGGGGTCACCACCGCCCTGTGCCTCGCCCTGGTCGCCGCCGGCCTCGCCGTGGGGCAGTGGCGGAGCGCGATCACCGCCCAGCACACCGCTCAGTCCCGTCAACTCGCCGCCCAGTCGCGTGCCTTGCTGGACTCGGATCCCGACCTCGCCGCCCTGCTCGCCGTGCACGCCTACCGGACCAGCCCGACCCGTGAGGCGGCCGGGGCCCTGTACGCCGCCGCCGCGTCACCGCTGCGCGAGCGCCTCGCCGACGGCACCGCGCCGGTGGAGTCCCTCGCTCTCACCCCGGACGGACACACCCTCGCCACCCACAGCACGGACGGCACGGCGCGGATCTGGGACCTGTCCACAGGCCGCCTCCGCAAGGCGTTCACCGCATCCGCCGACGACGAAGACAGTCAGGTCGCGGCCCTCAGCCCCGACGGACGCACCCTCGCCGTCGCCACCACCGGTGACACCGGTGCGGCGGTGACCCTGTGGGATCCCGCGACCGGCAAGAAGCTCAGCACCTTCCCGATTCCGGACGGCGCGGTCCGCGCGCTCGCCTTCAGCCCCGACGGTCGGAGCGTGGCGGCCTCCTCCCCGGCCGCGGTACGGGTGTGGGACGTGTCCACCGGGCGTACCCGACACCGCTTCAGCGGCCATCCCGACCCGCACGGGGTCGCCTTCGGCCCGGACGGCCGTACCGTCGCCGCGGTGGGACCGGGCGGACAGGTGCGGGTGTGGGAGCTGGCCACGGGCCGCACCCGCACCTCACGGGACAGCCTGATAGGGGGCGGCGGCGCCGTGGCTCTCAGCCCCGACGGCCGGACCTGTGCGATCGCCGGCACCGACGGTTCGGTGCAACTACGGGAGACGGCCACCGGCGCAGTCCGGCGCACCATCAGAGATGTCCCCGTGGCGCTGAACGGACTGCGGTTCAGCGGGGACGGGCGGACCCTCGCCCTCTCCGGCAGTGGTGACACGGTCCGCCTGTGGGACACGGTCTCCGGTACGGCGATCGGCACGGTGACCGCCGGTCACCACGGGCGCGGGGCCGTGACGGTGGCCCTCGACGTGGACGGCCGCACCCTCGTGACCAGCAGCACCACGGACGCCGCCGCCCGCGTCCACGGTCTGTCCGTCGACCGCCCGCGGATCACGCTGCCGGGCCCCACCGGCACGCACCTCACCGACCTGACCTTCAGCCGGGACGGAAGCTTGGTGTCCGCGGTAGGTCAAGGTCCGCCGGGGGGTGGGGCCGTACGCCTGTGGGATGCCCGGACCGGCGACGCCGAAGCCACCCTGGCGTCGGCACCCGAAGCCGCTCCGGAGTTCAGTGGACGGCGGTTGCCCTTCGTGAGCTCCCGCCTCGCGGCGGTGGGCTTCAGCCCCGCCGGGCGTGCCCTGGTCGCCCGGGCGGGCAAGGGCGAGGTGATCGAGGTCCGGGACCTCGCCACGGGCCGCTTGCATCGAAGCCGGGCCGTGGACGCCGCCGGTCCGGCGGTCCTCAGTCCCGACGGAACCCGCCTCGCCTTCGCCGGCGCGAGGGGCGCGGTGCGGATCTGGCAGCTGTCGACCGGCGCGGTGCGCACCGTCCACGCCGGCGGCGGCGAGCTGGTGAGGGGGCTGGTGTTCGCCCCGGACGGTCGCACCCTCGCCGTCGTGGGCATCGAGGGCGACGGCGATCGGGTCACCCTGCTCGACCCCGCGACCGGCCGCACAGTGCGCACCCTCCGTCCGGGCATCCGCAGCCCACTGTCCCTCGCGTTCAGCCCGGACGGACGCTCCCTCGCCACCGTCGGCACGACCAACGGCCAGGTGAGGACGTGGGACGTGCGGACCGGTGATCTCCTGGCCGACTTCGGCGTCGGCGAAGGGGTGACCTCGCCGGCGTACAGCCCCGACGGACGCGCACTGGCCATGGGCACCGTGAGCGGAGTCCAGCTCTGGGATCTCGGCACCACCCAGAAGAGAGGCACCCTGCCGACCCGCTCGCCCACGGCGATGGCGTTCAGCCCGGACGGCCGCACCCTGGCGATCGCCACGGGCAGCTCCGTCGGCCTGTGGACCGTCGACCTGCCCGACCCGGCCGAGGCCATCCGCGCCCTCTGCGAGACCGTCGGCCGGTCTCTCACCGCTGTCGAACGGTCCCGCCATCCGGACGCCGGGGCCGCCGAATCCGGCTGCCCGGCGCGTGCAACCTGAGCCTTCCAGGAGGGGTGTTACTGAGGAGGACATCGTGCGCGCCCTGACCAGCGCGCACCGGGGAAGGAATCGGGGTGAACCGGGGTGCGTGTGATGACCAGCCCAATGCCCATCGCCTCACGCGGAGAGGGACCGGGGGACGACGGCGCGTACGACCCGCATGGCGCGGACGACGCACATGACGCGTACGACATGCGGGACTTCGAGACGTACGCGGCCGTCCGTTGGTCTCGGCTGGTGCGTACCGCGTATCTGCTGACCAACGGGGACCATCACGAGGCGGAGGACCT
>NZ_JBIUCI010000015.1:202556-259558 GCF_044593635.1 Streptomyces sp. NPDC051913 | reverse complement strand
CCCCGATCTTCGACCTCGTCGACTACGGCGTCGTCGGCGACCTCTTCGACGTCGTCCCCGCCCTCACCGAAGAGGTCAAGGCCCGCAAGGGCTGACGCGGTACGGGGCTGCCCGGGGTCAGTAGGACCTGGGCAGCCCCAGCACGTGCTGGGACACGTAGTTGAGCACCATCTCCTGGCTGACCGGCGCGAGCCGCAGCAGCCGGGACTCACGGAAGTACCGCTCGACGTGGTACTCGCGGGCGTATCCCATCCCGCCCAGGGTCTGCACGGCCCGGTCGGCCGCCTGGAATCCCGCGTCGGCGCAGAGGAACTTGGCCATGTTGGCCTCGCGTCCGCAGTCCAGGCCGCGGTCGTAGCGCCAGGCCGCGTTGCGGGCCATGAGACGGGCCGCGTCCAGGCGCGTGAGGGCCTCGGCGAGCGGGAAGGCGATGCCCTGGTTCTGGCCGATGGGGCGGCCGAAGACGACACGGTCGCGGGCGTAGCGGGTCGCGGCGTCCAGTGCGGCCCTGCCGAGGCCGAGGGCTTCGTGGGCGAGCAGGATGCGCTCCGGGTTGAGACCGTCCAGCAGATAGCGGAAGCCCTCGCCCTCCTCACCGATCCTCGCGGATGCCGGTACGCGCAGGCCGTCGATGAAGATCTCGTTGGACGCCACGGCGTTGCGGCCCATCTTGGGGATCGGCCGGATGTCCATGGCGGTCCGGTCGACGTCGACGAGGAAGACGGAGATGCCCTGGGTCGCTCTGGCGACCTCGGCGCGGGGGGTGGTGCGGGCGAGGAGGACCATCTTCTGCGAGTCGCCGGCCTTGGTGATCCAGATCTTGCGGCCGTCGATGACGTAGTGGTCGCCGTCGCGGCGGGCGAACGTGGTGATGCTGGTGGTGTCGGTGCCGGCGTCGGGTTCGGTGACGCCGAAGCAGACGTGCAGGTCGCCGGTGGCGGCGTGCGGCAGGATCGTGCGGCGCAGTGCGTCGCTGCCGTGTCTGGCCAGGACGTTGAGGCCGAAGATGGTCAGGTGCATGGTGCTGCACCCGTTCATGCCGGCGCCGGAGGCCGCGACCTCCTCCAGGAGCAGCGAGGCCTCCAGGATGCCGAGTCCTCCCCCGCCGTACTCCTCGGGGACGGCGACGCCCAGCCAGCCCGCCTTGGCGAAGGCGTCGTAGAAGGCCCAGGGGAACTCCGCGCGCTCGTCCTGGCCGGCCCAGTACTCGGGGCCGAAGCCGGCGGCGAGTTCGCGGACTCCGGCCCGGATGTCCTCCTGCTGCTCAGTGAGTTCGAAATCCACGGACGCTCCCTGGAGAATGAGGTTTCCCTGTAAGTAGAATACCGTTCGCACCCGTGGAGAAACGTCCGTCGAGAAGAGAAGGCGTCGTCTTGAACATCGCGATGTTGCTCGACATGGCCGTGGCCGACGCCCCGGACCGGGTCGCGGTCGGCCCGCGCGACACCGGTATGACCCGTGCGCGGCTGAGGCGGCTCGCCGCCGGTGTGGCGACCGTCGTCCACCGCGCCGGGGCACGGGAGTTGCTGTACGCCGGGGTCAACGGTCCCGACTTCCCCGTGCTGTTGTTCGGTGCGGCGCTGGCGGGTGTGCCGCTCGTGCCGGTCAACTACCGCCTGTCGGAAGGGGCGTTGACCGCGCTGGTGGCCCACACCGAGAAACCGTTCGTGGTCGCCGACGGGTCGCTCACCGACACGTTCGCCGGTCTCGACGTCCGCACTCCCGAAGCACTCGTCGCACAGGCCCTGGCCGCGGAACCGGCCGCGGGTCCGATGGGCGACGCGGACGACCCGGCCGTGCTGCTGTTCACGAGCGGAACGACCGCCGCCCCCAAGGCTGCGGTTCTGCGGCACAGGCATCTGAGCAGTTACGTCCTCCAGACCGTGGAGTTCGCCTCGGCGGCCCCCGACGACGCCGTGCTGATGAGCGTTCCGCCCTATCACGTGGCGGGCGTGGGCTCGGTGATCAGCAACCTCTACGCCGGGCGGCGCATGGTGCACCTCGGTGCCTTCGAGCCCGGGGCCTGGCTGCGGCTGGTGCGCGCCGAGGAGATCACGTCCGCGATGGTCGTGCCGACGATGCTGGCCCGTGTGGTCGAGCACCTGGACGGGCGCCCGGCAAAGGTGCCGACGCTGCGGTCGATGGCGTACGGCGGCGCCCGGATGCCGCACACCGTCCTGGAGGCCGCCTTGCGAGCCTTCCCGGACACCGGGTTCACCAACGCCTACGGCCTCACCGAGACCAGCTCCACGATCGCGCTGCTGAGCCCCGACGACCACCGCGCCGCCCTGACGTCCGCCGACCCTGGGGTACGGGCGCGGCTGCGCTCGGCGGGGCGGATGGTGCCGGGGGTGGAGGCGGAGATCCGGGACGGGTCCGGCGCGGCCCAACCGGTCGGCGAGGTCGGTGAGTTGTGGGTGCGCGGGGCGCAGGTGTCCGGCGAGTACAAGGGTGCCGAGGCGCTGCTGGACGCGGACGGCTGGTTCCACACCCGCGATCTCGCCCGCTTCGACGCCGACGGCTATCTCTTCGTCGAAGGGCGGGCCGACGACACCATCATCCGGGGCGGGGAGAACATCGCCCCGGCCGAGGTGGAGGACGTCCTGCTGCGGCACGACGCGGTGCGCGAGGTGGCGGTCGTGGGCGTGCCGGACGAGGAGTGGGGCGAGCGGATCGCCGCGTTCGTGGTCGTCCACGCCGGGGTGGTGGTCGACGGCGAGGCGCTGCGCGCGTGGGTGCGGGGCCGGCTACGGGGCTCCAGGACACCGGACCTGGTCGTCTTCCGCGACGAACTCCCGTACACCCCCACCGGAAAGCTCCTGCGGCGCGAGCTGCTGACGACGATACGGAAGGCCGACCGCCGATGACCTCCTTCAGCCAACTCCATGACCTCACCGGCAAGGTGGCCGTGGTCACCGGCGGGTCCCGCGGCATCGGCCGGGCCATCGTGCGGACCCTGGCGGAGGCCGGCGCCGATGTGGTCGTCGCCTCACGCAAGGCCGAGGCGTGCCGGGCGGTGGCCGAGGAGGTACGGGCGTCGACGGGACGGCGGGCCGTGGGCATCGCCTGCCATGTCGGCCACTGGGACGACTGCGAGCGACTGGTCGCCGAAACCCTGACGGAGTTCGGCCGGCTCGACGTACTGGTCAACAACGCGGGCATGTCGCCGCTGTACGAGAGCCTCGACACGGTCACCGAGGAGCTCTACGACAAGACACTCGCCGTGAACCTGAAGGGCCCGTTCCGCCTGGCGGTCCTGGCGGCCAGGCACATGGCCGATCACGACGGCGGATCGATCATCAACATCGGCACGGCCGGCTCGCTCCTCGCCAGCGTCCACGAACTCCCCTACGCCTGCGCCAAGGCGGGCCTCAACGCCCTCACCGTCGGCCTGGCGGAGGCCTACGCCCCCAAGGTCCGCGTCAACGCCATCCTGCCGGGGCCGATCCGCACGGGCGCGCACGCGGAGTGGGAGGCGGAGGGGTTCGACGCGTCGTTCGTGCCGTTGGGGCGGTTGGGGGTGCCGGACGACGTTGCCCCGCTGGCGTTGCATTTCGCCAGCGGGGCGTCGGGTTTCACCACGGGGGCGATGGTGAGGGTGGACGGGGGGATCACGCGGAAGGTGTGAGGGGGCTGAGATGGGACGGCGGCTGCGGGTGCGTTGTGGTTGCTCGCGCCCACGCGGCGGAGCCGCACATTGACGCAGTCCCGCGCCCCTAGAGGGCGTATGCCTTGCCGCCCTTCATCACGAACCGGACGTCCTCGGTCACCGTGATGTCCGTCAGCGGGTTTCCGGGAACTCCGATCACGTCCGCCAACAAGCCCGGCTCCAACCGGCCCCTGTCGTCCGCGTCGATCAGGTCCGCCGCCACCGTCGTCGCCGCCCGGATCGCGCCGAGTGGGGTCATCCCTCTGTCCACCAGCGCCACCAGCTCCCGGGCGTTCTTGCCGTGCGGGATGGCCGGGGCGTCCGTGCCGCAGGCTATGCGGACGCCGCGTTCGACGGCCCGGGCGATCGTCGCCTTGGCGAGGGGGAAGACCTCTGCCGCCTTCGCCCGGAGCTCGGGGGCCGCCTTCGAGACGTCCATGCCGTCGGCTATGTAGGTCGTCGCCACCAGGAAGGTGCCCCGCTCGATCATCA
Organism: Streptomyces sp. NPDC051913; assembly: GCF_044593635.1. NCBI lineage: Bacteria > Bacillati > Actinomycetota > Actinomycetes > Kitasatosporales > Streptomycetaceae > Streptomyces > Streptomyces sp. NPDC051913. The sequence continues at coordinate 255,417 of NZ_JBIUCI010000015.1, read as the reverse complement.
GGTCCAGGGTCTCGTCGCTCGCCAGGAAGCCGTGTTCGACGCAGTCGATGCCCGCGTCGAGGGCGGCGCGGATCGTGCGGTCGCCCATGCAGTGGGCGGCGACCCTCAGGCCGGCGCGGTGGGCCTCGTCGACGACGGCGCGGAGTTCGTCGTCGGAGTACTGCTGGGCGCCGGCCGGCCCGGTGTGGGACATGATGCCGTTGGAGGCGCAGACCTTGATGACGCGTGCCCCGTGCTTGATCTGGTAGCGGACGGCCTTGCGGACCTCGTCGACGCCGTTGGCGATGCCCTCCTCCACGGTGAGGGGCATGATGTGCGGGGCGAACGCCTGGAACATGGTCGGGTCCAGGTGGCCGCCGGTCGGAGTGATGGCGTGCCCGGCCGGTACCACCCGTGGTCCCTCGATCCAGCCCAGGTCGATCGCCTTCTTCAGCGCCACGTCCAGCAGCAGCCCGCCGGTCTGCACGAACAGGCCGAGGTTCCGTACGGTCGTGAAGCCCGCGCGCAGCGTGCGGCGGGCGTTGGCGACGGCACGCAGGGCGCGTACGGCGGGGTCGTCCTGGACCGGGTTGAGCGGACTGCGGTGGTCGGGGCCGCCGAGCAGCAGGTTGACCTCCATGTCCATCAGGCCCGGCAGGAGGGTCAGATCGCCGAGGTCGATCTCCACCGTGTCCTCGGGGACCCGGGCCGGGGCGATCGCGGTGATGCGGTCGCCCTCGATCAACAGGTCGGCGGGGGTGACGAGTTCGCCCTTGTCGACATCGAGCATGCGGGCGGCGCGCAGCCGGACCGGCGGCTGCGGGGCGCGCGGGCGGGGCATCAGACGGCCGGTTCGAAAACGGCGTCGATGCTCGCGGCACCCGTGTCGGGAACCTTGGGCTGCCGCCAGGCCTCCACCGGGAAGGCGACGGTGACCAGGGCGCAGAAGGCCCACAGCAGGTGCTTGTCGGGTTCGCAGATGTCGTCCATGGAGACCTGCTGGAGATATGCGGTGCCGTCCCTGAGCAGCGGGAACGCCGTGGCGTAGAAGGCGTCGAGCTCGTCCATCGTGGACGCGATCCGCTTGGCGTAGCGGGCCTTCTCGGTGGGGATCGCCCAGTCCGCGAACGGCTCCAGGGCGGCGAACTCGGGCGGGAAGACGGGGGCCGTGGCCGGGTCCGTGTTCGGGTGCATGATGCGGGTCCTCCTAGGCCGTGCGCTGCTCGTGGTCGCGGACGTACTGGCGGGCGGTCTGATGCAGATGGCGCAGGAGCACCTCCTGGTCGTTGAGCGGGAACTCCCCCACCGCCCGCGATTCGAGCATGGTCTGCGTCGCCTCCAGGGTGTTGCCGTCCTGGAGGCCGTACTCCTTGAAGGAGACGACGGCCAGCTCCTGCTGGAGCCGCTGGAAGGCGTTCTCCGGCGGCACGAAGTAGCAGGTCGCCTCGAAGATGTGGCTGTTGTGGGCGGTCGGCCAGTAGTGGTACGTGAGCACCCAGTTGGGCCGCCAGATCAGCAGCATGAAGTTGGGGAAGAAGACGAAGGAATCCATGCCCCAGCGCTTGTCGCGGGTCGGGTTGACGGCCGGCGGCAGATCCTCGGTGGCGACGCCGATGTCCGGGAACTCCCAGGGGCCGAACAGCCCGCTGCGCAGGGCCCCTTCGATGGGTTTGACCATGGCGCGGTCGTGCGGCGGGGCGATGCCGCCCCAGGACGACACCATGCTGTGCGGGCCGTCGATGTCGTAGTGGAGGGCTTCGTAGCCGTACTTCTGGATCTTGCGGGCCTCCTCGGAGACGTACTGGCCCGCGTGCAGGATCGGCGCGTGGTAGAACTCGGCGAACGCGTCGATGAACAGCTTCCAGTTGGCGCCGATCTCGGCCCGGTACTTGTGGGCCTGCGTCATCTTGTGGAACGGGTAGCCCTCGATGCCCTGGGCGAACTCGCCCAGGTAGTCACGCAGGGGTGTGGTGTTGTCCGGGTCGAGGTTGACGAAGATGAACCCCTCCCACACCTCCGTCCGGACTTGCTTGAGCCCGTACCGGGACTTGTCGAGGTCGAAGAACTCCTGCTCCTGTTGGACGAAGGCGAGCTTGCCCTCCAGGTCGTAACGCCAGGCGTGGTACTTGCAGGTGAACTGGCGGCAGACGCCGCTGGTCTCCTCGCGTGGAAAGTCGTTCCACACCAGCTTGTTGCCGCGGTGCCGGCACACGTTGTGGAAGGCGCGCACTTCGTCGTCGGTGCCCCGCGCGACGATGACCGAGGTGCGGGCCGCGTCCAGTTCCTTGGTGAAGAAGCTGCCGCGCTTGGGCAGTTGCTCGATCCGGCCGACGTTCAGCCAGGTCCGCCGGAAGATCGCGTCGCGCTCGCGCTCGTAGTGCTCGGACGAGATGGAGTCCTCGTAACTGACCGGCTCCGTCCCGAGCTTGAGGTGTTCGGTCCAGCTGCCCGCTGCGGGCTTCTTGAAGTGCGCCATGAGGTCTGGTCCTCCAGTCGGCTGTACGGAGGAAGAGCGAGCGATAATCTCAGTCTCTCCGTGCGAGAATGCTATTCTCGCTTTTGTCGGAGCGTCAAGTACGGGTGGATGCGGGTGAAGTCCACCCCGGGCTCCGCCCGCGCGAACCGCTCCCACAGCACCCCGATCGCCTCGCCGACCGAGCCGCCCCACGCCCCCGACTCCCGCAGATAGAGCTGGACGTCCTTGTTCATCAGGGAGTTGGTGAAGCCGGCGGCGTAGTGGCCGGTCAGGACATGGCGGGGGAACTTGTCCTCGGTGGCGGCGCTGCGGCCGCTCGATCCGTTGAGGACGTCGAGCATGGTGGCCAGGTCGAGCCCGGCGGAGAGCCCGAACGCGACGGCCTCGCTGGTGGCGGCGAGGGTCGTGGCGGAGAGGAAGTTGTTGGCGAGCTTGAGGGCCTGGGCCATGCCGGGGGTGTCGCCGACGCGGTGGCGGCGGTCACCGAGGCCCGCCAGCACGTCGGCGACCTGGGCGCAGTCGTGGTCGGCGCCCGCGTACATGACGGTGAGGGTGCGGGCCTTCGCCCCGGCGACTCCGCCGGAGACCGGTGCGTCCACGTAGCCGACCTTCTCCCCGGCGAGCAGTGCGGCGACGGCCCGGGCGGCGGTCACGCCGATGGTCGAGGTGTCGACGACCTGACGGACGCGGCGCCCGTCCGCGGCGAGGATCGCGCGGGCGACCTGCTCGGAGGCGGCGCCGTCGGGGAGGCTGAGCACCAACGCCTGGGCACGGCGGGCGACCTCGGCGACCTCGTCGACGTAGACCGCCCCCTCGGGCGCCCGCGCGGGGCCCAGCGCGTCATGGGCCACCACCTCATGCCCGGCCGCGACGAGGTTCGCGGCCAGGACGGCGCCCATGTTGCCGAGGCCGACGAAACCGACCGTCACGCCTGCCTCCTGACCTCGGTGACGATCCGCCGGGCCGCGCTGCCGGCCGGGACACCGGCGTAGGCGGCGATCTGGAAGAGCAGTTCGTCGACCTCGGCGTCACTCACTCCGGCACGCGGCGCGCTGCCGGCATGGACGCGGAACTCCTCCGTGCGCCCCAGCGCGGCGGTCATCGCCAGGACGACGAGGCTGCGGTCGCGCGTACTCAGGGCACCACCGCGCGCCCAGACGCCCCACGCCGTAGCGGTGAGGTAGTCCTGGAACTCGACGGCCACGGGGTCGGGGTCGGCGGTGGCGGCATCGACATGGGCGTCGCCGAGCACGGCACGGCGTATGCCGCGTGCGGCGCCCAGCGCCTCGATCTCTTCCATGGGGCTCCTCAACACATACGAGAACGTCACTCTCACAAACCTACAAGCAAGATTCCAGCATTGGGAGAATTGTGCTACCGTCCCACGGCGTCAGGGTCCTTGAGCGCGACAGAGAGCCGAGCAGACCGTGGACGATTTCGAGGCGATCGACTTCTTCCGGGACGAGCGGGTCGTCGCGGACCCCTATCCCTACTTCGACGCCCTGCGCGGGCGTTGCCCGGTGCAGCGGGAGAGCCACCACGACGTGGTGATGGTGACCGGGTACGACGAGGCGGTGCAGGTCTACAACGACACCGACGCGTTCTCGGCGTGTGTCTCGGTGACCGGCCCGTTCCCGGGGTTCCCGGTGCCGCTGGAGGGCGACGACGTCAGCGAGCTCATCGAGCGGCACCGCGACGAACTGCCGATGAGCGACCAGCTCCCCACCATGGACCCACCCGTGCACACCGATCACCGCGCCCTGCTGATGCGGCTGATCACACCGAAGCGCCTCAAGGAGAACGAGGCGTCGATGTGGCATCTCGCCGACAGCCTGCTGGACACCTATCTCGCCCCGGGGAAGGGCGAGTTCATCGGGGGCTTCGCCGGGCCGTTCACGCTGCTCGTGATCGCCGACCTGCTCGGCGTGCCCGAGGAGGACCGCCAGGAGTTCATGGCCAAGCTCCAGCGCCGCCCGCAGACCGAGGCCGGGATCGGCAGCACGGGCGACGACACGTTGCACCACTCGCCGCTCCACTATCTGTACGGCCGTTTCACGACGTACATCGAGGAGCGTCGCCGCGAGCCGCGCGCGGACGTCCTGACGGGCCTGGCCACCGCGACCTTCCCGGACGGCTCGACCCCCGAGGTGGCGGATGTCGTCCGGGTCGCCGCCAACCTCTTCGCGGCGGGCCAGGAGACGACGGTCCGGCTGCTCAGCGCCGCGCTCCGGCTCATCGCCGAACAGCCGGAGCTGCAACGGCGGTTGCGTGCCGAGCGTGATCGCATCCCCGCCTTCGTCGAGGAGACGCTGCGCACGGAGAGCCCGGTCAAGGGCGACTTCCGGCTGTCGAAGGTGCCGACGGCGGTGGGCGGTGTCGACATTCCGGCCGGCACCACGGTGATGGTCCTCAACAGCGCGGCGAACCGTGATCCGCGCCAGTTCGAGAACCCTGCCGCCTTCGACCCGGGCCGGACCAACGTACGGCGCCATCTCGCGTTCGGGCGCGGTGTCCACTCCTGCCCCGGCGCCCCGCTCGCCCGCGCCGAGGCCCGGGTGACGCTCGAACGGCTGCTGGACCGCACCTCCGACATCCGGATCGCGGAGGGTACGCACGGTCCGGCCGGCGCCCGCCGCTACTCCTATGTCCCCACCTTCATCCTGCGCGGGCTCACCCATCTCGACCTGGAGTGGAGCGAGGCCCGATGAAGGTCACCGTCGACGACGAGCGCTGCCGGGGCCACGGCGTGTGCTGTTCGCTCTGCCCCGAGGTCTTCGACCTGAGCGAAGACGGCTACGCCGTCGCCCAAGTACCCCTCGTCCCGGTCGAGTTCGAGGACGCCGTGCGCTCCGCGGCCGGCATGTGCCCCGAGCGCGCCATCACCGTGCACTGACCACGAGGAGAGCCATGCCCAAGGCGTACGTCATCCTGACCGAGGCCGTGCGGGACCCGGCCGGCATGGCCGCGTACGGCCGGGCGGCCGCTCCCTCGATGGCGGAGGGCGGGGCCCGTGTCCTGGCGGTGGACACCGGTCCACAGGTGCTCGAAGGGGACTGGCACGGCGACCAGACCGTCGTTCTCGAATTCGAGTCGGTGGACGCGGCGCGCGCCTGGTACGCGTCCGCCGCCTACACGCGGGCGAAGCCCCTGCGGCAGGCGGCGGCCGACACCAACGCGGTGATCGTGACCGGGTTCGTCAGGCGCTAGCCAGCGCCGCCGACACACCGCCGTCCACCAGGACGTCCACCCCGGTCAGGAACGACGCCTCGTCGGAGAGCAGGAAGGCGACCACGGAGGCGAGCTCCTCGGGACGGCCCTCCCTGCCGAGCGCGGACCGGTCGACCAGCGCCTTCATCGAGGGATGCGCCGCCGCCTCCTGCCGCCCCTGCGGGGTGGCGACGACCCCCGGCGACACGGAACAGACCCGCGCCCCGGCCGGCCCGACCCGCGTCGCCTCGCGCCGCGCGAGGAGGTGGACGCCGCGCTTGGCCCAGCTGTAGGCCACGCCCGGGTCCTCCACCGACGGCCCGAGCGCCTCGTGGAGGCGGTCGAGGAAGCCCTCCTGGAGCGGGTCCGAAAGGACCGCGTCCGCCAGCGGGTTCGGCTCGCGGATCCCGATGTGGGCGGCCATCGAGGCGAAGTACACCGCCGCCGTCCCGCGCGTGGCGAGCGGGCGCAGCGCCCCGGCCAGCCGGGCCGTGCCGATCAGGTCCACCGTGAGGATGCGGCGCCAGTCGGCCATGGTCGGGGAGATGCCGGCCGCGTGGGCGACGGCCCGCAGCGGTCCGAGGGCGGCGGCCCGGTCGGCGAGGCCCGCGAGCCCGTCGGGATCGGTGATGTCGAGGACGTACGGCTCGACGGCCGCGCCCTGCCCCGACAGCGCCTCGGCCGCCTCCGTCACCGTCCGCTCGTCCAGGTCGACCAGCAGCAGCCGGTCCACCGTGCCGGTGAGCCGGCGGGCACACTCCCGGCCCATCCCCCGGCCCGCGCCGGTCACGATCCCCACGGTCGTCACGACGCCTCCCACAACTGCTCCAGCACCGGCTGGAGTTCACGGCTCACGAGCTCGACGAGCGGTCCGGTGCCGCTGCGGTGGAAGGCCCAGTACGGCGTCCCGTCGGGCCGTTTGCCTACGGCCTCGACCTGGTAGCCGCGTCGGGCGAGCTCGGCGGAGTCGCCCTTCACGTCGTCGGACCAGTAGCCGAGGTGGTGGAGGCCGGTCGCGTCCCACAGGGTGCCCGGGATGCGCCGGACGAGTTCCAGGCGGGGCGTCGTCGTCGAGTAGACGTTCCTGAGGTCGAGCACGGTGTCGCCGGTGGACAGGGTGACGTTGACGGACGCGCCCAGTTCGGCGCTCCACTCGTGGCCGAACACGGCCGTCAACTCGGCCTGCGCCAGGGCGAGATCCTCGACGACGAGACCGACGTGGAACTGATCGGCGGCCTTCATGGGCCCACCTCCTGATCGACGGTACGGAGCAGGAACCGCGTGACGTGGTCGACATCGGCCGGGGTGGGCCGTTCCCGTCGCCACAGGTGGTCCGCGAGCCTGCCCACGGCCGCGTGGGCGGCCAGGGACGCGTCCAACTCGGGGTTGTCACTGCCGAGTTCGGTGTACGGCGTGTACAGCAGCGTCGCGAGCATGCCCGCGGCCGAGGGCGGCCCGGCGAGGAAGCCCTCCGGCACGCTTCCGGCGTTCCACATCACGGCGAGGGTGGTGGCCGCGGTGTCGTCGTCCATGGCCTGGGCGAGGATGCCCTCGACCCAGCGGCGCACCTTGCCCCGGGGTGTGGGCTCCTTGGCCATCTGGTGGGTGAGGTAGCCGCACAGCCGCTCGGCACCGTCCTCCATGAGCGCGGCGACGAGGGCGTCCTTGGACCGGAAGTGCCGGTAGAAGGCCTCGTTCGAGAGCCCGGCCGCCGCGACGACGTCGGCCACACGCGGCCGGGAGGCCGTGCCACAGCCGCGCATCACTTTCAGCGCGGCGACGAGAAGCGCCCGCACCTCGGCCTGGTAGTGGGCTCCCCGGCTCTCCAGCGCACGCCGGGCGATCCGCTCGGCAACGTCGTTCCGTGACTGGGGAATTGTGTTCTCGTTCATGAGAACGCTATTCTGGCACTCGCCGGAAGGAGACACAATGTCGTGGGACTTCGAAACCGAACCTGAATTCCAGGCGCAGCTGGACTGGGCCGACCGCTTCGTGCGCGAGGAGGTCGAGCCCCTCGACCTCCTGTGGGACGGCCTCCAGTTCACCCCGCCCGACGCGAACCTCCGCCGGGTTCTCGACCCCCTGAAGAAGGAGGTGCGGGCGCGCCGGCTGTGGGCCACGCACCTCGGCCCGGAACTGGGCGGCGAAGGGCACGGACAGGTCAGGCTGTGCCTGCTCAACGAGATCCTGGGCCGCTCCTCCTGGGCGCCGATCGTCTTCGGCTGCCAGGCCCCGGACACGGGCAACGCCGAGATCCTCGCCCACTACGGCACGGACGCCCAGAAGGAGCGCTATCTGCGCCCCCTTCTCGACGGCGAGATCTTCTCCTGCTACTCGATGACGGAACCTCAGGCGGGCGCCGATCCCAAGGAGTTCACGACCCGCGCGGTGCGGGACGGCGACGACTGGGTCATCGACGGCTGGAAGTACTTCTCCTCCAACGCCAGGACCGCCGCCTTCCTCATCGTCATGGCGGTGACGGACCCGGACGGCGACCCCTACCGGAGCATGTCGATGTTCCTGGTCCCGGCCGACACCCCCGGCATCGTCATCGAGCGGAACGTGGCGCTGGCGGGCGAGCCGCAGGAGCGGGGCTCGCACGCGCTCGTCCACTACGAGGGCGTACGGGTCCCCGCCGACGCGCTGCTCGGCGGGGAGGGGCAGGCGTTCGTCATCGCGCAGACGCGGCTCGGCGGTGGGCGGATCCATCACGCGATGCGCACGATCGGCCTCGCGGGCAAGGCCTTCGACATGATGTGCGAGCGGGCGCTGAGCCGGCGGACGCAGGGCGGCAGGCTCGCCGACAAGCAGTTCGTGCAGGGCCACATAGCCGACTCGTGGGCGCAGCTCCAGCAGTTCCGGCTGACGGTGCTGCACACCGCGTGGAAGATCGACAAGTACAACGACTACCGGAAGGTCCGAAAGGACATCGCGATGGTCAAGGTGCTGCTCCCGGGCGTCCTGCACGACGTCGCGCACCGGGCGATCCAGGTGCACGGCGCGCTCGGTGTGAGCGGGGACATGCCGCTGTTCCGGATGCTGCTCGGGGCGAGTGTCCTCGGTATCGCCGACGGCCCGACCGAGGTGCACAAGGTGACGGTGGCCCGGCAGGTGCTGCGCGACCACAGGCCGAGCGAGGACCTGTGGCCCAGCGCCTACCTGCCCACGCGGGTCGCCGCCGCGCGCGCCAAGTACGCCGAGTTCCTGGAGGCGGACGCCCGATGATCGACGTCGAACGCCTGGCGGACTGGCTGGACGCGTCCGGCCTCCCCGGCAAGGGCGAGCCGGTCGAGCACCGGTACGTGTCCGGCGGCGCGCAGAACGAGATCTACGAGATCCGGCGCGGCGACCTCCACTGCGCCCTGCGCATTCCGCCGCCGACGGCGCCGGCCGCCCGCGACGAGGGGATCTTCCGGGAGTGGCGGATCATCGAGGCCCTGAACGGCACCGACGTACCACACACGGAGGCGGTCGCGGTCTGCACCGACCCGGCCGTGCTGGGCCGCACCTTCTATCTGATGGAGTTCGTCGACGGCTGGTCCCCCATGGGGCAGCGCGGCTGGCCGACGCCGTTCGACACCGATCTCCCCGCCCGGGCGGGGCTCGCGTACCAGCTCGCCGAAGGGGTGGCGCTGCTCGGCCGGGTCGACTGGAAGGCGAGGGGGCTGCACGACCTGGGCCGCCCGGAGGGCTTCCACGAGCGCCAGGTGGACCGCTGGAGCCGCTACCTGGAACGGGTCAAGGGCCGCGACCTCCCCGGCTTCGAGGTGGCGGCGGCCTGGCTGCGCGCCCACAAGCCGCTCGACTACGTGCCGGGGCTGATGCACGGCGACTACCAGTTCGCCAACGTCATGTACCGCGACGGCGCCCCGGCCCGGCTCGCGGCGATCGTCGACTGGGAGATGGGCACCGTCGGCGACCCCAAGCTCGACCTGGCCTGGATGCTCAGAGGCTGGCCGGAGGACACCAGCAGCCCCGAGGCGGCCTCGGCGCTGTACGTCGACCTCACCGGCATGCCGTCCCGCGACGCCCTGATCCGGCACTACGCGGAGGTGTCGGGCCGCCAGGTCGACGACATGGACTACTACGACGTCCTCGCCCAGTGGAAACTCGGCGTGGTCCTGGAACAGGGCTTCCAACGCGCCGGGGAAAACGTGAAGTTGCGAGCGTTCGGCCCGATGGTCCTGGACCTGATGAAGAGCGCGGCGGACCTGGCGGAGACGACGCGCTACGGGTCGTAGGCGCTCACAACCCCAGCGACTTCGCGATGATCACCTTCATGACCTCGCTGGTGCCGGCGTAGATGCGGGTGATGCGGGCGTCGGCGTACAGGCGGGAGATCGGGTACTCCGCCATGTAGCCGTAGCCGCCGAAGAGTTGGAGGCAGCGGTCGACGGCGCGGGCCTGCGTCTCGGTGCAGAAGAGCTTCACCCTCGCCGCGTCCGCGCCGGAGAGCTCACCGGCGACGAGTTCGAGGACCGCACGGTCCAGCAGGGCCTGCGCGGCCTCGACCTCGGCGGAGACGGCAGCAAGTTCGAACTTGGTGTTCTGAAAGGACGCGACGGGCTTCCCGAAGACCTGTCGCTCCCGGACGTAGTCGACGGTCGTGTCCAGCGCCGCCCGCGCCTGGGCCACCGAGCCCACCGCCACCGTCATGCGCTCCTGGGGGAGGTTGCGGCCCAGGTAGTGGAACGCGGCCCCCTCCTCGCCCAGGCGGTTGGACACCGGGACACGCACCTCGTCGAAGGCCAGTTCCACCGTGTCCTGGACCTTGATGCCCAGCTTGTCCAACACCCGGCCCCGGGTGAATCCGGGCATGCCGTCCTCCACGACCAGCAGGGTCAGCCCCGCCCGGCGGTTGCCGGGCTCGGTGGACGTGCGGGCGACGACGATGACCAGGTCGGCGAGCAGACCGCCGGTGATGAAGGTCTTCGCTCCGTTGAGTACGTACGTCTCACCGTCGCGTACCGCCGTCGTGCGGATGCCGGCCAGGTCCGAACCCGTTCCCGGTTCCGTCATGGCGATGGCCGTCAGCAGCTTCCCCGCCGCCAGACCGGGAAACCAGCGGGCGCGCTGTGCCTCATCGGCGTAGGCCAGGAAGTACGGCAGGATCACATCGAGTTGGGTGCGGACCGTGCCGAGGGTCACCAAGGCACGGGCGGCCTCCTCCTGGAGCACGACGTTGTAGCGGTAGTCCTCCCGGCCCGCTCCACCGTACTTCTCCGGGATCGCCATCCCCAACACGCCCAAGGAGCCGAGCTGTTCGAAGAACGAGCGTGGCACACGGCCTTCCCGCTCCCAGGCGGCGTACCGCGGCACCACCTCCCTGGCCACGAACTCCCTTACCAGCTTGCGGAAGTCCTCGTGTTCGCCGTCGGAGACATCGCGTCGCATCACACCCCCACAAGTTCGAGAAACGTGGCGTTGGCCGTGCCGCCGCCCTCGCACATGGTCTGGAGGCCGTAGCGGATGCCGTGGTCCCGCATGTGGTGGATCATGCGGGTCATCAGGACGGCCCCGGACGCGCCCAGCGGATGCCCGAGGGCGATGGCGCCGCCGAGGGGGTTGAGCAGGGCCGGGTCGGCGCCGGTCTCGGCGAGCCAGGCGAGCGGGACGGGCGCGAAGGCCTCGTTGACCTCGAAGACTCCGACCTCGGCCAACCCGACGCCCGCCTTGCGCAGCACCCTCTCCGTCGCGGGGATCGGGCCGGTGAGCATCAGCACCGGATCGGAACCGACGACCGCTCCCGCCCGGTAGTGCACGAGGGGCGTCAGTCCCAACTCCCGTGCCTTCTCCGGCGTGGTGACGAGGAGGGCCGCCGCTCCGTCCGAGATCTGCGAGGAGTTGCCGGCGTGGATCACCCCGTCCTCGCGGAACGCGGGCTTGAGCCCGCCGAGCCTCGCGACGGTACCGCCCCGCCGGACGCCCTCGTCGGCCGTCACCCCGGCCACCGGGACGAGCTGCGCGTCGAAGGCGCCCATGTCCTGTGCGGCGGCGGCCCGTTCGTGGGAGAGCAGCGCGTACTCGTCCAGCCGGGTCCGTGAGAGGGCCCACTTGCGCGCGATCATCTCGGCGGACAGGCCCTGGTCGAAGGTGAAGTCGTCGTAGCGTGCCAGGACACGCGGCCCGTACGGCGTTCCGCTCGCGCGTGCCGAGCCGAGCGGCACCCGGCTCATCACCTCGACGCCGCCCGCGACGACGAGGTCCTGCTGCCCGGACATCACGGCCTGTGCGGCGAAGTCCAGGGCCTGCTGGCTGGATCCGCAGGCCCGGTTGACCGTGGTGCCGGGGATCGACTCGGGCCAGCCCGCGGCGAGGACGGCGTACCTCCCGATGTTGCTCGACTGGTCGCCGACCTGGGAGACACAGCCCCAGACGACGTCGTCGACCAGCGCCGGGTCGAGGCCGGTGCGGGCGGCGAGGGCGTTCAGGACCAGGGCGGAGAGGTCGGCCGGATGGACCGCGGCCAGTCCCCCGCCCCGTCTGCCGACCGGGGTGCGGACGGCCTCGACGATCACTGCTGAGCGCATTCAGGGTCCTCCTGTCGGTGCCGGCGGCCGGTGAACCGTGGCTCCCGCCGCTCGGTGAACGCCGCGTAGGCCTCCCGTACGTCGGTCGTGGCGAGGTTGACCTGCTGGGCACGGGCCTCCGCGGCGAGCGCCTCACCCAGCGTGCGGTCGGTGTTCTCGTTGAGGAGCGCCTTGGTCTGGGCGAGCGCCACGGGCGGTCCGGCCGCAAGCCGGGCGACCAGCTCGGAGACGTAGTCGTCGATCTCCTCGTCCGGCACCACCCATGTGACGAGGTTCAGCGAGCTCGCCTCCGCCGCGTCGATCGGGTCGGCCAACAGGGCCAGTCTCCTGGCCTGTTGGAGTCCGGCGAGTTTCGGCAGCAGCCAGGTCCCGCCGCAGTCCGGGGACAGTCCGCGCCGTGTGAAGATCTGCGCGAAGCGGGACTCCGGAGTGGCCACGACCAGATCGCAGCCGAGGGCGAGGTTCCAGCCCGCGCCGACGGCGACGCCGGTCACCTTGGCGATCGTCGGGATCGGCAACTCGTGCAGCAGCAGGGCGACTTCGTTGAGGTCGCGGAGTTTGTCCTGGGGGTCCCTGGTGTCGGCGGCCTTGAGGTCGGCGCCCGAGCAGAACGCTCCCTGGGCGCCGGTGAGGACAAGGGCGCGTACGGCTCGGTCGTGGGCGATCTCCGTCAGTGCCGTCCGCAGCGCGTGCCACAGTTCGGCGTCGAGGGCGTTCTTGCGGTGCGGTCGGTTCAGGGTGAGGGTCCGCACGCCTGCGGTGTCACTGGACAGCAGCACGGTCACTCGCCCAACTCCTCGGCGCCCGTACCGAGTTCGGCGAGAATCCTGTGGGTGTGCTCGCCGAGGGCGGGAACGGCTCCCATCGGCATGTCGTAGCCCTTGATGACCGGCGGTGGCAGCAGCGCCGGTATCGGGCCGCCCGGGGTGTCGACGGTGCGCCAGCGGTCGCGGGCCGCCAGGTGCGGGTGGGCGAGGACTTCGGCGGGGGTGTTGTAGCGGGCGTTGCCGATACCCGCGTCGTCGGCGCGCCGCTGGACGTCGGCCAGGTCGTGCCGGGCGCACCAGGCGGCGATCGCCTCGTCCAGCAGGGCCCGGTGGGCGACCCGGCCCGGGTTGGTGCGCAGCCGTTCGTCGTCCGCGAGGTCGGGCCGGTCGAGGAGACCGCGGGCGAGGCGCTGCCACTCGCGGTCGTTGGTGGTGCCGAGGACGACCGTCCGGCCGTCCGCCGTGCGGTAGGCGCCGTACGGGGCGACGGCGGGCGAGCTCATGCCGATCGGCTGCTGTTCCGTGCCGGAGTGGCGGGTGTGGGTGAGGGGGTAGCCCATGAGTTCGGTCATCGTGTCGAACAGGCTCACCGCCACCGCCCCGCCACGACCGCCCCGGCGTTCGCCCGCGTACAGCAGCGCCACGACGGTCAGCGCCGTGTAGAGGCCGGCGCTGGCGTCCGCGATGGGCGGGCCCGGTTTGGCCGGTGCGCCGGGGTGACCGGTGATCGCGCAGACCCCTGACTCGGCCTGCACGAGGAGGTCGTAGGCGCGTTTGTGGGAGAGAGGGCCGCCCTGGCCGTAGCCGTCGATCTCGACCGCGATCAGGTCGGGGTGGCGGACGGCCAGGTCGTCGGGGGCGATGCCGAGTCTGGTGGTGGTGCCCGGGGTGAGGTTGGAGACCAGGACGTCGGCGCGGGCGAGGAGCCGGTGCAGGATCGCCATCCCGGCCGCGGACTTGAGGTCGAGGGCGAGCGACTCCTTGCCCCGGTTGGCCCAGACGAAGTGGGCGGCCTGGCCGTTGACCACGTCGTCGATGTGCCGCGCAGAGTCACCGCCGTCCGGGTTCTCCACCTTGATCACCCGGGCGCCGAGGTCGCACAGCACCCGGGTGCACAGCGGTGCGGAGACGGCCTGTTCGAGAGCGACGACAGTCACCCCCGCGAGCGGAGCACCGCCCGCCCCCGCCAGTGGCGCATCGCCCACCCCCACAGAACGAGCACCGGCCGGCCTCACAGAAGAGGCACCGGCCGCCCCCGCGAACGGAACACCAGCCGCCCCTGCCAGAGGCACACCGCCCACCCCCACAGAACAAGCACCCGCCGGCCTCACAGAACAAGCACCAGCCACCCCCGCGAACGGAACACCAGCCACCCCCGCCAGAGGCACACCGCCCACCCCCACAGAACGAGCACCCGCCGACCTCACAGAACAAGCACCAGCCGCCCCCGCGAACGGAACACCAGCCACCCCCGCCAGAGGCACACCGCCCGCCCCCGCCGGTGCAGCACCCGTCACCCCCGCCCGTGGATCCTCGGTCATCAGATCACCAGGCCGCCGTCGACCGGCAGGACCTGCCCGGTGACGAAGGACGCGGCGTCCGAGGCGAGGAAGACGAACGCGCCGGCCACCTCCTCGGGTTCGGCCCAGCGGCCGAGCGGGATGCGGGCCAGCATGGTCGCCGCGAACTTCTCGTTCGTGCGGATGGTCTCGGTCATCGGGGTGGCCGCGAGCGGGGCGAGGGCGTTCACCTTGATCTGTTTGCGTGCCAGTTCCCGCGCCAGGGACTTGGTCATGCCGATGATCGCGGCCTTGGCGGCGGAGTAGTCGACCTGGCCGAGGGTGCCGGTCAGGCCGGCCGACGAGGTGACGTTGATGATGCGTCCGGTGCCGTCGAGGGGGAGGAAGGGAAGCGCGGCCCGGGCGCAGGTGAAGGTGCCGAGGACATGGATGTCGAGGAGGCGGCGGAAGGCGTCCTCGGTCAGGTCGGGGAACATGGCCGGTGCGGTCACCCCGGCGTTGTTGACCAGGACGTGCAGCGTGCCGTCGGCCAGGGCCGCCGCCCGGGACACGGCCGCGTCGGCGGCGGTCCGGTCCCGTACGTCCAGGGGCGCGCTGTCCGCCGTACCGCCCGCGGCCGTGATCTTCCCGGCGACGGCCGCGGCGGCCGGGCCGTCCACGTCGGTGACGAGGACGGCGGCGCCCGCCGCGGCGAGGGCGTGGGCGACCGCGGCGCCGATGCCGCCGGCCGCCCCCGTCACCAGGGCCGAGCGGCCGGTGAGGTCGAACAGGCCCGTCACTTGGCCGCCGCCGCGACCGCCGCGCGCGCCCGGGCGCGGAAGGCCTCCAGCTTGTCCACCGGCTGCTGGAGCTGGCGGCTGCGGGGGCGGATACTGACGTCGTGGCCCTCGGCGGCCTTGCGGAGGGCGCCGACGGTGGCCCGCTCGCGCGGGACGTGGGCGAAGGGGTCGAAGGAGTACCAGCGCATCGCGTTCTCGTGGCTCATCCTCGCGATGTCGGCGTCCGGCACCTCGCAGGACGTCAGGACCTCGTGGAGCTGCTCGGGGGCATCGGGCCACAGGGAGTCGCTGTGGGGGTAGTCGCCCTCCCAGCAGATGTTGTCGATGCCGATCTCGTGCCGCAGCCTCACGCCGAGCCGGTCGGTGATGAAGCAGGTCAGGAAGTGCTCGCGGAAGACGTCGCTGGGCAGCTTGCCGCCGAAGTCCTGGAGGGTCCAGGTGGCGTGCATCTCGAAGGTGCGGTCCACGCGTTCCAGGAAGTACGGGATCCAGCCGGTGCCGCCCTCGGACAGGGCGATCCTCAGGTCGGGGTACTCCTTGAGGACGCGGGACCACAGGAGGTCGGCGGCGGCCTGGACGAGGTTGATCGGCTGGAGCGTGATCATCACGTCGGGAGGTGAGTCGACGGACGGGATGGCGAGCCGGCCGGAGGAGCCGATGTGTACCGACAGGACGGTGTTCGTGTCGCAGGCGGCCTGCCAGACCGGGTTCCAGTAGGGGTCGTGGAAGCTCGGGTAGCCGAGGGCGGCGGGGTTCTCCGGGAAGGTCATCGAGTGACAGCCCTTGGCGGCCACCCGCCGTATCTCGGCGGCGGTGAGCTCGGCGCTCCAGATGGCGGGCAGGGCCATCGGGATGAAGCGGCCGGGGTAGGCGCCGCACCACTCGTCGATGTGCCAGTCGTTGTACGCCCGCACCAGCGCGAGGGAGAAGTCGGAGTCCTCGGTGGCGAACATGCGGGCCGAGAAGCCGGGGAAGGAGGGGAAGTTCATCTGCGCGAGGACGCCGCCCGCGTTCATGTCCTTGACGCGTTCGTGGACGTCGTAGCAGCCGGGGCGGATCTCGTCCATGCCCTGGGGGTCGAGGCCGTACTCCTCCTTGGGCCGCCCGGCGACCGCGTTGAGTGCCGCGTTGCCGACCGTGTTGTCCCTGAACTGCCATACGTCGCTGCCGTCTTCGCGGTGGATCAGCTTCGGGGCGTCGTCGAGGTAGCGCTTGGGCAGGTGGTGCACGAAGAGGTCGGGCGGCTCGATGATGTGGTCGTCGACGCTGATGAGGATCAAGTCGTCCTTTTTCATGGGGGAATGCCTTTCCGTCGTCAGTCCGAGGCCGGGAGGGGTTTGGCGGCCTTGAGTGTCATGGGGCGGCCGTCGCAGGCGAGTTGGCCTGGACCGGGATGGGTGCAGAGCACCTCCAGGCCGTCGGCGGCGTCGGTGTAGCGCTTGCCGAGGAGGGTGACCGGCGCGCCGCCGCCGGTGGGCCCGGCCGGTGCCGTGGTGGCGGGGACCATCGGGGCGCCGCCGCAGGTGATCAGCGGTTGTCCGGCCGGTGCCCGGACCACGACCACACGGGTGCCGCACACCGTGCTGGCCAGCTGGTCACCGGGACGCAGCGTCGCTGCTGGTGAGGTCATGGTTCAGGTCCCTTTCGCACAGACGGTCGGCGAGCACGGCGAGGTCGTAGGACTGGCGGGCCATCCAGAACCGCAGGAAGCCGGTGAGCGAGTAGCGCAGGAACAGCGCGCCGCCCACGACGGTCCCGGCGATCCCGCCGAGGCCGAGGGCGAGGGCGTCGCGCTGGTCGAGCGGGTTCTGGGTGGCGTGCGAGACGAAGTACGCCGACCCTGCGAGGACCAGGCCGAGGATCATCAGGACGGCGCCCAGGCGCAGCCAGAGGGTGGTCCGGGCGGCGGCCGGATCGGGGATCTTCAGGTCGGCGAGGTCGCGGACGAAGCGGTCGGCCCTCGACTCACCTGCGGTTGTGGTCATGCGGAACTCCCCAGATAGAGGGCGGACAGTTCGGCGCGCAGCCCGGCGTCGGGGCTGCCCTGGCGTTCGACCCGGCCGCGGACGAGGACGGCTGCGTGGTCGGCGATGCCGAGGACGGCCGCCGCGAACTGCTCGACGACGAGGACGGCGACGCCCTGCCGGGCGATCTCGGCGACCTGTTCGTAGAGCCGGGAGACGACCAAGGGGGCGAGGCCCATGGACAGTTCGTCCAGGAGGAGGACGGCGGGGTCGGTGGCCAGGCCGCGGGCGAGGGCGAGCATCTGCTGTTCGCCGCCGGAGAGGGTCCCGGCCGCCTGTCCGGGCCGCCGGGCGAGAACGGGGAACCGGGCGAAGGCGGTCTCCGCTATCTCCTCCCGGCCGCGCCCGGTGAAGGTCATCATCAGGAGGTTGTCGCGCACCGACAGGTTGGGGAACACGCCCCGCCCCTCGGGGATCAGACAGATGCCGGCCCGGGCGAGGTCGCGGGGCTCGGCGCCGGTCATGTCCCGTCCGCCGAGCAGGAGTTGACCGGACAGTGCGGGATGGAGACCGGCCGCGACCCGCAAGGTGGTGGTCTTTCCGGCGCCGTTGGGTCCGAGCAGCGCGACGACCTGGCCGGCACCGACGGCCAGGTCCACCCCGTGCAGCACGGTGATGGCCTCGTGGGCGGCGCGGATGCCGCGCAGTTCGAGCAGGGCGTTCACGCGTCCCCCAAGTAGGCGGCCAGTACGGTCTCGTCACTGCGGATCACTTCGGGCGGTCCCACGGCGATGACCTTGCCGAGGTCGAGGACGTACACCTCGTCGCAGACGCTCATCACCAGCCCCATGTCGTGTTCGACGAGGACGACGGCCGTGCCGTCGTCGGCGAGGGACCGCAGCAGTGCCGCGAACCGTTCGGTCTCCTCGCCGTCCTGTCCGGCGGCGGGTTCGTCGAGGAGCAGCAGTGAAGGGTGTACGGCGAGGGCGCGGCCGACCTCGACGAGGCGGGCCACCCCGGTGGGCAGGGTGTCGGCGCCGGTGTCGGCGACGCCGGTGAGGCCGAGGCGTGCGAGGAGCTCGTCGGCGACCAGCGGGGCCCGTTTCCGCTCGGGGCCGAGTTCGGCGGCGACGAGAAGGTTGTCGCGAACGCTCAACCGGCCGAAGAGTTCCAGGCGTTGGAAGGTACGGGCCAGCCCGTGCCGCGAACGGCGGGCGGGCCCGAACCGGGTGACGTCCCGGCCGTCCAGGACGACCTTTCCGGTGGCCGGGCGACGCAGTCCGGAGACGACGTCGAACAGGGTGCTCTTGCCGGCTCCGTTGGGGCCGATGAGGCCGGTGATCCGGCCGCGGTCGGCGTGCAGCCCGACCCCGTCCAGCGCACGGTTGCCGCCGAAGGCGACGGTGACCTCACTCACCTCCAGCAGTGGCACGGGCCAGCACCTCCCCGTCCTGCGGACGCCAGGGACGTCGTACGCCCCACCACTCCACCGGTACGTCCGCCTCGGCCTTCGGCGCCTGCCGCGCGGCGGCCCAGCTCCGCAGGGCGTACGCCACGGCGAGCGAACCCAGCAGCAGCGTCCAGCCGTTGATCAGCCCGGCCAGCCGCAGGACCCAGCCGGTGGCGAGCGCGCCCGGCAGCAGGAGACGGGCGGCGCGGTCGCGGCCGAGGGGCTCCCATTCCTGCCGGAACCTGGAGATGAGCCCCTGCGGGCTGTGGCCCAGGCCCATCCCTGCCAGGGCGGGAAGGAGGCTGACGATGTTCTGGGTCCGGGCGGCCAGGCCGATCAGGAGGTTCGGGCCGAGGAAGGCCGTCCCCGCGAACAGGCCGAGGCCGACCGCGCCGAGGCCGCCGATCACCGCGACGAGGAAGATCGGGAGTCCGGCGACGAGGCTGAACTGGTCGGCGGTGATGGACCGTTGCTGCATGCCGTAAAGGGCGCCGCCGAGTCCGGCGACGCCCGCCGACAGCGCGAACACGAGCACCTTGGTGACCAGGAGGTTGCCGCCGAGCGTGGCGTAGGCCGCCTCACTGTCCCGCAGGGCGATCAGCCGGCGCCCGAAGCGGCCGCGGCGCAGCCGGGCGACGCCGAGGGAGGCGAGGCCCAGACAGACGGACGCGAGCACCGTCAGCTCGGCGGCGGAGTCCAGTCGTAGACCGAGGACGCTCGGCCCGGCCATCTCCACCGAGCCCTGGTCGAACAGTGCGACGCGCACACCGAGCACCGCGAAGGAGGGCAGGGTGAAGATCCACCGGTCGAGGACGACCGCGAACGCCGCTGTCCCCAGGGCGAGATACACGCCCGAGAAGCGCAGCGCGGGTACCGCGATCAGCGCTCCCGCCGCCGCCGACACGGCGATCGCGGCGAGCAGCGCCCACCACTGGCCGTGGGCGCCCAGGTGCCCCCACACCACGGCGCCGATGCCGGCCATGCTGAGCTGGCACAGGGAGATCTGCCCGGCGTATCCGGCCAGCGGGACGTAGGAGAGGGCGACGATGCCGAGCGAGAAGATCGGGCCGTACGTCGAGAGGTCCGCCTCGTCGAGCGTGGTGGCCAGCACGAGCGCGAACGCGACGGTGGCGGCGGCGAAGACGGCCGTGCCGCGCAGGGTGGGGGCCGGAACCGGGACGAGCCGTCGGTCGCGGCCGCGCAGCCGGGGGTGGCGGAAGACCAGCAGGGCGAGGAAGAGCAGCAGGGCGGGAGCGGCGAGGCGCAGGCCCGGCAGGTAGTCGTTCTGGGGGAGATAGCCGGTGAGGTAGCTCTCCAGGCAGCCCACGACGATCGCCCCGGCGAAGGTCAGGGGCAGACTGCGCAACCTGCCGAAGACCGCGGCCGTGTAGGCGCTGACGATCAGCAGGGACAGCTGGGAGGCGTCCAGGGCGACGGTCGGGGCGATCAATATGCCGCCGATCGCCGCGAGTTGGGTGCCGAGGATCCAGGCGGCCCGGCCGGCCCGGACCGGGTCGGCGCCGGTGAGGCAGGCCAGGTCGCGGTCGTCGACCGTGGCCCGCATCTCGGCGCCGGTGCGGGTGCGGTTGAGGAGGAACCAGAGTCCCGCCGCGACCGCCACGGCGACGGCCATGGTGAGGGCCTGGTGCCAGGTGACGGTGGCCGGGCCGATCCAGAAGGGGTCGCGGTCGGCGAAGAACACGCCCAGCGGGCGGGGGACGTTGGGGTCCCAGATCCAGCGGGCGGCGGCGATGGCGCCGCTGAGCAGCGCCACCGTCATCACCAGCCGTTCGGCCTCGCCGAGGCGCTGCACGGGCCGCATCAGCACCCGTTCCACGGCGAGGCCGAAGCCCGGTGCCAGTACGAGCAGCACCAGGGCCAGGGCCACCGGGACCGGCCGGCCCCAGCCGACGGTGAACTGCCAGTAGCAGAACGCCGCGAGCATGCCCGCCGCCCCGTGCGCGAGGTTGAAGACGCCGGTGGTGACGTAGGTGAGCACCAGTCCGCTGCCGATCACCGCGTACACGGCGGCGGTGCTCAGGCCGACGATCCCGAAGGTGAGGAACTGTTCCATCAGCTCACGTCACTTCACGTCGCTCATGCTCTTGCCGACGTCCGCGAGGGTGAGCGGCTTGCCGTAGTCCCCCTTGAACTTGTAGGCCGGGGCGTCACAGCGGTAGGCGCCCTCGGTGGGCTTGAAGTCGGCGGGCACCCAGCCCTTCGAGGTGGCCTTCTCCACGTTGAAGCAGGTCAGCGGGGCGTCGGAGGTGCTGAGGTCGACGGGGGCGAGCAGGCCGCCGCCGGTCCACGCCGACTCCTCGCGGGCCGTCTCGACGACGCAGGTGCGGGTGAGCGCGTCGCCGCAGCTCTTGGCCGACTCGGCGAACAGCAGCCAGGCCGCGAAGCCGCGTACGGCGGGCAGGGTGACCTGGGCGTCGGGGGCGTACTTCTTGAACAGGTCGACGACCTGCTGGGTGGCGGGGTTGTCGGCGGCCTTCTCCAGGGGGTACACCCCGCTCAGATCGGCGAGGTTGTTCTGGAAGTCCAGGGACGTGGCGGCGAGTTGGAGGAAGGCAGGTCCGTAGGAGTTGTTGTTGGCGTCGATCCAGTCGAGCTTGTACTTCATGCCGGTCAGGACCTGCTCCAGCTTGGCCAGCTGGACGAAGTCCCCGTTGAAGATCAGGCCCTTGACGCCCTTGCTCTTGATGGCCTGGGCGTACGGCGTCCAGTCGGAGACGCCCTGGGCGGGGTAGAGGTCCTTGTAGATGATCTTCGCGCCGGCTGCCTGGAGGCCTTCGTGTGCCTCGGCGTTGATGACCTTGGTGACCGGGGAGTCGCCGCCGATCGTGCCGACGGCCTTCGCCGAGGCCGGGTAGCCCTCCTTGAGGAGCCAGGTGTAGTACCCGGCGTAACGGTTGTAGGAGGCGCCGCCGGTGGCGTTGAGCTGCAGGTCGGAGCCGTTGTTCTGGACCTGGCTGACCTGCGCGGGGAAGTCGGGCAGCGTGCACTCCAGGCGGTCCTTGACGCCCAGGGCGTCCAGCGCCGCGCCGCCGCCGACCAGCGCGAAGTCCTCCTTGCAGGCCTCCAGCATCCGCTGGCGGACCTCCATCAGCCTGGTGTCGTGGGTGGTGGCGACGAGCTTGCGGCCGTTGATGCCGCCGGCCGCGTTGCACCAGGACGTGAACACCTTCGCGGCGTCCACGAACTCGGACTTCTTGGTGAAGCCGAGGTCGGTGAAGACCCCGAGCTTGATCTCGTCGGCGGTGACGCCCTGCGCGGGCGCGCTCTTCGCCGTACCGCCCCCGCACACGCCCTTGAGGTCGCCGAAGTCGCCGGACGCCGCCTGCTGTGCGGCCTTGGTGGGGGTGCCGTCGCCGGCGTCGGACTCACCGGCGTCGTCATGGCCGCCGCATCCGGCGACGGCGAGCAGTGCGGCCGCCGCAAGGGCGGCGGGGATTGCCTGGACTCTCACGGGGTTGCCTCCTAGGTGCCGTCCCCGAATGGCCGGTGGGTGCTCAGATGCCGGTGGCTGCCGATGGGCCTGCGCCGGAACGGTCACGTGTCCCGCGTCTCCGCCACGCCGAACGTCTTGAGCTCGAGGAACTCCTCAAGCCCGGGCACGCCCATCTCCCGTCCGATGCCGGACTGCTTGAATCCGCCGAACGGGGCGTCGGGGCCGAAGAACAGGCCCCCGTTGATACTGAAACTGCCGCTGCGGACACGGCGGGCCACCGCGACGGCCCGGTCCTCGTCGGCGCCGATCACCGCGCCGGACAGGCCGTACACCGAGTCGTTGGCGATGCGGACGGCATCGTCCTCGTCGTCGTAGGGGATGACGACCAGGACCGGGCCGAAGATCTCCTCCTGGGCGATCTCGGAGGCCGGGTCGACGTCGGCGAGGAGGGTCGGTTCGTAGAAGAAGCCCTCGCGCTCGACGGGCCGTCCGCCGGTCACCAGGCGGGCGCCGTCCGCGACGGCGCGCTCGACCAGGCCGTGCACCTTGGCCCGCTGGCGTTCGCTGATGAGGGGGCCCATGTGGGTGGCCGGGTCGGACGGGTCGCCGTACGGGACGCGGCCGAGCATGGCCTTGACCAGGTGGACCGCCTCCTCGTGCCGTGCGCGTGGGACGAGGAGGCGCGAGGTGATGCCGCAGCCCTGGCCCGCGTGGGTGCAGACGGTGAAGGCGGCCATCGTCGCGGCCTGGGTGAGGTCGGCGTCGTCGAGCACGAGCATCGCCGACTTGCCGCCGAGCTCCAGGAAGACCTTCTTCAGCGTGGCCGAGGCCGCCGCCATGATGGTCCTGCCGACCGGGGTCGAGCCGGTGAAGCTGATCATGTCGACGTCGGGATGGGTGGTGAGCAGCTCGCCCGTCCCGGGGTCCGAGGAGGTGAGGACGTTGACGACGCCGGCCGGGATGTCGGTCTCCTCGGCGATGATCCGGCCGAGCGCGAGGGTCGTCCACGGGGTGTCGGGGGCGCCCTTGAGGACGACGGTGCACCCGGCGGCGAGCGCCGGGGCGAGCTTGGCGAGGGCCAGTTGGTGGGGGAAGTTGTACGGCAGGATCGCGGCGACCACGCCGGCCGCCTCCTTCTCCACCCAGCGTCGGTGCGAGCGGCCCCGGCTCTGCGTGGTGGGCAGCTCGGTGCGGAACGCGTAGCTCTCCAAGAGGTCGGCGTACCACTTGACCAGCTCGATCGGCTCGTCGAGCTGGGTGCCGTGGGTCAGTGAGCGGGGTGCGCCCACCTCGGCGATGGTCAGCTCGCGCAGCTCCTCACGGTGGACGTGGAGTGCCTCGTACAGCTGGCGCAGACAGCGCAGTCGCAGGGCGCGGTTGCTCGCCCAGTCGGTCGTGTCGAAGGCGCGGCGGGCCGCGGCGACGGCCGCCTCGGCCTGCGGGGCGTCCGCGTCGGACGCCGTGCCCAGCACCTTTCCGGTGGATGGATCGACGGTCTCGAAGTCGCGTCCCGCGTGCACGAGTTCGCCGTCGATCAACAGCCGGTCCTCATGGAAAAGACTCACGGCTCCCCATCTCTTCCGAGTGGCTCGGGGCCTTGGCTTGCCAGGGCCCCGTCTGCGGTGGAAAGTAGCTTCTCGCTACAAGAGAAGCAACCACTCGTGCAGGAGAATTAGGCATTCATCGAAGAGCGGGAGGAATCATGCCCGGTCAGCGCAGGGGCACCAGGATCGCCATGACGGACGAGGAGCGGGACGCGTTCCTGCGCACTCAACCGGTCTGCCGGGTCGCGACCGCGGGAGCGGGCGGACATCCGCACACCAGTGCGCTGTGGTTCGTATGGGACGGGACCGCATTGTGGCTCAACTCCCTGACAAGAAGCCGACGATGGGCTGACATTCGGCACCGTCCCGAAATCTCCGTCCTCGTCGACGACGGAGGCTTCGACTTCCTGCGCCTGCGAGGCGTGGAGCTGCTGGGATGCGGCGAGGTGGTCGGTGAGGTGCCGCGCAAGGGCACGCCGCTGGACGAACTCGCCGTACCCGAGCGGTTGTTCGCGGAGAAGTACATGAACGGCGGCACCTTCCGGTACGACGGGCGGCACGCCTGGCTGCGGCTGCGGCCGGAGAAGGTGGCGAGTTGGGACTTCGCCAAGTTGCGCGCCTGACGGTTGACGACCGCTCCGGGCGCATGGAAACCTTCCACGAGATTCGCGAGAATGCCATTCTCACCAAGGGAGTGTCGAATGCCCCCGCGCCTGCCCCCGCTACCGGACGACGAGTGGGACGACCGGACGCGCGAGGCGCTGTCCGCACTGCTGCCCCGGCGGATGCGCAACGAGCGCGACGCCGGGCCCGCGATGGCCGCGATGGCCCGGCACCCCGATCTGACCGAGGCCTTCCTCTCCTTCAGCGTGTACGTCCTGTTCCGGTCGACGCTGCCCCGCCGGGTGCGTGAGCTGGTGACGCTGCGGGTGGCGGCCCGCCGGGACTGCGCCTACGAGTGGGCCAGCCATGTGAAGCTGGCGCGGGAGGCCGGACTCACCGCGGCCGAGGTCGAGGCGGCCGGGCGCGGCAAGGCGGACGACCCGCTGGACAGCCTGGTCCTGGCCGCGGTCGACGAGCTGGAGGACCACTCCACGCTGTCGGACCGCACCTGGGACGCGCTCGGTGAGCACCTCGACGAGCGGCAGCGGATGGACTTCGTGTTCACGGCGGGGGCGTACGCGGTGATGGCGATGGCCTTCAACACGTTCGGCGTCCCGGCAGACACCCAGGGGAGCGACGGCCCATGAGCACCGACGACCTCGTGGAGATCCAGCAGCTCCTCGCCCGTTACGCGGTGACGATCACCCGGGGCGACATCGACGGGCTGCTGGCCGTCTTCACCCCCGACGGCACCTACAGCGCCTTCGGCGACACCTACCCCCTCGCGGAGTTCCCCGCCCTGGTGGCCGCCGCTCCCAAGGGCCTGTTCCTGACCGGAACTCCGGTGATCGAGGAGGCCGACGGCGACACCGCCACCGGCACCCAGCCGCTCTGCTTCGTGGACCACGCCACGCACGAGATGCGGATCGGCTACTACAACGACACCTATGCGCGCACGGCGGACGGCTGGCGGCTGCGCACCCGGGCGATGACGTTCATCCGCCGCGGCGGCGCCCACGACTCGGGCCGCCCGCACGCCTTCGAACGCCCCTCGGCATGACCACCTACGCGACCGTCGCCGCGTTCCGCTCGGCCCTTCAGGACTGGCTCGCCGGCCATGACCTCTCCCCCGGCCCCGACGACTCCCTCGACGCCCAGGTCGCCCAGCTGGCCCGGGTCCGGCGGGCCCTGTTCGACGCCGGCTGGATGCGCTACGGCTGGCCCGCCGAGGTGAGGGGGCTCGGCGGGCCGGCCGTGTTCCGGGCCGTGCTCGGCGAGGAGGTCGCCACGCGCGGCCTGGCCGAGCCCGGCATCTACTCGATGGTCGAGGTCCTGGTCCCGACGCTGATCGCGTACGCCCCACCACAACTGGCCGCCGACATGGTCCCGTTGCTGCTGAGCGGCCGCGAGCAGTGGTGCCAGGGCTTCTCGGAACCGGGTTCCGGCAGCGACCTGGCGTCCCTCACGACCCGGGCGGTGCCCCGCGACGACGGCAGCTGGCTGGTCAACGGCCAGAAGGTCTGGACGAGCCTTGCCCAGTACGCGGCCCGCTGCGTCCTGCTCACCCGCACGGCACCCGGCCACGGCGGCATCACCGCCTTCTTCCTCGACATGGACACCCCCGGCATCACGGTCCGACCGCTGCGCACCCTGCACGGCGTCGACGAGTTCGCCGAGGTCTTCCTCGACGACGTCGTGATCCCCGCCGACCGGATGCTCGGCCGCCCCGGGGACGGCTGGCGCCTGGCCATGGACCTGCTCCCGCACGAACGCTCGACATGCTTCTGGCACCGTGTCGCCCACCTCTACACCCGCCTCGACCGCCTGCTGGACGAGACACCGGACCCGGGCCGGGACGACAGCGCGCTGGGCGCCGCCTACCTCGCCCTGCACACGGTCCGCTGCCGCTCCCACGCGACCCAGCGCCGGCTCGCGGACGGTGCCCGGCTCGGGCCGGAGACCTCGGTGGACAAGGTGCTGCTGGCCACGGCGGAACAGCGGCTGTTCGACACCGCGCGGGATCTGCTGCCGGGGGCGGTGGAGCTCACCGACGCGTCATGGCGCTCCGAGTACCTGTACTCGCGGGCCGCCACGATCTACGGCGGTACGGCGGAGATACAGCGCAACATCATCGCCCGGCGGCTGCTCGACCTCGGCAAGGAGTGATCCCATGGACGCCGCGGAGCTGGAGCTGCTCACCGAGACGCTCCGCAGGACGATGACGACGACCACCTCGGGCACCGCCCTGGACGCGGCGCTGAGGGATCTGGGCTGGCGTGAACTGCTGGCGGAACACCCCGAGCCGGCCCTCCGCACGGTCTTCCGGCTGCTCGGCGAGACGGGGACGCACGCCTGCGTCCTCAACGACGTCACAGGCGGCGGCACCCGCCCACTGCCCTACGCGGGCGGCGCCTGGGTGGTCTGGGACGCGACCGCTCCGGGCACCACCGTCGACCCCGAACTCCCCTTGCGGACGGTTCCGTCGGGAGCGCCGCTCCCCCTCGCCGCCGGCCGGCGCGCCCTCGGCTGGTGGCTGCTCGGCACCGGCCACGCCATGCTGGCGCTGGCCCGCGGCCACGCACTGGACCGGGTCCAGTTCGGCCGCCCCCTGGCGTCCTTCCAGGCGGTACGGCACCGGCTCGCGGAGACGCTGGTCGCCCTGGAGGGCGCGGAGGCCACCCTGCTGGCCGCCACCGACCCCCTCGGCTCCCTGCTGGCCAAGGCCGCGGCCGGCGAGGCGGCGCTGACGGCGGCCCGGCACTGCCAGCAGGTGCTCGGCGGCATCGGCTTCACCGCCGAACACCCTCTGCACCGCCATGTCCGCCGGACGCTGGTGCTCGACGGACTGCTCGGCAGCGCACGGGAGTTGACCCGCGAGGCGGGCGCACGACTGAGGGCGGAGGGCTCGGCACCGAGGCTGGTCCACCTCTGAGCGGACCTGGTGAAGAAGACTGCGGTTCGGCAACGGAGCGCTACCGCAGCTTCTCCTTCATCTCGTCCAGCTTCGCCAGGATCGGGTAGCCGCTCACGCTCAACGCGTTGCCGTGCCCGGTCTGGTGCACGTCGAACACGGACTGGACGGCGGCGTAGAAGCCCTGCACGTCCTGTGTCTGGTTGACGGCCCGCTTGGCCTGGCGCAGCCCGAACGCCGGCATCTTCGCGATCCGCTCGGCCAGTTCGCGGGCCTCGGCGTCCAACTCCTCCCGCGCCACCACCCGGTTGACCATGCCGACCTGCTCCGCCTCACGCGCGGTCAGCGGGCGCCCGGTGAAGAGGATCTCCTTCGCCTTGCGCGGCCCCAACTCCCAGGTGTGACCGTGGTATTCGACACCGCCGATCCCCATCGTCACCACCGGGTCGGAGAACAGCGCGTCCTCGGCGGCGACGATCAGATCGCAGGGCCAGCACAGCATCAGACCGCCCGCGATACAGCGCCCCTGCACGGCGGCGATCGACGGCTTCGGGACGTTGCGCCAGCGCAGCGTGTACTCCAGGTACCGGCGGCTCTCCGCCCGGTAGATCCACTCCAGGGTGATCTCCTCCGGCCCCGGCCAGCGGTCCTTCAGATCGTGCCCGGCGGAGAAGTGCCTCCCCTGCGCCCGCAGCACGATCACCTTCACCTCCTCGTCCACCGCGGCCCGCGTCCAGGCCGCGTCGAGTTCGTCGAGGAGGGCCATGTTCTGGGCGTTGGCGACCTCGGGACGGTTCAGGGTGAGGGTCGCGATGCGGTCCTTCACCTCGTACAGGATGTGCACGGCGGCTCCTCAGCGTCGGGGCAGACCGAGCACGCGCTCGGCGATGATGGTGCGCTGGATCTCGGAGGTGCCGCCGGCGATGGTGGCACCGAAACTGCGGGCGTAGCGGTGGAACCAGCTGGCGAAGTTGTCGTCGTACGTCATGTGGTACGCCGGTGCCGTCGCCGCCGGGTGGGTCAGCCCGTCGGGGCCGGCCGCCTCCAGGGCCTTCTCCAGGGCCCGTTGTGAGGCCTCCGAGCCGAAGACCTTGAGGACGGACAGCGCCGGCACGTCCTGTTCGCCGCGGGCGGCCCGGGCCAGGGCGGCCGAGCCCAGCAGGCGCAGGGCCTGGAGGTCCATGACGAGGGTGGCGTACCAGTCCTTCTCCAGTGGGCCGGCCGGGCGGAAGTCTCGGACGATGTCGCCGAGCCGTTCCGCCTCGCTCACCCACATCAGGGTGCGTTCGTGGCCGAGGGAGCCGTTCGCCACCCGCCAGCCCTCGTTCAACGGCCCGACGAGGTTCTCCACGGGGACGCGGACGTCGTCGAAGAAGACCTCGTTGAAGTCCTTGTCCTCGGCGTTGGTGTAGGAGGCGAAGGGGCGGCGGGTCAGACCGGGGCTGTCGGTGGGGATCAGCAGGACGCTGATGCCCTTGTGCTTGGGGGCGTCGGGGTCGGTGCGGACGAAGGTGAGCAGGACGTCGGCGTCGTGGGCGCCGGAGGTCCACACCTTCTGTCCGTTGACGAGGAAGTGGTCCCCCCGGGGTTCGGCGCGGGTGCGCAGGGAGGCCAGGTCGGAGCCCGCACCGGGCTCGCTCATACCGAGGGCCGCCGTCATCTCGGCGCGCAGCACGGGCACGGCCCAGCGCCGTTTCTGCTCCTCGGTGCCGAACGTGAGCAGGGAGGCGGCGATGATGCCGACGCCCTGCGGGTTGAAGCTGTGGAAGATACGGCGCCGGGACAGCTCCTCCATGTGCACGTACTGCTGGAGGACGGTGGCGTCGCGGCCCCCGAACTCGGGCGGGTTGCCGGGCAGCAGCCACCCCTCGTCGAACTGGAGCCGCTGCCAGCGCTTGGCCCAGTCGGGGATGTGCCCCGTGGAGCGGGAACGTTCGGCCGCCTCCGCCTCGGCGGGGAGGTTGGCCTCCAGGAACGCCGCGAACTCGGCCCGGAAGGCCTCGACGTCGGCATCAAAGGTCAGTCGCATGGCACTCCTCCGCTATCAGCGCCCGGTGTTCGGCAGCGCCGCCCAGCAGCAGTTCGCCCGCCTTGGCCCGCTTGATCGCGAACTGGAGGTCGTTCTCCCAGGTGTGTCCCATGGCGCCGAAGAGCTGCACGGCGTTGCGGAACACCAGGGCCTGGCACTCACCCGCCGCGGCCTTGGCCATGGCGGCGGCCAGGCGGCGCCGGGGGTCGTCCTCGGCGATGGTCAGCGCCGCGAAGTAGGCGAGCGCCCTGGCCCGTTCGACGGCCACGTGCATGTCGGCCGCCTTGTGCTGGACGGCCTGGAACGAGCCGATGGGGGCGCCGAACTGATGTCGGCTCCGGACGTGGTCGAGGACCAGCTCCAGGGCGCGCCTGCACGCTCCGACCATCGTCAGGGCCATACCGGTGAGGGCGAGATGGCGGGCGCGCTCCGGGTCGGCGGCGCTGCGGCGGTCGACGGGCACGCGGACATGGTCGAAGAGGACGTCGGTGATGTGCAGGATCGGGTCGAAGACGGAGCCGCGCACGGCGGACACCTGGTCGGCGGCGACGACGAAGACACCCGCCCCCGTCACCACGGCGAACTGTTCGGCGCGATCACCGTCGAGCACATGGCGGGCTACGCCCTCCAGCACCCAGTCACCGCCCTCGGCCCGCGCCGTGATCCCGGAGAGGACCGCGGTGCCGGAGCGTCCCGGCGCGGTGAAGGCGGGGGCGAGCGGGGCGAACTGGGTCATCGTCGCCAGATAGGGGGTCGGGTCGGTGGCCCGGCCCAGTTCCTCCAGGACGATCGCCAGCTCGACGGTGTCCGCGGGGTCCGTCAGTTCGGTCCAGCCCAGGTCGCGGTAGACCCGCCAGAGCGGGGCCGGGTCGGCGCCCTCGTCGCAGATGCGGCGGATCAGGGCCGGTGGGCACTCCTTGAGCAGGGCCTTGTGCACGGTGTCCTGCCACAGCCGTTGCTCGGCGTCGAACTCCCCCAGCATGGGGCCTCCCTCGTCGGCGCGGGAACGCGACGTGAGAATAACATTCTCATGCAGAGAAATTAAGAGTCTCGCAACCGCGATAAGGGATGTCCTGCCTGGCTGTAGGGCTGTTGTCGCTACACTGCAGTAAAGTTCTCCCCATGGCACAGAAGGCGGACCAGCCCGTGAGCACCCCCACCGAAGAGCCGGCCTGGAAGCAGCGCGCGGTCGAACGTTCCACCCAGGCGGCGAAGCGTCGGGCCGAGCAGCGGGTGGAGCGGTTCCTCGACGCGGCGCAGGCGATCATGGCGGAGAAGGGCACGACGGACTTCACCGTGCAGGAGGTCGTCGACCGCTCCAAGCAGTCGCTGCGCAGCTTCTACCAGCACTTCGACGGCAAGCACGAACTGCTCCTCGCCCTGTTCGAGGACGCCATGAGCAAGTCGGCGGACGAGCTGCGGGCCGCCGCGGCCGGCCAGTCGACCCCGCTGGACCGCCTCAAGGTCGCCGTGCAGACCCTGTTCGACAACTCCCGCCCCGACCCGGCCGCCAAGCGCCCGCTGTTCACGGACTTCGCGCTGCGCCTGCTGGTCTCGCACCCCGAGGAGATGCGGGTCGCGAACGCCCCGCTGCTGGCCCTGCTCACCGACCTGATGACGGAGCTGGAGGAGGCGGGTCTGCTGCGCCCGGGCTTCAAGCCCCGCCGGGTGGCGGCCATGACCATGCAGACCGTCATGTTCAACGCGCAGTCCAGCGGTCAGGCGGGCGCCCACCCGATCACGGCCGACGAGATCTGGGACTTCTGCGCGAAGGGCTTCACGCTGAGCTAGGTCCGCACGATCCCGGGCGAGAGCGCCATTCTCACGGCAGAAAATCTCCTTTACGCTCACAGGCATGCCCTTTGCCACGAGTGACCTCTGGGACGATCTGCTCGCCTGCCTCGATCTGCGCGCACCCTTTGGGAGCGAGGTCTTCGAGGCCCGCAACCAACGACTCGGCCACCACCGGCTGTTCGGCGGGCAGTTGCTCGCCCAGTCCGTCCGGGCGGCTCGGCTGAGCTGCCCGGACAAGGCCGTCAAGTCCCTGCACGCCCTCTTCCCGCGGGCGGGCCGCCCCGAGGAGCCCGTCCGCTACGAGGTGGCCCGCCACCATGAGGGAGGCACCTTCGCCACCCTGGCGGTCACGGCCCGGCAGTCGCACGGCGTCGTCGCCACCGCCACCGTCTCCCTGCACACCCCGGAGGACGGACCCGCCCACCAGGCCACCGACCCGGTCCCGGCGCTCCTCGGCCCCGAGCACCGCGTCGAGCTGCGCCTGCTCCCCTGGGAGACCCGGACCGCGGCCGACCTGGACGCCCCCGACGCGGGGCCGCCCGACTTCGAGCTCTGGATGCGCACCCCGGCGGCCGACCCCCGGCTGTTCTCGGCGCTCACGGCGTACGCCACCGATCTGACCCTGATCGGCACCGCCCTGCGCCCCCTCAAGGGCGTCGGCCAAGGGGACGCGGGGGCGGCGTTCACCTCGGCCGTCACCTCGCACACGGTCTGGTTCCACCGCCCGTTCCGCACCGACGACTGGCTTCTGCTGCGCCAGCACAGCCCGGTCCTCGCGCACGGCCGCTGCTACGGGCGAGGCGATGTGCTCACGCGGGACGGTTCCCTGGTGGCGTCCTACGCCCAGGAGGCCCTGCTGCGGCTGGCGCGGGAGGCGGTGTGAGGCCGTACCGGGTCGTCCAGTGGGCCACCGGGACGATCGGCGGCCGTTCGCTGCGGGCCGTGGTCGAGCACCCCGGCCTGGCCCTGACCGGGGTCTTCGTCCACTCGGCGGCCAAGTCCGGCCTGGACGCGGGTGAGTTGTGCGGGCTCGGGGTGACGACCGGCGTGACGGCGACGCGGGACGTCGAGGAGGTGATCGCGCTCGGGGCGGACTGCGTGCTGTACATGCCCCTGGTGTGCGACCTCGACGAGGTGTGCCGGCTGCTGGAGTCGGGGGCGAACATCGTGACCACGCGGGGCGAGTTCCACCATCCCGGGAGCATGGATCCCGTCGTACGCGAGCGGGTCGAGGCCGCCTGCGCACGCGGGGGTACCTCGATCCACAGCACCGGCAGCAGCCCCGGTTTCATCACCGAGGCGGTGCCGCTCGTCCTGACGTCGATCGCGCGCCGGGTGGACGCGGTGACCATCGACGAGTACGCCGACCTGTCCCGACGCCCTTCGCCGGAGCTGCTGTTCGGGATCATGGGCTTCGGTGTCGCGCCCGCGGAGTTCGCCGCGGAGCGCCTCTCCCGCGCACGGACCGGCTTCGGCCCGTCTCTGCGGCTGGTCGCCGAGGCACTGTCGTTGCCGCTCGACTCCCTGGAGGCCGACGGGGAGTTGGCGACGGCCCGGCACCGGGTGCGGATCGCGGCGGGCGAGTTGGCGCCGGGGACGGTCGCGGCCCAGCGCCTCACGGTGTCCGGGATGCGCGAGGGCCGGGCGCTGCTGCGGTTCCGGGCAACCTGGTACTGCACCACCGAACTCGACCCGGCCTGGCCCCTGCACGACACGGGCTGGCACGTCACCGTCGACGGCGACGCCCCTGTGGACGTCGGCATCCGGCTCCCCGTACCGCTCGACCGGATGGCCGAGGTGTCCCCGTCGTACACGGCCAACCGGGCGGTCAACGCGGTGCCGTCGGTGTGTGCGGCGGCGCCGGGGATCCGTACGACGTCGGATCTGCCGCAGGTGACGGCGGCGCTCAGCTGACCTGCACGACCAGGGCGGAGCCCATTCCGCCCCCGGCGCACATCGACGCGACCCCGATCCCGCCGCCGCGCCGCCGCAGTTCATGGACGAGGGTGACCAGCATGCGGGCGCCGGTGGCGGCGACGGGGTGGCCCAGGGAACAGCCGCTGCCGTTGACGTTGACCCGGTCGGGGTCGAGGCCGAGGAGACGCACGGCGGCGACGGCGACCGAGGCGAAGGCCTCGTTGATCTCGAACAGGTCGACATCGGCCGTGGTGAGGCCCGCGCGGGCCAGTGCCTTGGGGATGGCCTTGACCGGGGAGAGCCCGGTCTCCGCGGGGTCCACCCCGACGGACGCCCAGGACCGGACGGTGGCCAGGGCGGGCAGCCCCAGGTCCGCGGCGGCCTCCCCGCTCGCGCAGACGAGGGCGGCGGCGCCGTCGTTGCCTCCGCAGGCGTTGCCCGCGGTGATGCTGAAGCCATCGATCTCCGGATGCAGTGGCTTGAGGGCGGCCAGCCTCTCCAACGACGTGTCCCGGCGCGGGTGTTCGTCCACGGAGAAGAGCCCGTGCGGTGTCTCGACAGGGACGATCTCGGCCGCGAACCGCCCCTCGTCGATGGCGCGCACGGCATTGCGGTGCGAGCGCAGCGCCCATGCGTCCATCTCGGCGCGGGACACGTCGGCCCGCCGGGCCACGTTCCAGCCGATGCAGATCGACATGTCGGCGTTGGGGGCGTCCGGGCGGTCGGGGTGCGTGGGCGGCATCCAGGGCTCGGTCCACTCCCCATCGACCCGGAAGCGCGATGTCGGCGCCGTCGAGGCGGAGTTGACACCCCCGGCGATGATCAGCTCGTCCATGCCGGCCCGGATGCTCGCGGCGGCGCCCGCCACCGCGGCCAGCCCCGCGGCACAGTGCCGGTTGTACGCCAGGCCCGGCACCGAGGTGAGTCCGGCGGTGAGGGCCGCGTGCCGGGCGATGACGCCGCCGCCGTAGAGGCCCTCGCCGAGGATCACGTCGTCGACCCGGTCCGGGTCGAGCCCCTCGGCGGCGGCGCCCACGACGTGGTGGGCCAGGTCGAAGGCGGTGGTGTCGCGCAGGGCGCCCCTGACCGCCGTGCCGACGGGTGTACGCAGGGCGGACACGATGACTGCCTCGGGCATGGACGCCTCCCACGGGGTAGCGACAACCTATGAGAATGCTACTCTCGCAAAACTAGAACATGACTCGCAAGGGAGCCGTCATGGAGATAGCAGGGTCGTCCGCGGTCGTCGTCGGCGGAGCGGGCGGACTGGGCGAGGCGACGGTCCGCCGCCTGCACGCCGCGGGCGCGGCGGTCGTCGTGGCCGACCTCGCCGACGACAAGGGCAAGGCCCTGGAGGCAGAACTCGGCGTCCGGTACGCGCGGACCGACGCGACGAGCGAGGAGGACGTCCTCGCGGCCGTCGCCGAGGCGGAGTCCCTGGCCCCGCTCCGGATCTCGGTGGACACGCACGGCGGGCCCGCGAGCGGGGGCAGGCTGATCGGCCGCGACGGCGAACCCCTGGACCTCGCCGGGTTCCGCCGGACCGTCGACATCTATCTCACCGGCGTCTTCAACGTCATGCGCCTGACCGCCGCCGCCATGGCCCGCCATGAACCCGTGACCGAGGACGGCGCCCGGGGCGTCGTCGTCAACACGGCGTCGATCGCCGCGTACGAGGGTCAGATCGGCCAACTCCCCTACGCCGCGGCCAAGGGCGGGGTGACGGCGATGACCCTGGTGGCGGCACGCGATCTGTCCCCGCTCGGCATCCGCGTCGTCACGATCGCGCCGGGCACCTTCCTGACACCGGCGTACGGCAGGGCCGGGGACCAGTTGGAGGCGCACTGGGGCCCTCGGATACCGCACCCCCGACGCATGGGGCGCTCCCCGGAGTACGCGGCCCTGGTCCAGCACATCTGCGAGAACGACTATCTCAACGGGGAAGTGATCCGGCTGGACGGGGCGCTCAGGTTTCCGCCCAGGTGAGCCGGCCCGGCCACGGCCCTACCGCTCGGTGAGCCGGGCGATGACCGAGCGGAAGTCCTCCGTCTCGAACGACCGCTCCTCGGCCGTCGTCGCGTAGTCGAGGGTCGCGAGCACCGCCCGTTCCAGGTGCAGGTTCAGGAGTCGCTTGGTGCTCTCGACCGCCTGCCGGGGCAGTTCCGCGATCCGTTTCGCGCAGGTCGTCGCCTCGGTGAGGGGGTCGGTGACGACGTGGTTGGCCAGGCCCATGGCGAGGGCCCGTTCGGGCGGGATGCGGGCGCCGGTCAGGGCGTACTCCTTGGCCAGCAGGAGGCTGGTGTGCAGGGGCCAGGTGAGGGGGCCGCCGTCGGCGGCGACGAGGCCCACCTGGACGTGCGGGTCGGCGAGGTAGGCGGACTCGGCGAGGTAGACGGTGTCGCTCAGCGCCAGGAGGCTGCAACCGAGGCCCACCGCGGGGCCGTTGACGGCCGCGATCACCGGTATGCGGCAGCGCACCATGCCGAGGACGATGTCCCGGCCGTGGGCGATGGTCCGGGCGCGCAGCTCCGCGTCCTGCCTGATCGCGTCGAGGTAGGCGAAGTCACCGCCCGCCGAGAAGGCCTTGCCCGCGCCGGTGAGGACGGCCGCGCGGGCGTCGCGGTCCTCGCTCAGACGGGGCCAGAGGCGGGCCAGGCCGGTGTGGAGGGGGTCGTTGACGGCGTTCAGCGCCTCGGGGCGGTTGAGGGTGATGACGCGCAGCGGGCCGTCGGCCGCGACCTGGATCTCCTCCGGCATGCCGTACAGGTTCACGTCAGGCTCCCAGTCCGAGGATGCGGGCGGCGATGATGTTCTTCTGGATCTGCGAGGTGCCGCCCATGACGCTCTGGGCGCGGCTGTAGAGATAGGCGTGCAGGAGGTCGGGGTCGGCGGTGCCGCCGGTCGCGAGGGCCGCGTGGCCGACCGTCTGTTCCGTCCAGGTCATGAGGAGCTTGTCCAGGGAGCCCTCGGGGCCGTGCGAGACGCCGTCGAGCTGTTCCGACAGCCTTCTGCGGACGTGCAGGCGCAGCATCTCCGTCTCCACGACCGCCCAGGCCAGCTCCGGGGGCAGTGGTCCTTCGGTGCGGGCCGTCAACTGTCGTACGAGTGTGCCGTAGCGGGCCGTGAAGCCCAGGGTCGCGGGCTCCCGCTCGTGCCCCACGACCGTCATCGCCAGCGCCCAGCCCTCCCCCGGCGCGCCCACCAGCTGGTCGGCGGGGACTCGGGCGCCGTCGAGGAGGACCTGGCCGAACTCCTTGGTGACGCCGCTCATCATCGTCAACGGGCGTTGTTCGACGCCGGGTTGGCTCATCGCGACGATGAACGCGGAGATGCCTCGGTGCCGGGGTGCGGCGGGGTCGGTGCGGGCCAGGAGCAGGCACCAGTCGGCGACGTCGGAGTAGCTGGTCCAGATCTTGTGACCGTGGACGACGTAGTCGTCGCCGTCGCGGGTGGCGGTGGTGGTCAGGGAGGCGAGGTCCGATCCCGCGCCGGGTTCGCTGAAGCCCTGGCACCAGCGTTCGGTGCCGTCGATCATGCCGGGCAGGAAGCGGCGGCGCAGTGCCTCGCTGCCGTGCCGGCCCAGGCCCTGGACCAGGTAGCCGAGGCTGGGGCGGGCCGGGGTGCCCGCGCGGGCGAGTTCCTCGTCGAGGATGACGTCGTAGACGGGGGGCAGGTCGTGGCCGCCGTACTCCTTGGGCCAGGACAGGCCGAAGAAGCCGGCCTGGTGCAGGGCCCGGTGCCAGTCGCCCTGCCGCGCCCAGTACGCGTCGCCCGACGTCGGGAACTCTCCGGCCCGCTCGGCCAGCCATCCGCGCAGGCGTTCCCGGAAGGCCGCCTCCTCGGGTGAGTCACGAAAGTCCACGGTCGATCTCCTCCAGGCGTACGGGGAACAGTTCGGCGGACGTCAGGGCCCGGCGCAGATACACATGGGCGAGACACTCCCAGGTGTTGCCGATGCCACCGTGGACCTGGACGGACGTCTCACAGACGGTGCGGGCGGACCGGGCGCAGTAGAGCTTCGCGATGCGGGCGGCCCGTATCGCCTCCTCGGGCGGCAGCTCGTCGACGGCCCAGGCGGCGTGGCGCAGTACGCTCACCGAGCCCTCGATCAGGGCGAGACTCTCGGCGAGCAGGTGGGCCACGGCCTGGTAGCCGCCGATCGGTCTGCCGTACTGCTCGCGGAGTTTCGCGTGGGCGACCGCCGCGCGGTGCGCGCCACGCGCCGCTCCCACCAGGTCGGCGCCGGTGGCGACCAGCGCCAACGCCCGGTGCCGGGCGGCGACTTCGGGTGACAGCGGGGCGAGGGGTTCGAGCGGTCCGCGGGGAACGGCGTCGTGGCGGGTGAGGTCGACGCCTCGGGCCGAGGGGGCGAGACCGACGGTCAGGAGGCGGCCCGCTCGCAGGGTCACTCCGCGTCGCGTTCCCCGGGCGTCCCGTGCGACGCCGTCCACGACGACCGTGGTCGACGACGACCCCGGGGCCAGGTCGTCGGCGAGCAGCGGTCCCAGCAACGGCACGTCCACCAGCCCGCGCCCGAACTCCTCCACCACCACGGCGACTTCGACCCCGGACGCCCCGTCCGAGCGCAGCGCCCGCCATCCGGTCGCCTCGACCGCCTTCTCCAGTCGTGCGATCCGGTCCGCGTCGTCCAGGTCGAGGACCGATCGGGGTCCGAGGTCGTCGGCCAATCTGGCCGCCGCGGACCGCAGTTGGCGTTGTTCAGCTGTCAGACGTGCATCCATGGCGCTCCTTGAGGACCCTGCGCAGGACCTTGCCCGAGGGCAGACGGGGGATCTCGGTCACGAACTCGACGCGGCGCGGCCGCTTGTAGGAGGCGAGCCGGGCTCCGACCAGTTCGATGAGTTCGGCCGCCTCGACGGGACGGCTCACCCGTACCGCGGCGACCACGGCCTCCCCGTCGGTCGCGTCGGGCACGCCGAACACCGCGCAGTCGGCGACCGCGGGATGCCCGTGCAGGACCGCCTCGACCTCGGCGGGCGCCACCTGGAAGGCTCGCACTTTGATCATTTCCTTGGACCGGTCGGTGAGCCGCAGCCAGCCGTCGGCGTCGACACTGCCGACGTCCCCCGTGCGGTACCAGCCGTCGTGCAGGGCCTGCGCCGTCGCCTCGGCCGGCAGATAGCCGGCCATCAGGGAGTCCGAACGCACCTCGATCTCCCCCGTCGCGCCGGGCCCGACCGGTTCACCGGACTCCAGTGACACCACCCGCACCCGCACCCCGGGAACGGCCCGGCCCGCGGTGTCCAACCGGGCCTCGCCCAACGGGTTGCAGGCGATGACGGGCAGTTCGCTGGCCCCGTAGGCGGGCAGCCAGCCGACTCCGGTGCGCCGGGTGACGGTCTCGGCGACGCTTCGGGTCACCGGTGTGGCGCCCCACATGATGTAGCGCAGCGAGGACAGGTCGTAGGACTCCAGTTTCGGGTGCGCGGCGAGCGCGAGGGCGATCGGGGCGACGGCCATCTCGACGGTGACGCGGTCGAGTTCGATGTGGTGCAGCAGCCGGTCCAGGTCGAAGCGGCGGTGCAGGCGCAGCCGGGCGCCCGTCTCCAGGGCGGTGACGATGTTGAGCAGGCCGAGGATGTGCGAGGGCGGGGTGGCGATCTGGATCCGGTCCGCCGCGGTCAGTCCGAGCGCCTCGCGCCAGTGCCGTACGGCGGCGGCGAGGGAGGCGTGGGTGTGCCGTACGGCCTTGGGCAGGCCGGTCGTGCCGGAGCTGAACACCAGGACGGCGTCGGCCTCTTCGGGGGGTCGCGGGGAGGTGGCGGCACCCGGGGCGATCGGTTCGTCCAGGTGCAGCATCGGCATCAGGTCCGCCAGCACCGGGTGGTCGCCCACCGCGTGCGTCGCTCCGGTCACCGCCAGGGCGTGTTCGACCTCGCCGTGTCGCCAGGCCGGGCTGAGCAGGACCACGGCCGCCCCCAGCCGCCAGACGGCCCGCACCGCGACCACGAACTCGGGCCGGTTGGACGACATGAGCGCCACCCGCTCCCCCGGGCGCACCCCGCGCCGTTCCAGGGTGGCCGCCAACCCGTCGGCGAGGCGCTCCAGTTCGGCCAGGGTGTACTCCCGGTCCTCGAAGACCAGCGCGGCCCGTGATCTCATCTCTCATCCCCGCCCGCCGAGAGGGTCCCATCTGTTTCGTGAGAATAGTATTCTCACAGTGACAGAACCTTGATACCAGAGCTCAAGGAGGG
Source organism: Streptomyces sp. NPDC051913 (assembly GCF_044593635.1). Classification (NCBI taxonomy): domain Bacteria; kingdom Bacillati; phylum Actinomycetota; class Actinomycetes; order Kitasatosporales; family Streptomycetaceae; genus Streptomyces; species Streptomyces sp. NPDC051913. Next base: position 216,278 of record NZ_JBIUCI010000015.1, on the reverse strand, counting down.
CGTCCATGGCGAGCCCCGCCCTGTTCCGGCGCGCGACCGTCGTCAAGATCGTCCAGGAGACCCCGGACGCCCGGACCTTCGTCCTCGACCCGCACGACGGTCCCTTCACCTACCGGGCCGGGCAGTTCTGCGTCTTCCGCGTCCGGGTCGACGGCAGGTATCTGCTGCGGTCGTACTCCATGTCGAGCGCGCCGGAGACGGACGCCGAACTGATGACGACGGTCAAGCGCGTGCCCGGCGGCAAGGTCTCGAACTGGCTGCACGACCATGTCGACGAGGGCGACGAGCTCGAACTCACCTCACCCCGGGGCCTGTTCTGTCTGCGCCCGGCACCGTCCCCGCTGCTGGGCTTCAGCGGCGGCAGCGGGATCACCCCGATCCTCTCCCTGGCCAAGAGCGCGCTCGCGGGCACCGACCGTCCGGTGCGGCTGCTGTGCGCCGACCGCGACCGGGGCTCGGCGATCTTCGACTCGGCCCTGGCGGACCTGGCCGCCCACCACCCCGGCCGGCTCACCGTCGTACGTCATCTCGACGCCGAGCGGGGGCTGTTGGACGCCACCGGGGTGCGTGAGTTCATCGGGGCGGACGGGGACGCGGACGCCTATGTGTGCGGGCCCGAACCCTTCATGGAACTGGTGGAGAAGGCACTGCCGGGGCCGGGGCGGGTCTTCAGCGAACGGTTCGGCGGCGCGCCCGGGCCTGCCGCACCGGCCCCCGAGGCACCGCCGAAGGACGACGGCACCGTCACCGTCGTCCTCGGCCAAGAGCGCGTCCGTGTCCCCAAGCACCCGGGCGAGACCCTGTTGCAGAGCGCCCGCCGAGGCGGGCTCACCCCGCCGTTCTCCTGCGAGGCCGGCAACTGCGCCACCTGCATGGCACGGATCACCGAGGGCAGCGTCACCATGCGGGTGAACGACGTCCTGACGGAGGACGAGGTGGCCGAGGGCTATGTGCTGACCTGCCAGGGCGTGCCCGACGAGGGGTCAGTCACCGTCCACTACGAGTGAGCCCAGCGGGGGTGGCGGCCCGTACTCCGGCTGGTGTCCGGCGACCTTGACGGGGCTGCCGACGAGCCGGAACCCCCCGGCCCGCACGACCATCTCCGGGGTCGCCGCCAGGGCCTCGGGGAGGGTGCGGACCGCCGCCGCCGGGACCCCGAGCGGGCGCAGCCGTGCCTCCCAGCCGGCCGCCGTGTCGCCGCTGAGCACCCGAGTGACGGCGTCGAGGACCGCGTCCCGTCGCGCGGCGCGCTCGGCCATCGTCGCGAAGCCCTCGATCCCGGCCTCCGCGGCGAACGTCTTCCAGAACCCGTCATGCGTGATGAACAGCGCCAAGTACCCCTGGGCCGTGGGGAAGAGCTGCGCCGGCACATAGTAGGAGTGCGCTCCGTGGGGCAGTCTGCTCGGTTCCACGCCGTCGTTGAGATAGGCGGCCGCCCGGTAGTTGAGCTGGGCCAGCATGACGTCCCGCAGCGCCACCTCGACCTGTCCGCCGCGCCCGGAGACGATCTGGGCGAGCAGGCCCAACGCGGCGGTCAGGGCGGCCGAGTTGTCGGCGGAGGAGTAGCCGGGCAGGGTCGGCGGGCCCTCGGGGTCGCCGGTGAGGGCGGCGACGCCGGTGGCAGCCTGGATGACGTAGTCGAAGGCCGGGTCGTCGCCGCCGTCGAGGCCGTACCCGGTGACGGCGACGCAGACGAGCCGCTCGTTGTGCCGGCGCAGACTGTCGTACGTCAGCCCGAGTCGCCGTATCACCGACGGCTTGAGGTTGACGAGCAACGCGTGTGCTTCGGCGGCCAGTTCACCGAGGCGTCGTTGTCCCGCCGCGGACGTGAGATCCAGGCAGACACTGCGCTTGCCGCGGTTGATGCTGGCGAAGTAGGCGTCCCCGACCTGCCGCGAGAGGTCCCCGCCCGGTGGCTCCACCTTGGTGACCTCGGCGCCGAGGTCGGCGAGGAGCATCGTGGCGAACGGGCCCGCGAGGATGTGGCCGACCTCCAGAATGCGCAGGCCGGCGAGGGGGCCGGCGGTCACCGCAGTTCCGCCGCGAGCGTGGCGATCATCTCGCGCGTCCGGCGCTTGGAGGCGACGAGTTCGTCGCGGTCGGCGCCGATCGGCAGCAGGCGTACGGAGAGATCGGTGACGCCCGCGTCGGCGAACCGTCGGAAGCGCGCGAGGATGGCGCTCTCGTCGCCCGCCGCGCACAGGTCGCCGACGTCGCGGGCGTCGCCGTGGTCCAGCAGGCGCTGGTAGTTGGGCGAGATGTCGGCCTCGCCGAGGATGCGGTTGGCGCGTTCGCGGGCGGCGTCGACCTCGCCGGGCCGGCACAGGCACACCGGGATGCCGGCGACGATCCGGGGTGCGGGCCGCCCGGCGCCCTCCGCGGCCTTGGTGATGCGCGGGACGACGTGGTCGGCGACGGCGCGTTCGTCGGCCATCCACAGGACGGTCCCGTCGGCCCGCTCGCCCGCGAGGGCCAGCATGACCGGGCCGAGGGCCGCGAGCAGGATCGGCAGCGGGGCGACGGGGGCGAGGTCGAGGGGGTTGTGGACGGTGTAGGTGCGGTTCTCGACGTCGATGGGTCCGGGGCCGTTGCGGGCCGCGTCGAGGACGTCCAGGTAGTCGCGGGCGAGGCCGGCCGGACGTTCGTAGGGCAGGCCGAGCATGTCGTGGACGATCCAGTGGTGCGAGGGGCCGACGCCGAGCGCGAGCCGGCCGCCGGTGGCCGCCTGGGTGGACAGCGCCTGGCGGGCGAGGGCGATCGGATGCTGGGCCTGGAGAGGGACGACGGCGGTGCCGAGCTCGATGCGCGAAGTGGCCGCGCCCATGAGCGCGACCGCCGTCAACGCGTCGAAGTCGGTGGGTACTTGGGGCACCCAGACGGTGTCCAACCCGGCCGACTCGGCCCACCGCACATCCGCGACCATCCGGGACGCCTTGCGCGCGGAGTCCCCCCGCTCGGCCCCGATCATCACTCCGATCCGCACGTTCCCTCCAGATGTCAGGGTGAGGTGAGGGCGCGTACGTCCGCCACCACGACGTCGAGCGGTGTCCCGGTGGGGAACACGGCGGCCGCGCCGGCGGCCTTGAGGCGGGGCACGTCGGCCGGGGGGATGGTGCCTCCGACGACGACCGTGATGTCCCCGGCGTCCGCCGCCCGCAGGCCCGCGACGGTCCGGGCGGTGAGCGCGAGGTGCGCGCCCGACAGCATGCTGAGACCGACGACGGCCACGTCCTCCTGCACGGCGGTGGCGACGATGTCCTCGACACGCTGCCGGATGCCGGTGAAGACGACCTCGAAGCCGGCGTCGCGCAACGCACGGGCGACGATCTTGGCACCCCGGTCGTGCCCGTCGAGGCCGGGCTTGGCGATCAGGATCCGGGTGCCCATCAACACATCACCTGCACGAGGACCGACGTGCCCATCAGAACACCACCGGCTGACGGAACTCGCCCCACACGGCCTTGAGCGCGCTGACCATCTCGCCGACCGTGCAGTAGGCGCCCGCGCAGTCGATGAGCGGACCCATGAGGTTGTCGGAACCTTCGGCGGCCTTCGAGAGGGCCGCGAGCCGGGCACGTACGGCGGCCGGGTCGCGTTCGGCCTTGACCCTGGCGAGCCGCTTCAGCTGCAACTCGCGCCCCTTGGCGTCGAGTTCGTACATCGTGACGTCCGGTGCCGGTTCGTCCGCGTCGACGTACCTGTTGACGCCGACGACCGGCCGGGTGCCCGCCTCGACCTCCTGATGCGTCCGGTAGGCCTCGTCCGCGATCAGCCGCTGCAGATAGCCGTCCTCGATCGCCCGGACCATTCCCCCGTGCCGCTCCAGGTCCGCCATGATGTCCACGATCCGCTCCTCGGTGGCGTCGGTGAGCGCCTCGACGAAGTACGAGCCGCCGAGCGGGTCCGCGACGCGGGCGACGCCGGTCTCGTGGGCGAGGATCTGCTGGGTGCGCAGCGCGAGCGTCGCCGACTCCTCGCTGGGCAGCGCGAAGGGCTCGTCCCAGGCGGCCGTGAACATCGACTGCACCCCGCCGAGCACGGAGGCGAGCGCCTCGTACGCGACCCTCACGGTGTTGTTGCGGGCCTGCGGCGCGTACAGCGAGGCCCCTCCGGCGACACAGCCGAAGCGGAACATCGCCGCCTTGTCGCTGTCCGCCCCGTAGCGCTCCCGCACAAGGGTCGCCCAACGTCTGCGCCCGGCGCGGTACTTGGCGATCTCCTCGAAGAAGTCGCCGTGGGTGTAGAAGAAGAAGGACACCTGCGGGGCGAACTGATCGATCGTCATGCGCCCGCGCTCCAGCACGGTGTCGCAGTACGTCACCCCGTCGGCGAGCGTGAACGCCATCTCCTGTACGGCGTTGGCGCCCGCGTCCCGGAAGTGCGCGCCGGCGACGGAGATCGCGTTGAACCGCGGCACCTCGGCCGCGCAGAACTCGATGGTGTCGGCGATCAGGCGCAGCGAGGGCTCGGGCGGCCAGATCCAGGTGCCTCGGGAGGCGTACTCCTTGAGGATGTCGTTCTGGATGGTGCCGGTCAGCTTCGCCCGGGGTACGCCGGCGCGTTCGGCGGCGGCCACGTAGAAGGCGAGCAGGATCGCCGCCGTGCCGTTGATGGTGAAGCTGGTGCTGATCCGGTGCAACGGGATGTCCGCGAAGAGGACTTCGACGTCGGCGAGGGTGTCGACGGCCACCCCGACCCGGCCGACCTCCTCGCTCACCTCGGGGTCGTCGGAGTCGTGGCCGCACTGCGTGGGCAGGTCCAGGGCCACCGAGAGTCCGGTGCCGCCCTGTGCGAGCAGATACCGGTAGCGGCGGTTGGACTCCTCGGCGGTGCCGAAGCCGGAGTACTGCCGGAGCGTCCACAGCCGCCCCCGGTACCCGGAGGGGTAATTGCCGCGCGTGAACGGGAAGGTGCCCGGTTCTGGCGGCTCGGCGGCCCGGTCCGCCGGTCCGTAGACCGGCTTCAGCGGGATGCCGGACGAGGTCTGGGCGAAGTCATCCATCGCCGGATACGGTACTTGCGAAAAATGAGAATGCCAATACCGCCAGCGGGAGTGAAGCACCCCGGGACCTGAGACGCATGGGCCGGGGGTGCAGGAGGTGTTTGGTTCAGCCGCGGGTGGCGATCCGCTGCGCGAGGCGCTCCAGGACCGTCTCGGCCCACTGAAGGTTCCCGCGCTCGAAGGCCATGCCGCCGAGGAGGGTGAGGTAGGGGCCGATGCGGTCGGCGCCGGCGAAGTACTCGTCCTCGGTCCGCCCGGCCAGCATGCGTTCCCGCATGCGCTCGTAGCGGGCGAGCTTCGTGGCGGAGCGTTCCCTGCGCTCGGCGACCGCTTCCCTTACGGCGTGGATGTCGTCGCGGTCGGCGATGTCGAGGCACTGGACCTTGACCATGAGCTCGTCGCGGATGGCCGTCGGCTTGGCGGGCGCGTGGGCGACGTAGGACCGCAGGACGTCGAGCCCGGCGTCGGTCAGCGAGAACAGCCGTTTGTTCGGGCGGCGCTCCTGCTGGACCACCCGCGCGGAGACGAGCCCTTCGCTCTCCATGCGCTCCAGCTCGCGGTAGAGCTGCTGCGGTGTGGCCATCCAGAAGTTGGCCACGGATGCCTCGAAGCCCTTGGCGAGGTCGTATCCGGAGGCCTCACCCTCCAGTAGGGCCGCCATCACCGCGTTGCGCAGAGCCATGCACTCAACCTAACAGCCGGTTTGATCAGTCCAGGGCGAGGACCGGGAGCAGTTCCGGGCGTTTGGCCTGCCGTCCGTCGCCGGACGAGCGGCCCCGCACCCGCCGTACCAGCCACGGCCCCAGGAAGGAACCGGCCCAGCGCAGTTCAGCGCCGAGGACCCGCAGCCCCGAGGTCGCGCGCGGGTCGACGGGCAGCGGCCGGGTCCAGCTGTCGTCGCTGCCCGGCAGAGCGAGCGCCTGGGCGACGGCGGCGGCGATCCGGGCATGGCCGAGCGGACCGGCGTGCAGCCGGTCGGGGCTCCACAGGCGGGGGTCGGTCACGACCGGGTGGTCGGCGGTCTCGGCGACCAGCACGCCGTGCCGGGCCCCCGCCTCGCGGATGCGGGTGTTGAGGGCGGTGACGCGGGCGCCGAGGGGGCGGGCGAGCGGGGTGATCCGGGAGACGTCGGGGAAGGTCAGCGTGGCCACGCGGGCGCCCTGAGCGGTGAGCGCCGCGAACATCGCCTCCAGGTGCCCGGCCACCTCGTCGGCGTCGAAGCGGGGCCGCAGCAGGTCGTTGACCCCCGCGACCACCGTGGCGAGGTCGGGCTTCAACGCGAGGGCGGGCGCGAGCTGTTCGGCCCGGACCTGTCCCGCGAGGCGCCCGCGGACGGCGAGGTTGGCGTAGAGCAGGTCCGGTGACGCACGGACGAGCTGCTCGGCGAGCCGGTCGGCCCACCCCCTCAGCCCCCGTACGTCGTCACCGTCGCCGAGCCCCTCGGTCTGGCTGTCGCCGAGGGCGACGTACCGCGCGTATCCGCTGTCCACCATGATCGCCCCGTCCGTCGCTGATTCAGGCAACTACACACCTACTCGCATTGTTGAATATAGCGTGCGCCGCACGGTACGCACAGGCCGCTCTCCCGGCCGGGTCGCCTCGCGGGGTGTCCTGTGCTGTGCTGGAGGCAGTCGCAGGAGAGCACGCCGATGCGTCGCAGCCGGAGTTCCGTCGTCGCATCCGCCCCGGCGGTCGCCCCGACCGGAGCGGGTGGTGGCCTGCTGCCGGCCCGGGATCTCGCGGCCGCCTGGTTCCTCGTGGTGCTGATCGCGGTGCCCGCGTGGGTGCTGACCGTCGGCCAGGCCCGGGACATGGGCGTCGAGCCCGGCACGATGGGGATGGCGCTGCCGCTGTTCCTGCTGCTGTGGGTGACGATGATGGCGGCCATGATGCTGCCGTCCATGGCGCCGGTGGCGATCACCTGGGTCCGGGGGATCGGCCGGCAGTCCTCCGGCTGGGCCCGCACCGGCCGTACCGTCGCGTTCATCGCCGGGTATCTGCTGGTCTGGACGGCGTTCGGACTCCTCGCCTACGCGGCGCTGGCCCTCACCGGCGGCCTCGTCGACGACCATCCCACCGCCGGCCGCTGGATCGGCTCGGTCGCCTTCCTGCTCGCGGGCCTCTACCAGCTGGGCCCGCTGAAGTACGTCTGCCTGCGGCACTGCCGCGACCCGCTCGGCCATCTCGTGCACTACTCCGGCTTTCGCGGGCCGCTGCGCGACCTGCGGGTGGGACTCCAGCACGGGGCCTACTGCGTCGGCTGCTGCGCCGGGCTGATGGTCGTCCTCGTTCCGCTGGGCGTGATGAACGTGGCGGCGATGGCCGGGCTGGCCGTGGTGATCTTCCTGGAGAAGCTGTCACCCCGAGGGGTGCTGCTGGGCCGCGTCGTCGGCGTGGCCTTCCTCGTCCTGGCCGTGCTCGCGCCCTTCCAGGACTGGCTGCTGCCGGGGTTGCAGGGTTCCATGCCGTCGATGGAGGACATGTGACCCGGTCCGTGTGACCGGGGTTCCCCCAGCGGGACAGGAGGTGCAAGCTGGAAGGGAGACCGCTCCCTGATCCCGGGACCGGGCTCGGCACACGCGGTCTCGCCACTCCGAGAGAGCTCCCTGGGGCTCGGCAGGAGGGAAGCGAGATGACTGAGCAGGCCACCACCACGCAGACCCGCTGGCATCTGACCGGCGACTGGTTCGATGTGTGCAAGTGCGCCATCCCCTGTCCGTGCACGTTCGCCCAGCCCCCGACCTACGGCGACTGCGAAGGCATCCTGGCCTGGCACATCCGGGAGGGCACCTACGGCGACGTACGGCTCGACGGCCTCAACGTGCTGATGCTCGGCTCGTTCACGGGCAATGTCTGGGCCGGCGAGCACAGCGCCCCGTACGCCGCGGTCTTCCTCGACGAACGGGCCGACGAACAGCAGCGGGCCGCACTCGGTGCCGTGTTCGGCGGTGAGGCGGGCGGCTGGCCGGCGCGGTTCGGGGAGATGTTCCACCCCGAGATGCGCGGGATGGACATCGCTCCGATCCATGTGGAGATCGACGAGGATCTCGCGGGCTGGCGGGCCGAGGTGCCCGGCCGGGTCAGGGCGGTGGCCGAGGCGCTCACCGGGCCGACGACTCCTGACGGCGGGCGTGTCCAGGTCCACAACGCGCCGGGCGCCGAGGTGGGGCCGGGTCAGGTCGCCACCTGGGGCCGGGCCACCGTCGACGAGGCCGACGCGTTCGGCTTCTCCTGGGAGCGCTCCGGCAAGTCGAGCAAGCACTTCCCCTTCGACTGGAGCGGTCCCGACTGACCCGACCGGTTCGCTGTGGCCGTAACGATCGGCTCAGCTCAGTGCCGCGGCGCCGTAGGCCGCGCCGAGCGCCGTGGCGAGTACGCCGAGCAGGACGCGGAGTGCGGTTTCCGGAACGCGGGGCTGGAGGCGGGCGCCCAGGTAGCCGCCGATGAGTCCGCCGACGCCGCAGGCCAGGCCGAGGGACCAGTCGGGGGCGATGTCCTCGGAGCCCGTGAGGGACAGCAGGGCGAAGGTACCGGCACCGGCCAGCGAGGTGACGAAGGTGGACGCCAGGGCGGCCGGCGCGACCTGGGCGATCGGCAGACCGCGGCCCACCAGGAGCGGGCCGAGCAGGGAGCCGCCTCCGATGCCGTAGACGCCGCCGACCACGCCCACCAGCAGGGCGAGGCCCGTGAGAGCGCGCGGGGACGGCGGATGCGCCGCAGTGCCCGCCGGTGCGGCCCGCGCGGCCGGTCGCAGGGTCCTCGCGATCAACCAGAGGCCGAGCGGCAGCAGCAACAGCGCCACCAGGAGACGGAACACGGTCGGCCCGGGCACGGCGAAGACGCGTACGACCGCGCCGATCACCACGCCCGGCAGCGTGCCCGCCACCAGCAGCGGCGTCAGCGGACCCCGCAGTCTCCCGTCCCGGTGGAAGCGCGCCAGCGCCCCCGGCCCGGCCACCACGTTGAACAGCAGGTTCGTCGGCGTGACGGAGGGGCTCGGCACGCCGAACACGCTCAGCTGCACCGGCAGCAGGAAGACCGCGCCGGACACTCCCACCGGCGCGGTGACCGTCGCGATCAGCAGCCCCGCGGCCAGCCCGCCCCACTCCGCGGGGATCGTCACGCCGTCTCCTCATGCTCGTCGAGGGCGAGAGATCCTCTCCGGCCTTGACGAGAGATCCTCCCCCGCCCGCCTCCCCCGCCACACCCTCGCCTACCCTGAGTCCTCGAAGGGCGGGGAATCGACAATGCGTACGGGGCGGCGGACCGAAGCCGTGGTGCTGGGCCTGGTGGTGGCCCTGGCCACGCTGCTCGGCGTGGCCTGTCTGTGCGCCCGCGGGCCGCAACTTCCGCCGCAGCACACCACCGTGGCCGCGGCCCTCCACGACGTGGCGGACCAGCAGGAGCGCGAGCACGTCTGCGTCTCCTCCGGCCACGACCGGTGCGGCGGAAAGGCCGTCGCGGGCAAGCCGAGCACCGGACCGGGCCCACATCCCGAGCCGCTCGCCGCGCCCACCCGCGTGGACACCCGGCCGGCGGTGGCCCCCTCCACCCGCACGCCCTTCACCGCGGACCCCCGCGCCCCCGACCTGCACGCCCTGCAAGTGCTGCGGACCTAGACCGGACGCCGTTCCCCCGATCCACCGGCATCCGTCGATCTCCGCTGCCCACAAGGGAATTCACCATGGCTTCCGCCAACTCCAAGAACACCGGAACCAGTACGAAGAAGAGCAGGAACACCCACGCCTCCAAGGCCGAGGCACGGCGCGCCCGCGTCGAGGAACAGCGCCGCGCCGAGCAGGCCCGTGAACGCCGCAACCGGATCGTCACCATCGCCGTCTCCACCGCGATCCTCGCCGGTCTGGTCGGTGGCGGCTGGTATCTGCTCGACGCCGCCGACGCCAAGGAAGAGGCCCAGGCCGCGCCGGTCTCCGGCGAGAAGACGTGGGCGAAGCTGAGCCAGACCCACGTCGACACCGCGGTCGACTACCCGATGACGCCGCCCGTCGGCGGCGACCACTCCCCCGTCTGGCAGAACTGCAACGGCGACGTCTACTCCGAGCCGATACAGAACGAGAACGCCGTGCACGCCCTGGAACACGGCGCGGTCTGGATCACGTACAACGACAAGGCGGCGGACACCGACGTCAAGTCCCTGTCCGGCAAGGTCGCCAAGACCCCGTACACCCTGATGAGCCCGTACCCCGACCAGTCCTCGCCGATCACGCTCTCCGCCTGGGGCCATCAGCTGAACGTGACGAAGGGGTCCGATCCGCGGGTGGGCGAGTTCCTGGAGAAGTACGTGCAGGGCAGGCAGACCCCCGAGCCGGGCGCGGCCTGCACGGGCGGCAAGGCCTGACGACCGGTGGCCGGGTGCCGCCGCACCCGGCCGTCCGGGCATTGTTGTCCGCACACCGCTACGACCACGAGCCAGGGGGACGACCACCAGTGGGCCACGAGACACCCCGCGCGTATCTGCCGCTTCCCGACCGGCCGAGCCACCGCCGTGCCGTGTTCCACGGGCACTTGGCGGCTCTCGTGGAGCTGCTCGGCGGCGAGCCCCCCGCCCCGGCCGATTCCGACCGGGAGTGGGCGCACCGGGCTCGCACGATCGTGAGTGACACCCTGCGTGACACGGACGTACGTCCCCAGGGTCTCTTCGAGCACCTGGTCCGCGCCGGGGTGCACGACCCCGACCCCAGCTTCAACCGGCAGTTCATCGAGCCCGCCGTGCGCAGCTACGGGCGCCGCCGGGTGAAGAGCGCGCTGATCGGATATCTGCGCACCGGCAGCGATCCGGAGCGAGCGGGAGCGGCCCGCGCCTGGTACTGGACGGGCGTGTCCGTACGATTCCTGGACTGGGAGAACCGTGTCCTGACGCCCGAGAGCCAGGCCGAGGTCGACGCCGTCGCCGACCTCGGGGCCGAGTGGCAGGAGGCCGCGCTCAGGGAGTTCGTCGCCAACGAGGACCTCGACGTACGCCGATGCATCCTGCCGGGCCTCGCGCTCGGTCCGGGCGGTCAACCCGCCGCGCTCCACGACCTCGTGGCGGAGGCGGTGCGCATAGCCCGCGGCCATCCCGACGCGTATCTGCGCCACCGGGTGGAGATCCAGGCGGCGGTCCCGCCGGACGTGCCTTAGGCGTCGAGTCCCCCACGCCTCACCAACTGGCTCACGATGACGTTCCGTTGGATCTCGTTGGTGCCCTCACCGACGATCATCAGCGGTGCGTCCCGGAAGTAGCGTTCGACGTCGAACTCGGTCGAGTAACCGTAACCGCCGTGGATGCGCACGGCGTTGAGGGCGATCTGCATGGCCGTCTCGGAGGCGAACAGCTTCGCCATGCCCGCCTCCATGTCCACGCGGCGCCCGGCGTCCGCCTCCCGTGCCGCATGGAGGGTCAGCTGCCGGGCGGCCGTCAGTGAGGTCGCCATGTCGGCGAGGTAGTTGCCGACCGACTGATGCCGCCAGATCGGCTTGCCGAACGACTCGCGCTCCTGAGCGTAGGCGAGGGCGTCCTCGAACGCCGCCCGGCCGACGCCCAGCGCACGGGCCGCGACCTGGAGCCGGCCGGTCTCCAGGCCCTTCATCATCTGCCCGAAGCCCTTGCCCGCGACGCCGCCGAGCAGGGCGTCGGCCGGGGCCCGGTGGCCCGCGAAGGACAACTCGCAGCTCTCCACGCCCTTGTAGCCCAGCTTGGGCAGGTCGCGGGAGACGGTCAGGCCCGGGCCGTGCTCGACCAGGAGGAGGGAGATGCCCCGATGGGCGGGGGTCGCCTCGGGGTCGGTCTTGCACAGCAGCGCGATCAGCTGTGAGCGGCGGGAGTTGGTGATCCAGGTCTTCGTGCCGTCGACCACGTATCCGCCGTCGGGGTGCTCGCGGGCGACGGTGCGCAGGGCCTGGAGGTCGGAGCCTCCGCCGGGCTCGGTGAGCGCCATCGTCGCGCGGATCTCGCCGGTGGCCATGCCGGGCAGGTAGCGCCGCTTCTGCTCGTCCGTGCCGAAGTGCAGGAGCAGCTTGGCGACGACCGTGTGGCCGCCCATCGCGCCGGCCAGGCTCATCCAGCCGCGGGCCAGTTCCTCGGTGATCAGCACGTAGGCCGGGGTGGAGACGGGGGCGCCGCCGTACTCCTCGGGGACGGCGAGCCCGAAGACGCCCAGCCGTTTCATCCGCTCGATCAGCGCGTCGGGATAGGTGTTCGCGTGCTCCAGCTCCCGGACGACCGGTCTGACCTCCTTGTCCACGAAGTCACGCACGGTACGGACGATGAAGCGCTCGTCCTCGGACAGGGCGTCGAGGGTGCTCATGCCCACCATCATGTCCAGTCATGAGAACCTCCGTGAAATAGCCGTTCGTGATGCCGTCATGCGCGGCACGAATGGCGGCGCGAGGACGGGAGAACGATGGACGTCAGACAGCTCAGGGCCCTCGTCACGGTCGCCGAGGTGGGCAGCGTCACCCGGGCCGCGGAGCTGCTGCACCTGGTCCAACCCGCCGTGACCCGGCAGATCCGCACCCTGGAGCAGGAGTTGGGCGTCCCGCTCTTCGAACGCACCCGGCAGGGCATGCGCCCCACCGAAGCCGGGTCGATCATGGTCGACCGCGCCCGGCGTGCCCTGGGCGAGCTGGAGCGGGCCCGCGCGGAGGTCTGTCCCACTCCGGGCGCAGTGACGGGCATCGTCACCGTGGGGCTGCTGGAGAGCACGGCGGACCTGCTGGCCGAACCGCTGGTCACGGCGCTCGCCGAGGAGCATCCGGGCATCCGGCTGCGCCTGATGACCGGCTACTCCGGGCATCTCCAGCGCTGGCTCGACGACGGCGACCTCGACCTCACCCTCCTCTACGACCTGGACAGCACCCCGTCGCTCCACACCCGTCCGCTGGTGCGGGAGCGCCTGTGGCTGGTCGCCCCTGCCGCGGCCGGACTGCACGCCGCGCGCCCGGTCCCGTTCGCCGAGGCCGCCGCGCGTCCGCTCGTCATGCCCGCCTCGGGGCACGCCCTGCGCACGCTGATCGAGGGCGCGGCGGCCCGGGCCCGAGCGGACCTGGAGATCGCCGTGCAGACCAACTCGATGGGGCTGCAGAAACGGCTCGTACGGGCCGGGCACGGCTGGACGATCCTGCCCGGCGTCGGCATCGCCCAGGATGTCGCCGACGGCACGCTGAGCGCCGCGCCGCTGTGCGAGCCCGACGTATGGCGCTCCATCGTCCTGGCCACGCCACGCACCGGCCGGACCCCGCCCGCCGCGGAGGCCGTCGCACGCGAACTCGTACGCCGGGCGGAGACGGCCGTTCACGAGGACCGCTGGCCGTCGGCGGAACTCCCGCCTGCGGGGAGCTAGCGCGTGGGCAGGGCGCAAGCCCGCGCAGAGCTGGCACGTCGGCAGGGCCCAAACCCGCGGGAAGCCGGCACGTCGGCAGGGCTCAAACCCGCGGGAAGCCGGCACGTCGGCAGGGCTCAAACCCGCGGGAAGCCGGCACGTCGGCAGGGCTCAAACCCGCGGAGAGCTAGCACGTAACCGAGACCCGCGCCCGCGGGGAACTAGCCCTTCACGGAACCCCCGCCCACGGACAGCGAGCCCATCGCCGGACCTCCCACCCCCGCACACCCAGCCCCTCACCCGACCTCCCACCCCCGCACACCCAGCCCCTCACCCGACCTCCCACCCCCGCACACCCAGCCCCTCACCCGACCTCCCACCCCCGCACACCCAGCCCCT
>NZ_JBIUCI010000015.1:0-202459 GCF_044593635.1 Streptomyces sp. NPDC051913 | reverse complement strand
CCTTACCGGAACCCCCACCCACGAAGACCCAGCTCCCGGCGGGACCCAAGCCCGCGGGGAGCCGGCGTCGAGGGTCGGACATGCGCCGGAGGCATGCCCGTATCACCGCTCGGTATTGTCCGGCGCCGCCCGTCGCGCCCCATGATGGCTCCCATGGACGAGCCCCTCGCCTCCTACGTCGCTTCATGGCACCCGGAGCCGGTCACGGAGACGGACGCCTTGGCGCCCGGCCCCGCCGCGGCCCTCTCCGCGCTGCTCGACCTCCCCGGGCCCGCCGCCCGCCGCGGCGAGCCGCTTCCGCCCCTGTGGCAGTGGCTGTACTTCCTCCAGTGGGCGCCCCAGCGGGCCCTCGGCGCCGACGGCCATCTCCGCGACGCCCGCTTCCTGCCGCCGCTGCCCCACCGCCGCCGGATGTTCGCGGGCGGTCGCAGCGAGATCACCGCGCCCCTGCGTCTGGGCGAACCGGCCGAACGCCTCAGCAGCCTCGCCTCGGTCACTCCCAAGCGGGGCCGCACCGGCGAGCTGCTGTTCGTGACCGAACGTCAGGAGTTCCGGCAGAACGGCCGCCTCTGTCTGGTCGAGGAGCAGGACATCGTCTACCGCTCGGGGACGGGAACCGGCGCCGGACCTCACCACCCACTGATCCTCGACACTTCGGCCACAGCCCCGCCGGAAGGCCCCTGGCAGCTGCGCCTCCACCCCGACGAAACCCTCCTCTTCCGGTTCAGCGCGCTCACCGCCAACGCGCATCGCATCCACTACGACACCCCGTACGCCCGCGAGGTGGAGGGCTACCCGGCCCCGGTGGTCCACGGCCCGCTGCTGGCCCTCCTCATGCTGGAACTGGTGCGCGTCAACGCCCCTGACAGAGTGGTGCGTTCACTGTCGTACCGGCTCCACCGCCCGGCGTTCCTCGCCGAACACCTCCTCGTCGACGGCGTCTTCGGCGACCCGCGCGCCGCCCTGCGCGTCGCCACCCGCCGCGAACCCCGGCACGCCACGGCCGAGGTGCTTCTCACTTGAGCCTGCCCTGCCCTGCTCGGCGCGGTGCGTTCAGGCCCGGCAGCGCAGCATCACCAGCGGCGGGTGAGCGAGCAGGTCGGCCCAGAACTCCTCGCCGAACTCGCGGACGCCCGCCTCGGACACGCTCAGCGGCACCCACTCCAGCTCACCGAACCCGGCCGCCCGCAGCGAGGCCTCGTACACCTCGCGGCGCGGAACCGTGCCGAGGATGCTGATCGGCTGCGGTTCGAGGAGGGCGGTGACCCGGCATCGCGGACCGGCTTCCACCTCCTCCCCGGTGGGCTCGCAGCGGAAGCCGTACTTGTCGAGGGACGCGCAGTCGAACCGGTAGTCGGGCCGCTGGCAGAGCACGAAGAACTCACCGCCCGGCACCAGGCCGCGGTGGACGTTGCGGCACATACGCTCCAACTCCGCGATGTCCTCGGCATAGTTGAGGCACTGCACACCGAGGGCGATGTCGAAGCGCCGGTCGAGGGGACGCAGTTCGGCCACGTCCCCGACCTCGTAGCGCACGCCGAGCGGTTCGGCGCGCTCGATGTCCCGAGCCACGGCGATCATCTCGTCCGAGATGTCGACCCCGAGGACGTCGGTGGCGCCGCGCCGCTTGAACTCCCGGCTGTAGAAGCCGGTTCCGCACGCCAGGTCCAGCACCGACCTGCCCCGCACGTCTCCGACCAGTCCCAGAAGGCTGGGCACTTCGCCGAACCGGATCATCGGCAGGGCCTTGAACCCCTCGAACGCCTCGCCGATCGCGTCGTACTGCTGCACGCTCATGCGTCTCCCCGTTCCGTCGCGCTTCCTCTGTACGCGGCAGCGAGTCTGCCCCCGTCCCGTCCGGCGTCCGTACTGGCAGATGGCACGAAGAAGGCGGGCGGCGATGCTCGTATCGCCCAACGCGTCCGGGAACAGACCTCGGTCCGCGAACCGTTGAAGGCGAGGTCCTGTCCCGACTCCGAGGCGCGGTGATCAAGCGATGCAGGCGGTACGTTTCCACGAGTACGGCGAGATCGACGTGCTGCGCGTCGAAGACGTGCCGCGTCCGTCGCCCGGCCCCGGCCAGGTCCTGGTCGAGGTGCGCGCGGCCGGGATCCAGCCCGGCGAGGTGATGATTCGCAGGGGCGCCCGGCACGGCCGCTGGCCGGCCGTCTTCCCCTCCGGGCAGGGCAGCGATCTGGCCGGCGTGGTGGTGGAACTCGGCCCCGAGGTACGCGGGTTCACGGTGGGCGACGAGGTACTGGGCTTCACCCACCACCGGGCGAGCCACGCGGAGTTCGTGGTGGTCGACGACGTGAACCTGGTCTCCCGGCCGCAGGGGCTGCCGTGGGAGGTGGCCGGGTCGCTGTACGTGGCCGGTACGACGGCGTACGCCACCGTGTTCGCCGTGGATCCCGTCCCCGGGGACACCGTCGTGGTGTCCGGCGCGGCGGGCGGTGTGGGGTCGCTGGCGGTGCAGTTGGCGCGGCGCCGGGGCGCCTCGGTGATCGGGCTGGCGAGCGAGCGCAACCATGCCTGGCTGAAGGAGCGCGGGATCGTGCCGGTCGCGTACGGGGAGGGCGTGGCCGACCGGGTCAGGGAGGCGTCGGGCGGTCGGGTCGACGCGTTCATCGACACGTTCGGCGACGGCTATGTGGACCTGGCCGTGGAGTTGGGCGTACGGCCCGAGCGGATCAACACGATCCGCGACTGGCAGGCCGCGGGCCGGGTCGGTGCGCGCACCTACGGCGAGGGCTCGGCGGCCTGCGCGGTCGTCCTCGGCGAACTGGCCCGGCTCGCCGCCCGTGGGGAGCTGGAGGTGACGGTCGCCCGCACCTACCCGTTGGAGCAGGTGCGGGACGCTTACCGCGAACTGGAGTTGGGGCACACCCACGGCAAGATCGTGCTGCGCCCCGGCCCTCGGTGATCAGGCCCAGGCCGTCACCGGGGTGAACGAGCTGTCCTGCCGGAACAGCGCGGTGCCGTCCGAACGCTCCACGCGCAGCTGGTAGTTGTAGTGGCGCAGGTAGTAGCCGGGGTAGTTGTACGACTCGAAGCGGATCGACCCGGTCGTCGAGCCCGTGCGGGCGATGAACGTGGCGTCCTTGGCGAAGGTCGAGGTGCCGTCGTTGGCGTCGAAGCGGCCCCGGAAGTCCCAGTGACGCAGGTAGTTTCCGGAGGAGTCACGGAACGAGTAGCCGTTGGCGTCGGCCAGACCGGCGACGACGGTGAAGGTGGAGGCCGTCTTCTCGGCGGAGGTGCTGGAGCTGGTCACCACCGGCAGGTTGAGCAGCGAGGACTGGGTCTGCCAGTAACGGGTGGTGTAGTTGGCCGACTGGAAGGAGCGCGTGACGTTCTTCGCCAGCGTGGGCCCGCCCGAGACGGTCTCCTTGATGACCGTGAAGTGCCGTGCCGTACCGGAGATCGCGGGCAGGGCCGTCGGCGCGGACCAGGTGGCGAAGGTGTCGTAGCTGTCGCTGTAGTAGTAGTTGCCGTCGCCGTAGCCGTCGAAGAACAGGCGCCAGGCGCCGTTGTCGAGCTGCACCAGCGCGGGGCCCTCGCGGTAGCTGCCCCAGCCGGCCCAGTCGCCGGTCCTGGAGATCGTGTAGGGGCCGTTCAGGGAGGTCGCGGTGGCGTACTCGATGTACTTGGTCGTCTCGTTCTTCGTGAAGGCGTGGTAGGTCGAGCCGATCTTCACGATGAAGGTGTCGATGTGGTTGGAGCCGATTCCGGACAGCGCCACCGGTGAACTCCACGCGGTGAGCGCCGAGTTGGTCGCCTTCAGCCGATACGGCGTGAAGATCCACTCGTCGCTGGTGAGCGAGCAGGACACGATGACGTTGACACTGCCGTCGCTGTCGACGAACCACTCCGGCGCCCAGGCGCGGGACAGGTTGGTGATCGGGACCGTGTAGTCGTACAGGAAGGTCCAGTTGACCCGGTCGGAGCTGCGGGCGAAGCCGATGGTGGTGCTGACGTCCTGCCAGGTGTGCGTGGTGTAGGTGATGTAGTAGTAGCCGTCGGTGTGCTTGAAGACGCTGGCGTCGCGGATCCGGTTGCTGGGCGGCGTGTAAGCGGAGGCCTGCACCAGGCGGAAGTCGAGGGCGTCGTCCGACTGGTAGACGTTCACCGTGCCGTCGTTGCTGTTGAGGAACGGCACGATCGTGTAGCGGGTGGCGGAGCCGCTCGCCGGGGCGGCGGCGTAGGCCGCGCCGGGCAGTTCACCCATCAGGACGGCCGAGGCGGGCAGGGCCGCCATGACGCGCAGCAGGGTACGACGTGACGGCATGGGGGGCTGTGTGGTCACGGGCGGCTCTCTCTCGGACAGGACGCGGCTCAGACGTCCGGCATACCGAACAAGGTTCGGGAAGTCGATCAGAAGGTAGGGGTGAGATCCGGGTGCGTCAATGGTTTGCGCACGACCTCATGAGCACGGCGAGGCGGCTGTGGCGGCCGTTCAACCGACGGACCCGGCACGGGCGTTCCGGCGAAGCGCTTTCCGACGTTACCGTGCGGTAGGCAACATCTCCGGAGGTGTCCTCTATGACGCACGACCGTTCCGCAGGCCTGGTCGAGACCGCACGTGCGCTCGCGGACGGGGCGGTCACCTCGCGGACGCTCGTCGAGCGGACCCTCGCCCGGATCGAGGCCGACCAGGGCTCGCTCAACGCCTTCCGGATCGTGCGGACCGAGGCCGCGCTCGCCGAGGCCGACGCCGCCGACAAGGAACTCGCGGCCGGGATGCGCAGGCCGCTGCTCGGGGTGCCGGTGGCCGTGAAGGACGACATGGACGTGGCGGGCGAGCCCACCGCGTTCGGCTGCCAAGGGGAGTTCCCGCCCGTCACCGAGGACGGTGAGGCCGTACGACGGCTGCGGGCCGCCGGGGCCGTGGTCGTCGGCAAGACCAACACCTGTGAGTTCGGGCAGTGGCCCTTCACCGAAGGGCCCGCTTTCGGGGCCACCCGCAATCCGTGGAGCGCGGACCACACGCCGGGCGGGTCGTCGGGCGGTTCGGCCGCCGCCGTCGCAGCCGGCCTCGTACCGGCCGCACTCGGCTCGGACGGCGCCGGATCGGTGCGCATCCCGGCCTCCTGGACCCATCTCATCGGCATCAAACCGCAGCGCGGTCGCATCTCCACCTGGCCGCGCGGCGAGTCCTTCCAGGGCATCACCGTCAACGGCACCCTGGCCCGCACCGTCGCCGACGCCGCCCTTCTGCTCGACGCGGCGAGCGGGAACCACGCCCTCGACCCGCACCGCCCGCCGTCCATGGACGCCTCCGGGGCCGCCCGCCGCGACCCCGGCCGTCTGCGCATCGCCCTCGCCCTGAAACCGCCGTTCACCGCACTGCCCGCCCGGCTGCAACCGGCGGTACGGGCAAAGGTCGTCCAACTCGCCGAGCAACTCGCCGCGTTGGGGCACACGGTCGAGGAGGCCGACCCGCCGTACGGCCAGATCGGCCTCACCTTCGTCCCGCGCGCCACCGTCGGTCTCGCCGAGCGCGTCGGCGAGGCGCCCTTCCCCGCGCTGCTCGACCGGCGCACCCGCGACGCCGCCCGCCTCGGCCGGCTGCTCGGCGGGGCTCCGCTGCGGGCCGCGCGGCGCGCGGAGGCGGTCCTGCACCGCCGGATCGGCGCCTTCTTCACCTCGTACGACGTCGTCCTCGCGCCCACCACCGCCGCGCCCCCGCCCCGCATCGGCGCGATGCTCCAGCTCAGCGGCTTCGCCACCGACCGGGCGATGATCGCCGCCTGCCCCTACGCCTGGCCGTGGAACGTGCTGGGCTGGCCCGGCGTCAACGTCCCCGCGGGATTCGTGGACGGCGGCCTGCCGGTCGGGGCGCAGTTGCTCGGTCCGGCCTACAGCGAGCCGCTTTTGATCTCCCTCGCCGCGCAGCTGGAGGCGGAGCTGCGCTGGCACGAGGCGTGGCCTCCGCCGAGGGCCGCCGCCGAATCCCCGGCGGCGTAACCGCGTTGGGCCCTTACCCTGTGACCATGGACGATGCGTCGATGGTCGGGCTCATGGGGCGGGTCACCGGAACGGTCGGGCCCGGGCTGGTCGGCGAGGTGATCGTCCGGGTGCGCGGCGGCGCGGAGCACTTCCTCGCCTATCCGGCCACCGGCAGCGACCGCATCGAGCGGGGCACGGTCGTCATGGTGGTGGAGTACCAGGCGCCGAGAACGGTCTACGTGCAGGCGGCGTACGACAGTTGAGCAGCGCTTGTCGCAGGTGAGAGCCGTTTGCGTCAAGGTTGCGACAAGAGTTCGTCAGGGTCTGTACCCGGGCTGCGCCGAGGCGCACACTCCCTTCGTTCGGTGCCGAAAGGGCACCATGCAAAGGGGGCGAATGCCGATGGTCATCGGCGTCGTTGCGGGGATCGCGGTAGGTGCCGTCCTCGTTCTGATCGGTGTGTTCAAGATGATGTGGCGGGTCGCCGAGCCCAACGAGGCGCTCATCATCTCGGGTTCCAAGCACAAGACCGAGGGCCTCGAGGAGGGCATGGGATTCCGGATCGTCACGGGGCGCGGCACGCTGGTGCTGCCCGGCGTGCAGGCGGTGCGCAAGCTGTCCCTCGACCTCAACGAGACCGAGCTGCACGTGGACTGCGTGACCCATCAGGGCATTCCGCTGAAGGTGCGGGGCGTGGTGATCTTCAAGGTGGGCGACGACTTCGTGTCGATCGCCAACGCGGGGCGCCGCTTCCTCGACCAGCAGAAGCTGATGTCGGAGCGGGTGCACAACGTCTTCGCCGGTCATCTGCGGTCCATCGTGGGCGGGCTGACGGTCGAGGACATGATCCGCGACCGGGAGAAGCTGACCGGGCAGACCCGGGCCGCGTGCGGCACGGAGATGGAGAAGCTCGGTCTGATCGTGGACTCGCTCCAGATCCATGAGATCGAGGACCCGACCGGGTACATCCAGAACCTCGCCATGCCGCACGCCGCGGCCGTCCAGCGGGACGCGCGGATCGCGCAGGCCGAGGCGAACCGGCTGGCCACCGAGGCCGAGCAGCAGTCGTTCGCGCGGATGGCGGAGGCCACCCGGGACAGCGAGATCCTCCAGGCCGGCTACCAGGCGGAGCGCGACAAGGCCGCCGCCAAGGCCCAGCAGGCGGGACCGCTCGCGGACGCCGCGGCCCGGCAGGAGGTCGTCGTGCAGATGACCCGGGTCGCCGAACTGGAGGCGCAGCGGACCGAGCAGCAGCTCCAGGCGGACGTGCGCAAGCCCGCGGACGCGAGGGCGTACGAGAAGCGCACGCTGGCCGAGGCCGAGCGCGACGCGCGGATCTCCGCCGCCCAGGCCAAGGCGAAGGAGACCGAGTTGGCCGCCGCGGCCGAGGCCACCCGGGTCAAGGCGGCCGCGGGCGCCGAGGCCGAGGCGACCAAGGCACGCGGTACGGCGACGGCCGCGTCCACCCGTGCCACCGGTGAGGCCGAGGCCGCCGCGGCCCAGGCCAAGGGCCTTGCCCAGGCCGAGGCGACGAGGGCCAAGGGGCTCGCGGAGGCGGAGGCCATCAAGGCGCGGGCCGCCGCCCTCGCCGAGAACCAGGAGGCCGTGGTCGCCCAGCAACTCGCCGAGAACTGGCCGGAGATCGTGCAGGCGGGCGCGTCCGCGTTCGGGAACGTCGACAACATGGTGGTGCTCAACGGGGCCGACGGCATGGCGGACATGTTCGCCAAGGCGCTCACCATGGGGGGCACGGGCCTCGGTCTGGCCCGCCAGTTGCTCGCGTCCATGAACCAGAACGGGCAGGCACCGGCCGGTGCTTCGGCCCTCAACGGGGTGGCGCCGCAGCCGCCGGCGCAGAAGGTGCCCGTGCAGGAGAGCTAGCCGACAGCGCGCACGGGGGTACCCCTTAGGGTGCCCCCGTGACTGCGTTTACCGATGAGAACGTCCCCGGCCGCTTCGGCGCCACCGCCACCACCGAGGCCGACCCCCGCGAGGTGGGCCGGGTGCGCACCGAGTACGCGCCCGCGCACGACGGCGACCCGGACCCCGGGGAGATCGTGTGGACCTGGGTGCCCTTCGAGGAGAACGACGGGCGGGGCAAGGACCGGCCCGTGCTGGTGGTGGCCAGGGAGGCGGCTGGGACCGTCCTCGCCGTGCAGCTGTCCAGCAAGCGGCACGACGGCGACCGCGAGTGGGTGCCGATCGGCAGCGGCCCCTGGGACAGGTCGGGCCGCGATTCCTGGGTGGACGTGGACCGCGTCCTGCGGCTGCACGACGACGGCATGCGCCGGGAGGCGTGCGCGCTGGACCGCGGCCGGTTCAACCTGGTCAGGCAGCGGCTGCACGAGCGCTACGGCTGGACCTGAAAGGTCTTCTCGAAGGCCGCCCGCACCACATGACCCGGCGTGCGGTCAAGGATCCCGAACACCACGTGCTCGAAGGCCGTCGCGAACTTCCCGCCGGGCCGCAACAGCGCGTGGAAGGCCCCCGCCACCTGTGCCGGGTCGTTCTGGAAGACCCCGCACCCCCACGCCCCGAGCACCAGCTGCCGGTACCCCTCGACCGCCGCGACCTCCAGCACCCGCTCGGCGCGGACGGCCAGGGCCCGCGGCAGGTCGCCGGCCCGCTCCGGTGCCGTACGCCGGACGACGCCCGCGTTGGGCGCGGCGGCGGTGAGGAAGCCGCAGAGGTACGGCTCGTCCAGGAGCCGGCCGCGGTCGTCGCGGAAGACGGGCACGGCCGGTGAGTGGATGACACGGTCCGTGTAGAACGGGTCGCGATGGGCCCGGTGGTGGTCGTAGAAGTCCCGGGTCTCCCGCACGCACGCGTACAGCGCGGAGGCCCGGCACAGCGCCTCTTCCTGGGCCTGAGCGCCGTTGAGGTAGCCGCCGCCGGGGTTGCGGGCCGAGGCGAAGTTCAGGACGGCCGGGGTACCGGCGAGCCGGCGCGCGGCCTCCAGGCTGCTCTCGCCGGTGACCTCGACGGACAGCTTGGCCGGTGTCCAGGACGGCACGGCCACCGGTTGCGGCCCGTACATCCGCGTACCGGCCCGGGCGGCCTCGGTCCGCGCCCCGAGGGACACCTCGCGGCCGTCGGGGAGGCGGTAGGAACCGGCCTCGACGATCTGTTCCGTCTGCTGGGCGATCCCGCGCAGGCGCGCGCTCATGGCGCCACCCCCGTGGGCGCCACGCTCGCGCGCCGTGCGCGCTCCCCCGTCGTGCTCATGCAGGCATCCTGGGCGATGCTGGTCCCACGGTGCAACGGAGTTTCCCGGCGTCGAGAACACCCAGGAAACGCGCAGGAAACGGAGATCGTCAGCCCCGATTGCGGCAATGTGCACCCTTGTGCGAATCGCTTCGAGGGTTTTGGGTGGGACGAGCGATGCCGGTCCGGCCAACATCATCCGGGCCGGCGGCATGGTGGAATCTCAGGAGGATCCCGACATGTCCGATTCGGTTACCGACTGTAGCGACTGTACGGAGCCCCGCACCGCTCTGTCCGCCGCCGAGGTGGAGGCCCTGGTCAGGGGCATCTGCTTCAAGACCGGACCGCCCCGCACCGTCGGGGTAGAGGTGGAATGGCTCGTCCATGAGCTGCGGACACCGCAGCTCCCCGTCACACCCGAACGACTCGAAGCGGCCTACGCCGCACTGCGGACCGTGCCCCTGAGCTCGGCGCTCACCGTCGAGCCCGGCGGCCAGCTGGAACTCAGCTCGCCGCCCGCCGCCTCCCTGATGGAGTGCGTCGGCACCGTCTCCGCCGACCTCGACGCCGTCCGTACGGCGCTCGCCGGGCACGGTCTCGGCCTCGTCGGCGTCGGCCACGACCCCTGGCACTCACCCCGCAGATATCTCCACGAACCCCGCTACGACGCCATGGAGGCGTGCCTCGACCGCACCGGCCCGGCCGGCCGCGCGATGATGTGCACCTCCGCGTCCGTACAGGTCTGCCTGGACGCCGGCCACGAGGAACCGGGCCCGCTCGGGCACGGCCGGCGCTGGTGGCTGGCGCATCAGCTGGGCGCGGTCCTGGTCGCCGCGTTCGCCAACTCCCCGCTGGTCGGCCGGGAGCCCACCGGCTGGCTCTCCACCCGGCAGCTGCTGTGGATGGAGATCGGCGCGGGCCGCGCGGGCGCTCCCCCGCTGGAGGGCGATCCCCGGGCCGCCTGGGCGCGGCATGTGCTCGACGCACCGGTGATGTGCATACGGCAGGACGGCCGGGCCTGGGACGTCCCGGACGGCATGACCTTCCGCGACTGGACCCGCTCCGGCGTGCCGAGGCCGCCGACCCGCGAGGATCTCGACTACCACCTCACCACCCTCTTCCCGCCGATCCGACCGCGCGGCCACATCGAGCTGCGCATGATGGACGCCCAGCCCGGCGAGGACGGCTGGATCGTGCCGCTCGCGGTGACGACGGCGCTGTTCGACGACCCGGAGGCGGCCGAGACCGCCTACCGCGCGGTGAAGCCGCTGGCGGAGCGGTCGCAGGGGCTGCCGGCCCCGCACAACCCGCTGTGGCTGGACGCGGCGCGCACCGGCCTCGCCGACCCGGAACTGCACGACGTGGCCGTCCAGTGCTTCACGGCCGCCGTCGACGCCCTGCCGAGGCTCGGCGCGACCGACGAGGTCCGGGACGCGGTCGCCGCGTATCTGGACCGCTACGTCCGCCAGGGCCGCTGCCCCGCCGACGACCTGCTGGACCGGCTGCACGGGAAGGACCTCCGCACATGACCGACGACGCCGAGACGCTCCGCGTACGGGCGCTGACCACCCTCACCACGGCCCGCGACCGCACGACGCTGCTGACCAGCTGCGTCGACGATCCCGACCTCACCGCCCAGCACTCGCCGCTGATGTCCCCGCTGGTGTGGGACCTCGCCCACATCGGCAACCAGGAGGAGCTGTGGCTGCTGCGGGGGGTCGCGGGCCGGGAGGCGATGCGCCCGGAGATCGACGGCCTGTACGACGCCTTCGAGCACCCGCGCGCGGAACGGCCGAAGCTGCCGCTGCTGCCGCCCACCGAGGCCCGGCGGTACGCGGCGGAGGTGCGTGGCAGGGTCCTCGACCTGCTGGAGTCGACCGCCTTCCACGGCACCCGGCTCACCGAGGCCGGTTTCGCCTTCGGGATGATCGCCCAGCACGAACAGCAGCACGACGAGACGATGCTGATCACGCATCAGCTCCGCACCGGCCCGCAGGCTCTCACCGCGCCCGACCCGAAGCCGGCGCCCCTGTACACCGGCCCGGCCGAGGTCCTCGTCCCCGGCGGCCCGTTCATGATGGGCACCTCCGACGAGCCATGGGCGCTGGACAACGAACGCCCCGCGCACCGGCGCGAGGTGGCGCCGTACTGGATCGACACCGCTCCGGTCACCAACGAGGCGTACCAGGAGTTCATCGAGGACGGCGGCTACCGGCTCGACAAGTGGTGGTCACCGGCCGGCTGGGCGCACATTCGGGAGCACGGCATCGAGGCCCCGCTGTTCTGGCGCCGGGACGGCGACCAGTGGCTGCGCCGCAGGTTCGGCGTCACCGAGGTCGTCCCGCCCGACGAGCCGGTGGTGCACGTGAGTTGGTACGAGGCCGACGCGTACGCCCGCTGGGCCGGGCGGCGGCTGCCCACGGAGGCCGAGTGGGAGAAGGCGGCCCGCCACGACCCCACCAGTGACCGCTCGATGCGCTACCCGTGGGGCGACGCCGACCCCGCGCCCGAGCACGCCAACCTCGGCCAGCGGCATCTGCGCCCGGCCCCGGCGGGCAGCTACCCGGAGGGCGAGTCCCCGCTGGGTGTGCGCCAGTTGATCGGCGACGTGTGGGAGTGGACGGCGAGCGACTTCCTGCCGTACCCGGGATTCCAGGCGTTCCCGTACAAGGAGTACTCCGAGGTGTTCTTCGGCCCCGAGTACAAGGTGCTGCGCGGCGGTTCGTTCGCCGTGGACGCGGTGGCCTGCCGGGGGACGTTCCGCAACTGGGACTACCCGATCCGGCGGCAGATCTTCTCCGGCTTCCGCACCGCCCGGTCCGCGGAGGGCGTCTGATGTGCCGTCACCTGGCCTATCTGGGACCCGAGGAGCCGCTCGGCGGCCTCCTGGTGGCGCCCCCGCACAGTCTGTACCGGCAGTCGTGGGCGCCCCGGCGCCAGCGGCACGGCACCGTCAACGCAGATGGTTTCGGGGTCGGTTGGTACGCGCCGGGCGACCCGGTGCCGGCCCGCTACCGCCGGGCGGGCCCGATCTGGGCGGACCAGTCCTTCGCCGACCTGGCGAGGGTGGTCCGCACCGGCGCCCTCCTCGCCGCCGTCCGGGACGCGACCCTGTCCGGCGCCGACGCCGAGGCCGCGGCGGCGCCCTTCGCGAGCGGGCCGTGGCTGTTCAGCCACAACGGCGCCGTCAAGGGCTGGCCCCGCTCCCTGGCCCCGTTGACGCAGACCCTCCCGGCAGCGGACCTGCTGGCGATGGAGGCCCGCAACGACTCGGCGTTCGTGTGGGCGCTGGTCCTCGCCCGGCTCCGGGCGGGCGACGAGGAGGGACAGGCGCTGGCCGAGACGGTCCTGGAGGTCGCCGCGGCAGCCCCCGGGTCCCGCCTGAACCTCCTCCTCACCAACGGCGAGTCCGTCGTCGCGACCACCTGGGGCGACACCCTCTGGTATCTGGCCGGCCCCGGCCGCGGCACCGTGGTCGCCTCCGAGCCCTACGACGACGATCCGCACTGGCAGGAGGTCCCCGACCGCACGCTGCTCGCGGCCGGCGGCACGGACGTGCTGCTGACGCCGCTCAAGGAGCCCTCCGTGGAATCGCTGAAGGAGCCCCGTACGTGAGCCCGTTCCGCCTGACCCGCACCCTGCCCGAGGACGCCACCGAGGCCGCCCTGCGCGCCGACGTCCTGAACGGCCTGACCCGCACCCCGAAGACGCTCCCGCCGAAGTGGTTCTACGACGCCCATGGCAGCGAACTCTTCGACCGGATCACCGAGTTGCCGGAGTACTACCCGACCCGCGCGGAACGGGAGATCCTCGTCGCCCGCGCCGCCGAGATCGCGGCGGCGACCGAGGCCCGCACCCTCGTCGAACTGGGCTCCGGCTCCTCGGAGAAGACGCGGTACCTCATCGACGCCCTCACGGGGCTGCACACGTACGTCCCGGTCGACGTCAGCGAGAGCGCGCTCGCCCAGGCCGGTCAGGCCCTCGTCGCCGAGCGGCCGTCGCTGAGCGTGCACGCGCTCATCGCCGACTTCACGGCCGAGCTGGCCCTGCCCGAGACGCCGGGCCCCCGCCTGGTCGCCTTCCTCGGCGGCACGATCGGCAACCTGCTGCCGGCCGAGCGGAAGGTGTTCCTGGCCTCGGTCCGCGCCCTGCTCTCCCCCGGCGACGCCCTGCTGCTCGGCACGGATCTCGTCAAGGACGAGAAGGTGCTGGTCAGGGCGTACGACGACGCGGCGGGCGTGACGGCCGCGTTCAACAAGAACGTCCTCACGGTCGTCGACCGGGAGCTGGACGCCGACTTCGATCCGGCCGCCTTCGACCATGTGGCGCTGTGGGACGCGCAGAACGAGTGGATCGAGATGCGGCTGCGCTCCCGTGCCGCGCAGTCCGTGAAGATTCCCGCCCTGGACCTCGCCGTCGACTTCGCGGCGGGCGAGGAACTGCACACGGAGATCTCGGCGAAGTTCCGGAGGGAGGGAGTGCGGTCCGAACTGGCCGCCGCGGGACTGGAGTTGTCCCACTGGTGGACGGACGACGAGGGTCGCTTCGCGTTGTCGCTGAGCCGGGTGCGATGACGGACGGCTCGCGCTCGGCCGTCGCCTGGGGCACGGTGGATCCATGACGAATCACACCTATCGGGTGACCGAGATCGTCGGCACCTCGCCCGACGGCGTCGACCAGGCGATCAACAACGGCATCAGCCGCGCCTCCCAGACCCTCCGCAACCTCGACTGGTTCGAGGTGACACAGGTACGGGGCCAGATCGAGAACGGTCAGGTCGCGCACTGGCAAGTGGGCCTGAAGGTCGGCTTCCGCCTGGAGGACTCGGACTGACCGTCCGCCCCAGGACAGGCTCTAGGTCCGCCCCTCCCGCTCCTGCGCGTTCTCCAGCGCGGCGGAGGGGGCGGTCCAGCGCGCCCGCACCACTGTGAAACCGGCCCGTTCGGCGTCCTCGCAGACGAGTTCGTCGTCGTCCACAAGCACCCTGATCTCCCGGGTGCGCTCAAGACGGCGCAGGATCTCCAGCTTGGTGCGCCGGGCGGGCCTGCGGTCGTTGTCGCGCCTCATGTGGATCCGCCCCGCGGGCAGCCCCTGGGCGGCGATCCAGTCCAGCGTGTCCTGCCGGCAGCGCTCGGGCCGACCGGTGAGGTAGACGACCTCGCACTCCTCCGCGTGCTCCAGGACCAGCGCGATGCCCTGCGGGAGGGGCGGGTCCGCGGGGGCGGCGGCGAAGAAGCCGTCCCAGTCCCGCGGCTTGCGCTCCAGGAAGTGCTGCCGGTGGGCGGTGTCCGCGAGGGTGTTGTCGAGGTCGAACACGGCCAGGGGGCGCTCGCTGCTGTCGGTCACACGGCCCACCTTAGGACCCGGCAACCTTCCGGCGCCGTGCGGCCACTTCTCTGCGGCAGGGCAGGCAGCGGAGGCGGGACGGCTTCTTCGCCGCCGCCCCCGGTGACACCATCGCCGTGCGCGGCGGCACCTACGCCCTCACCGACAACATCACGATCACTCCTCATTGCTAATGGGATCCATTTTCATATAGCGTCCTCGGTACTCGCCGTCCCACCGAGGAGGTCCCTGTCATGGCTGTCCCCAAGCGGAAGATGTCCCGCAGCAACACCCGCCACCGCCGCGCCCAGTGGAAGGCGCTCACCCCGTCGCTGGTGCCCGTCACGATCGACGGCGTGCGTCACCTCGTACCGCAGAACCTCGTCCGGGCGTACGAGCGCGGCCTGCTGCGTCCCGAGGGCTGAGCGCCTCATGCCCCCGCACGACCGGCTGCCGGTCACCGTCCTGTCCGGGTTCCTCGGGGCCGGCAAGACCACGCTCCTCAACCATGTGCTGGCCAACCGCGAGGGCCTGCGGGTCGCCGTGATCGTCAACGACATGAGTGAGGTCAACATCGACGCCGCGCTGGTGCGGGGCGGCGAGGCCGCGCTGTCGCGGACCGAGGAACGCCTGGTCGAGATGACCAACGGCTGCATCTGCTGCACCCTGCGCGACGACCTGCTCGACGAGGTGGACCGGCTGGCCCGGGAGGGCCGGTTCGACCACCTCCTCATCGAGAGCTCGGGGATCTCGGAACCGCTGCCGGTGGCGGCCACGTTCTCCTTCGCGCGCGACGACGGCGCCACCCTCGGGGACGTCGCCCTCCTCGACACCATGGTCACCGTCGTCGACGCCGCCAACTTCCTGTCCGAGCTGGACCGCGGCGACGAGCTCGCCGCGCGCGGCCTCGCCCCGTTCGAGGACGACGAGCGCACGGTCAGCGATCTGCTCGTGGACCAGATCGAGTTCGCGGACGTCCTGGTCCTCAACAAGCTCGACCTGGTCGACACGGACGCCGCGGCCCGGCTCCGCGCGGCCCTGCACCACCTCAACCCGGTCGCCCGGATCGTCGAGGCCCGGCACGCGCGGGTCCCCCTGAGCCACGTCCTGGGCACAGGCCTGTTCGACCTGGACCGCGCGCAGCAGGCGCCGGGCTGGGTGCGGGAGCTGAACGGCGACCATGTCCCCGAGACCGAGGAGTACGGCGTGTCCTCCACCGTCTTCCGCTCCGAACTCCCCTTCCACCCGGGCCGGTTGTGGACGTTCGTGACGGACGGCCTGGACAGCGGCGCCTATGGCCGCGTCCTGCGCTCGAAGGGCTTCTTCACCCTCGCCACCCGCCCACTGGTGACGGGCCTGTGGTCCCAGGCCGGTTCGGTGGCCCGCTTCGAGCCGTCGGCCGCGCGGGACGACGAGGCGCCGTACGCACAGGAACTGGTCTTCATCGGCACGCGGTTGGAGCGGGAGCGACTGCGCGAGGCGCTCGCGGCCTGTCTGCTGACGCCGGGCGAGAGCGCCCCGTCCGAGGACCCCTTCCCGGCCTGGGACACCTATGGCATCGGCGACACCTGCGACCATGAGGAACACGCCGTGGCCGGACACTGACGCCGGGCGACGCCGGGAATACGGGACCGCGCCCGGCGTTGCACTCCGTGTGAGTTCCGTGATCGCCGCCACCCGCTTCTCCGTGCTCGACCGCTCCCGCACCCGGGAGGGGCACTCGAACGCGGCGGCGCTGCGCGACACCGTGCGGTTCGCGCGGCAGGCGGAGGAGCTGGGCTATCACCGGTTCTGGGTCTCGGAACACCATGGCGTGCCCGGCGTCGCCGGTTCCGCGCCGACGGTACTGGCGGCGGCCGTGGCGGGGGCGACGCGGCGCATCCGGGTCGGCACGGGCGGGGTGATGCTGCCCAACCACCGGCCGCTGGTAGTGGCCGAGCAGTTCGGCGTCCTGGAGTCCCTCTTCCCGGGCCGCATCGACATGGGCCTGGGCCGTTCGGTCGGCTTCACCGACGGTGTCCGCAGGGCGCTGGGCCGTGACAAGGACGACGCCGACGACTTCGCCGCCCAACTCGACGAGCTGCTGGGGTGGTTCGCCGGTACGTCCCCCACGGGGGTGCACGCCCGCCCCGCCGAGGGCCTCACCGTCCCGCCCTTCGTCCTCGCGATGGGCGAGGGCGCCGGCATCGCCGCCCGCGCGGGCCTGCCGATGGTCATCGGCGACCTCAGGAACCGGGAGAAGATGCAGCGCGGCATCGACGACTACCGCACCCACTTCCGGCCCTCCCCCTGGGCGAGCGAACCGTACGTCGTCGTCTCCGGCACGATCGCGGTGGCCGCCACCCCCGAGGAGGCCCGCCGCATCCTGGTCCCCGAGGCCTGGTCGATGGCCCACTCCCGCACCCACGGCACCTTCCCGCCCCTGCCACCGGCCGACCGGGTGGAGACGCTTCCCCTCTCCCCCAGGGAACGGGCCTTCTACGACTCCGGCCTCACCGGCCACCTGGCCGGCACCGAGGAGCAGGTCGCCGACGAGCTGGAGACACTGCTCAAGCAGACCGAGGCCCAGGAGGTCCTGGTCACCACCAGCACCTACGACCGTGACGCGCTGCTGGACTCCTACCGACGGCTGGCCGCGATCGTCTCCGACTAGAGTTCCCCCTCATGCACACCCCACATGACCCGTTTGTCCGTGTCCGAGGCGCCCGGGAGCACAACCTCCAAGGTGTGGACGTCGACATCCCACGGGACGTGCTGGTCGTGTTCACCGGGGTGTCGGGGTCCGGGAAGTCGTCGCTGGCGTTCGGGACGGTGTACGCGGAGGCCCAACGCCGGTACTTCGAGTCCGTGGCGCCGTACGCGCGCCGGCTGATCCATCAGGTCGGGGCGCCGAAGGTCGGGGAGATCACCGGGCTGCCGCCGGCCGTCTCGCTCCAGCAGCGGCGGGCGGCGCCGACCTCGCGTTCCTCGGTCGGTACGGTCACGAACCTCTCGAACTCGCTGCGGATGCTGTTCTCCCGGGCCGGTGACTACCCGCCGGGGGCCGAGCGGCTCGATTCGGACGCCTTCTCGCCCAACACGGCCGCCGGGGCCTGCCCGGAGTGTCACGGTCTCGGCCAAGTGCATCGCACCAGCGAGGAGTCGCTGGTGCCCGACCCGTCCCTGTCCGTCCGTGACGGCGCGATCGCCGCGTGGCCGGGCGCCTGGCAGGGCAAGAACCTGCGGGACATCCTCGACGCCCTCGGGTACGACGTGAACCGGCCCTGGCGTGAACTCCCCGCCGAGCAGCGGCAGTGGATCCTGTTCACCGAGGAGCAGCCGGTCGTCACCGTGCACCCGGTACGGGACGCCGAACGCATCCAACGGCCGTACCAGGGCACGTACATGAGCGCCCACCGGTACGTCATGAAGACCTTCTCGGACTCCAAGAGCGCAACCCTGCGGGCGAAGGCCGAGCGGTTCCTCAGCAGTGTGCCCTGTCCGGGCTGCGGGGGCAGTCGGCTGCGCCCCGAGGCGCTGGCCGTGACCTTCGCGGGGCACACGATCGCCGAGCTGGCCGCCCTGCCCCTCGCCGACCTGGCCGGGCATCTCGACGCGGTCGGCGAGACCGCCCGCGTCCTCACCGAGGACCTCAGGTCCCGTGTCGCCCCCGTCCTCGAACTCGGTCTCGGCTATCTCAGCCTGGACCGCGCGACCCCGACCCTCTCGGCGGGCGAGCTGCAACGCCTGCGCCTCGCCACCCAGTTGCGCTCGGGTCTGTTCGGTGTGGTCTACGTCCTCGACGAGCCGTCCGCCGGACTGCACCCGGCCGACACGGAGGCGCTGCTGACCGTCCTGGAGCGGCTGAGGACCGCGGGCAACTCGGTCTTCGTGGTGGAGCACCATCTCGAGGTCGTCCGGGGCGCGGACTGGCTGGTGGAGGTGGGTCCGCTCGCCGGTGAGCGCGGTGGCCGGGTGCTGCACAGCGGCCCGGTGGCGGAGCTGGCCTCGGTCGAGGGGTCGGCAACGGCCCGTTACCTCTTCGACCGCTCGCCCGCGCCCGTACGCGAAGTGCGCACCCCCAGTGGGCAGTTGAAGGTCGGTCCGGTCACCCGGCACAACCTGCGGGCCGTCTCGACGGAGTTCCCGCTCGGCGTCCTCACCGCCGTGACCGGCGTGTCCGGTTCCGGGAAGTCCACGCTCATCGGTGAGATCACCGAGGAGCTCGCGGGCGTGGGCCGGCTGGTCTCGGTCGACCAGCGGCCCATCGGACGCACTCCCCGCTCCAACCTCGCCACCTACACCGGCCTGTTCGACGTCGTCCGCAAGGAGTTCGCGGGCACCGAGGAGGCCCGTCGGCGCGGTTTCGGGGTGGGGCGGTTCTCCTTCAACGTCAGCGGCGGGCGCTGCGAGACCTGTCAGGGCGAGGGGTTCGTCAGCCTCGAGCTGCTGTTCCTGCCGAGCACCTACGCCCCGTGCCCGGACTGCGGCGGGGCCCGCTACAACCCCGAGACGCTGGAAGTGACCTACCGGGGGCGGAACATCGCGCAGGTGCTGGACCTGACGGTGGAGGCCGCGGCGGAGTTCTTCGCCGCCACGCCCGCCGTGGCGCGCAGCCTGGGGACGCTGCTCGACGTGGGCCTCGGCTATCTGGGCCTCGGCCGGCCCGCCACCGGACTCTCCGGCGGCGAGGCACAGCGCATCAAGCTGGCGAGCGAACTCCAGCGCGGCCGCCGCGGCCACACCCTCTACCTGCTCGACGAACCGACCACGGGCCTGCACCCGGCCGACGTCGACGTCCTGATGCGCCAGCTGCACGGCCTCGTCGACGCCGGGCACACGGTCGTCGTCGTGGAGCACGACATGTCGGTCGTCGCGGGCGCGGACTGGGTCATCGACCTGGGCCCGGGCGGCGGTGACGCGGGCGGCCGGATCGTGGCGGCGGGGCCTCCGGTGGAGGTGGCCGGCGCGAGCGGGAGCGCCACGGCGGCCTATCTGGCGCGGGCCCTGGGCTGAAGGCCCCGCGCACACCCGACCGTCACGCCACGCCGACCTCCTCCGAGACGCGGGTGGGATGTTCCGGCAGCCGCGCCACGGCCACCGCCGTGGAGTGGATCCGGTCCGGCCGGTGGCCGGACGCCTCCGGCTGCGCGGCACGGGCGAGCGAGCGTCGGTCGAGGTGGGCCCCGGCCGGAATGGCGTCCCGTACGTCCACCTCCGCCACCAGCCCCCGCGCCGACACCACCCGCCACAGCGAGGCGAGCAGCGTGTCCTCTCCGACGAACGCGGGCGCGGTGGTGGCCGTACCGCCCGCCAACCGGTAGCGCAGCCGCACCGGTTGGACGGGAACCCGTGCGTCGAGGGCGGCCTGGAAGGCGGCCCGGTGGAAGGGGCCCTGGGCGCGTCCGCACCAGGTGCTGCCCTCGGGGAAGACCGCGACCGCCTGCCCCGCACGCAGTGCCCCGGCGATACGGGCGACCGTGTCCGGCAGGGCCCGCAGCCGGTCCCGGTCGATGAACAGCACCCCGCCTCTGGCGGCGAGCGCCCCCGCCACCGGCCACCGCCGGATCTCGGCCTTGGCCACCATCCGCGCCGGGCGCACGGCCGCGAGCAGCGGGATGTCCAGCCAGGAGATGTGGTTGGCGACCAGCAGCGTGCCGCCGACGGGCTCCGCGGCGCCGGTGACCCGGACCCGGACCCCGGCGGCCCGTACGATCCACCGGCACCACCGCCGCACCGCGCCGGCGGGGATGCGTCCGCCGAGCGGCGCGAGCACGACTCCGGCACCCACCAGGGCCACGACCGCCACCAGCCGCAGTACGGCACACGGTACGGCGGTCGCGGACCCGGTCGGCTCCACGCACGCCCCCGGGGTGCAGGGCGCGCTGGGCAGCCAGCCGCTCATCAGGCCGGTACGAGGGAGAGGAAGTGCCGCAGATAGCGCGGGTTGACCCGGCGCATCGACAGCAGCACATACAGGTCGGCGACCCCGAAGTCCGGGTCGTGGGCGGGCTCCCCGCAGACCCAGGCACCGAGGCGGAGGTAGCCGCGCAGCAGGGCGGGCAGCTCGCCCGGTGCGGCGGCTGCCTCACCGGGGACCCACGGCAGCAGCGGCCGTACGCGGTACTCCTGCGGTGCCAGGTGCCTGGCCCGCACCCGGTCCCAGGTCGCGGAGGCGAGGGCGCCCCCGTCGGCGAGCGGGATCGAGCAGCAGCCGGCCAGCCACTCGTGGCCGCGGTCGATCATGTAGCGGGCGATCCCGGCCCAGATGAGCCCGATGACGGCGCCGTCCCGGTGATCGGGGTGCACACAGGAGCGGCCGACCTCGACGAGGCCCGGGCGCAGGGCGTCGAGCGGGGTCAGGTCGAACTCGCCCTCCGAGTAGAGCCGTCCGGCGACGGCGGCCCGCTCGGGCGGCAGCAGCCGGTAGGTGCCGACGACCTGTCCGGTCAGGGTGTCGGTGACGAGCAGGTGGTCGCAGTAGGCGTCGAAGGCGTCGACGTCGTGCCCCGGCTGGGGGCTGGTCAGCAGGGCGCCCATCTCGCCGGCGAAGACGTCGTGCCGCAGCCGCTGGGCGGCCCGGACGTCGGCCTCGTCGCGGGCGAGGGTGACGGTGTAGCGGGTGGGGGCGGCGGAAAGGGGCGGGGAGTCCAGAGCGGATACGGCGGTCATGGCTCACTCCAGGTCACGGGCCGGTTCGGCCTGAGGGGGAAGAACAGGCCGGCGGGTACGGCCTGCGCGTACCTGTTCTTCCGATGCCGTCTGGCCGGTACATGACCGGTGGCGGGAGCCGGGATGTGAGGTTGTTGAACGCCGTGGTCCGTGGCCGTCACGTGGCCGGGACGCAACCTCCCAGCCAGTAGCGCGTCTCCGCCTCGTCGAGGACGCGCTCCAGGACGAGGTCCCCGGTCATGCTCGGGAAGAAGCGGCCCGAGGGCCAGCTGCGCTCGTAGGCGGGCGGGTCGAGGACGAGCAGGCGTACGCCGTCGACCACGGGGATGTCGGCGGGCGTGCCCTCGTTCCACACCCATTCCCCGCCGGGCGTCATGAGGTTGAACGAGCCCACGGTGTGCACCTGGCCGGGCGCGTCGCGGCACACGGCGGCCTCCTGCGGCGACGGGGCCCGGCCCGGCACATGACCGCCGCCGACCAGGACGTCCGCGAGGAGGGTGTGCAGCTGGAAGTTGTCCCCTATGCCGCCCATGCGCATCCGGTACCCGGTGCCGGAGGGGCGGTGCAGGACGACCAGCGGTTCGTCGTCGAGGACGAGCAGCGCGTACTTCAGGCACTTGAACTGATGCCCGGTCGTCTCCTCGACCGTCGTGACCGCCCGCACCAGCCGGGTGCGCAGCGAGCCGTCCAGCGCGCTGCGCACCTGGGGGTGGTTGAGCAGGGCGAGGCAGGCCATCTCGAACTGGGGCAACGACAGCCAGGCGAGGGCCGCTTCGGGTCCCACTCGCTCGAAGAGCACCGGATGGGCGTCGCTGTCGTCCGGGTGCGGGTGGTCGCCGCCGCCGGTCTCCTGCCAGCGTTCGCGGAACTCCCCCACCTCGGCGAGGGTTTCGGCCAGTTCCACGAAGACGTACGGTGCGCAGGGCCGGGGGTCCGCACCGCGTTCCACGCAGGCGCCGACGATCACCGCCACGATGCCTCGGGGTCCCGGCGGCACCTCGGGCAGCAGCGCGGCGAGCCGCGGGGCGGCCTGGCCGATCTCGTGCGGGCTCGCTTCGCCGAGGCTCGCGTGCATCTCCTGGAACGCGCGCTCGGCCCCGTCCGGGTCCTGGCCGCGCACCGCGGTCTCGAATCCGGCGACGGCGCCGAGGAACCGCTCCCGCGTCTGGCTTCCGAAGATCATGCGCACAGGCTATCGAGGCCGGTGAAGCGAGACGGGGCCGGGGAGCACCACTCCCGGCCCCGCCCGTCCGCACCCTGTCGGCGAACGTCGTTGTGCGGTCTACCTCTTGGCGGCCTTCCGCGTGGCCCGCAGCCATTCCTTGTTCATGCCCGTGATGGACACCAGGGGGATGCCCTTCGGGCAGGCCGTGGCGCACTCGCCGGTGAGGGTGCAGCCGCCGAAGCCCTCCTCGTCCATCTGCGCCACCATGTCGAGCACCCGTGTCTCGCGCTCGGGCGCGCCCTGCGGCAGGACGTTGAGGTGGTTGACCTTGGCCGAGGTGAACAGCATGGCCGCGCCGTTGGGGCACGCGGCGACACACGCCCCACAGCCGATGCACTCGGCGTGCTCGAAGGCGAAGTCGGCGTCGGGCTTGGGCACCGGCGTCGCGTGGGCCTCCGGCGCGGCGCCCGTCGGAGCGGTGATGTAGCCGCCGGCCTGGATGATCCGGTCGAAGGCCGACCGGTCCACGACGAGGTCCTTGATCACGGGGAACGCCGAGGCCCGCCACGGCTCGATGTCGATCGTGTCGCCGTCCTCGAAGGACCGCATGTGCAGCTGGCAGGTGGTGGTGCGCTCGGGTCCGTGCGCGTCGCCGTTGATGACCAGGCTGCACGCGCCGCAGATGCCCTCGCGGCAGTCGTGGTCGAAGGCCACGGGGTCCTCACCGCGCAGGATGAGCTCCTCGTTGAGGGTGTCGAGCATCTCCAGGAAGGACATGTCGCTGGAGATGCCGTCCACCTCGTACGTGGACATGGCGCCGTCGGCGTCGGCGTTCTTCTGCCGCCAGACGCGCAGGGTGAGCTTCATGCGTAGCTCCGCTGGGTGGGGTGGACGTATTCGAAGACCAGGTCTTCCTTGTGCAGGGTGGGAGCCTCGCCGGTGGCGGTGAACTCCCAGGCGGCCGCGTAGGCGAACTCCTCGTCCCGGCGGGCCGCTTCGCCGTCCGGGGTCTGCGACTCCTCGCGGAAGTGGCCGCCGCAGGACTCGGCGCGGTGGAGCGCGTCGAGGCACATCAGCTCGGCGAGCTCCAGGTAGTCGACGATCCGGTTGGCCTTCTCCAGCGACTGGTTGAACTCCTCGCCGGTGCCGGGGACCTTGATGCGGCGCCAGAACTCCTCGCGGATCTGCGGGATGCGTTCGAGCGCCTTGCGCAGACCTGTGTCCGTACGGGCCATTCCGCAGAACTCCCACATGAGTTCGCCGACTTCACGGTGGAAGGAGTCGGGGGTGCGGTCGCCGTCGACGGACAGGAGCAGGTGGAGCCGGTCCTCCGTCTCGGCCAACACCTCCTGCACGGCCGGGTGTTCGGCGCTCACCTCGCCCTGGTTCGGGTTGCGGGCGAGGTAGTCGTTGATGGTCGCGGGGAGGACGAAGTAGCCGTCGGCGAGCCCCTGCATCAGCGCGGAGGCGCCGAGCCGGTTCGCCCCGTGGTCGGAGAAGTTGGCCTCGCCGATCGCGAAGAGGCCGGGGACGGTGGTCTGGAGGTCGTAGTCGACCCACAGCCCGCCCATCGTGTAGTGCACGGCGGGGTAGATCCGCATCGGGACCGTGTACGGGTCCTCGTCGGTGATCCGGGCGTACATGTCGAAGAGGTTGCCGTACTTGGCCTCGACGGCCTTGCGTCCCATGCGCTGGATGGCGTCGGCGAAGTCGAGGTAGACGCCCTGCCCGCCCGGGCCGACGCCGCGCCCCTCGTCGCAGACGTTCTTCGCGGCGCGGGAGGCGATGTCACGGGGCACGAGGTTGCCGAAGGACGGATAGATGCGCTCCAGGTAGTAGTCGCGCTCGTCCTCGGGGATCCTGTTCGGCGGCCGGTCGTCGCCCTTGGCCTTCGGCACCCAGATCCGGCCGTCGTTGCGCAGCGACTCGCTCATGAGCGTCAGCTTGGACTGGTGGTCGCCGGTGCGCGGGATGCAGGTGGGGTGGATCTGGGTGAAGCAGGGGTTGGCGAAGAAGGCGCCGCGCCGGTGGGCCCGCCAGACGGCGGTGGCGTTGGAGTTCATCGCGTTGGTCGACAGGTAGAAGACGTTGCCGTAGCCGCCGCTGGCGAGGACGACGGCGTCCGCGAAGTAGGTGTCGATCTTCCCGGTGATCAGGTCCCGCGCCACGATCCCGCGCGCCCGCCCGTCGACGACGATCAGGTCGAGCATCTCGGTCCGCGGGTGCATCTCGATGTTCCCGGCGGCGATCTGCCTGCTGAGCGCCTGATAGGCGCCGAGCAGCAGCTGCTGACCGGTCTGGCCGCGGGCGTAGAAGGTCCGCGAGACCTGCACCCCGCCGAAGGAGCGGGTGTCGAGCAGCCCGCCGTACTCGCGGGCGAACG
Source organism: Streptomyces sp. NPDC051913 (assembly GCF_044593635.1). Taxonomy (NCBI): domain Bacteria; kingdom Bacillati; phylum Actinomycetota; class Actinomycetes; order Kitasatosporales; family Streptomycetaceae; genus Streptomyces; species Streptomyces sp. NPDC051913. The sequence goes on along the minus strand of NZ_JBIUCI010000015.1, from coordinate 177,785 downwards.
GCACGCCCTGAGCGACGCACTGGTCGATGATCTCGACGGAGATCTGCGCGAGCCGGTGGACGTTGGACTCGCGAGCCCGGAAGTCGCCGCCCTTGACGGTGTCGTAGAACAGCCGGTGCACGGAGTCGCCGTCGTTGCGGTAGTTCTTGGCCGCGTTGATACCGCCCTGCGCGGCGATGGAGTGGGCGCGGCGCGGGGAGTCCTGGTAGCAGAACTGGACGACACGGTAGCCCTGTTCGGCGAGCGTGGCACCGGCCGAGCCGCCCGCCAGTCCCGTTCCCACGACGATCACGGTGTGTTTGCGCCGGTTGGCCGGGTTGACCAGCTTGGCCTCGAAACGGCGCGTGTCCCAGCGCTCGTTGACGGGCCCCGAGGGCGCCTTGGTGTCGACGACCGGCGCGCCGGTCGCGTACTCCGCGTAAGAGGTCATGTTCAGCTCACCACTCCGGTCATGACGCCCACGGGTACGGCGATGAAGCCGGCCGTGAGCAGCAGCGCGAGGACGTTCGCCGTGGCCTTCAGGGCGCGGTCGCGGGAGCGGCTGCCGGCGCCGAGGGTCTGTGCGGCGCTCCAGAAGCCGTGCCGGACGTGCAGGCCCAGAGCCAGCATCGCGACGATGTAGATGACGTTGCCGTACCAGGTGGAGAAGGTGTCCACCACGTTCTGGTACGGGTGGCCCTCCTGGAAACCGCCCGTGTGCACGGTGCCGGTCGTCAGGTCGAGGAGGTGCCAGACGATGAAGAGGCCGAGGATGATGCCGCCCCAGCGCATGGTGCGGGTCGCGTAGCTCGCCCGCGGCCTGCGGTGGACGTACTTCGTGGGGCGCGCCCTGATGTCCCGGCGGCTGAGCTGGTACGCGGACACGGCGTGCGCGACGACCGCGAGGACGAGGACGACGCGGATCACCCACAGCGTCCACTCGTAGTGCATGAAGGGCTCGCCGAGGGTGCGCAGCCAGTGGGCGTAATGGTTGAACTCGCCCGCCCCGAAGAAGATCTTCAGGTTCCCGATCATGTGGACGACCAGGTACGACAGCATGATCAGACCGCTGACGGCCATCACCGTCTTCTTGCCGACGGTGCTGTCCCACACGGTGCGTGCCATGGACGGTCGTCGGTCCGTCCGCGTTGCCAGTGCCATGTCCATGAACGCTAGGGCCGTCCGACCCCATCGGTCCAAGACATGGTCCGGCTTGATTCGATAGGCACTGGCTATCGAGCGACTACGCTACGACCATGCAGTTCACGCAGCTCCAGTACTTCGTGGCGGTCGCCGAGACCCGGCACTTCACCCGGGCCGCGGACCTGGTCCATGTCGCCCAGCCGTCGCTCTCCCAGCAGATCAAGGCGCTGGAACGGGAGCTGGGCGCGGATCTGTTCCTCCGGGCCCGGGGCAACATCACCCTCACGGACGCCGGCGAGGCCCTGCTCCCGCTGGCCCGCCGCATCCTGGCCGACGCGGACACGGCCCGGCACGAGGTGCAGGAACTGGTCCAGCTGCGCAGCGGCCGGGTCCGCCTGGGCGCCACCCCGAGCCTGTGCACCGGACTGCTCCCCGACGTGCTCCGCGCCTTCCACGACCGCTACCCCGGCATCCGCCTGCTCATCGAGGAGGGCGGCTCCCACGACCTGGTCCGTGAACTGGCCCGTGGCGCCCTGGACCTCGCGCTGGTCGTCCTCCCGCTCCCGACCCCGTCCCCGGCGCTGACCACGGTGGAGCTGCTGCGGGAGGACCTGGTGGTGGTGTCGTCCCCGGAGGCCCCCAAGCCGGGTGCCGGCCGCCGCACCGTACGCGTCGCCGACCTGGAGGGCGAACGCCTGGTGATGTTCCGGCACGGCTACGACCTGCGCGAACTGACGGTCGCCGCCTGCCGCGCGGAGGGCTTCGAGCCGGACTTCGCGGTCGAGGGCGGCGAGATGGACGCGGTGCTCGGGTTCGTGCGGGCGGGGCTGGGCGTGGCCGTCGTCCCCCGGATGGTGGCGGCACGTTCCGGACGGGGCCTGCGGGTCACCCCCCTCACCCGCCCCGGCCTGCACCGCACCATCGCCCTGGCCCACCGCAGCGACGTGGCCCCACCGCGGGCGGCGCGGGAGTTGCAGCGGATGCTGCTCGAACGGTGACAGCCCCCTACCGCCCTGCGCTCCGCCGCGGCCTGGCGTACGGCGTCCAGCGGGATCCCCGCCCGTTCGCAGAGCGTGGCCAGGTCGAAGTGGATCGTCTCGCCGGCCATCAGTCCCGCGGGGAGCAGTCCGGGAAGGCGATGAAGTACTGCTGGTCGTCGGCGAAGGTCTGCAGCGTGCCGGTGGCCCCTCTTCGATCGTAGGAAGGGGGCACCGGACAGCCACCGCTCGGGGTGTCACACGGCCATCGCTCAGCCCGTCGCGTCCACCAGCGCCAGTTCGTGCAGTCGGTCCGGTGGGCCCGGGCGGGCGTAGTACCAGCCCTGGGCCGTGTCGCAGCCCAGTATGCGGAGTTGCTCGGCCTGGGCGCCGGTCTCCACGCCCTCGACCGTGACCGCGAGGTCCAGGCTGTGGGCGAGGGAGACGATGCCCTCGACGATCTTGAGGTCGACGGGGTCGGCCGGGAACTGCTGCATGCTCTGGGTGAAGGAGCGGTCCAGCTTGAGGATGCTCACCGGCAGGCGGCGCAGGTTCGCCAGGTTCGAGTAGCCGGTGCCGAAGTCGTCCAGGGCGATGTCGACGCCCATCTCGGCCAGCCGGCGCAGGGGCTTGAGCAGATCGTCGTCCGCGCCGATCAGCGCCGACTCGGTGACCTCCAGGCACAGCGCGTCCGGGTCGACACCGGTGCGCTCCAGGATGTCCACCGTGTCCTGTACGAGGCCGGGGTGGGTGAGCTGGCAGGGCGACAGGTTGACGTTGATGCGCAGCGGGCCGGCGTCCGTGTGGCGTTCCCGCCAGTCGCGGGCCTGGCGGACGGACTGCTCCAGGACCCAGCGGCCCAGCGGGACGATCAGGCCCGTGTGCTCGGCGAGCGGGATGAAGCGGTCGGGGCCGAGCACACCGTGCTGCGGATGCAGCCAGCGGACCAGGGCCTCGGCACCGCGCACGCTGCCGTCGCCGAGGTGGACCAGCGGCTGGTACTCGATGAAGAACTCGCCCCGCTCCAGGGCGGTCGGCAGGGCGGTGGTCAGGCCGTGCCGGGTGATGGCGCGGGCGTCCGCCTCCGCGTCCGCCAGCTCGAAGCGGTTGCCGCCCGAAGCCTTGGCCCGGTACATCGTGATGTCGGCGCTGCGCAGCACCTCCGCCGCGCTGCGCTCCCCCGCCGGGCCCTCGACGATGCCGATGCTGCCGCGCACGGTCAGCTCACGGCCGTCGACGCTGATCGGGGCGATGAGCGCGTGCATGATCCGGGAGGCCAGCTCGTCGACCTCGCGCTCGGTGTCGGTCCCCGTCGTCAGCGCCACGAACTCGTCACCGCCCAGACGAGCGACCATCTCGCCGGGCGCGGTCGTGCACGACTGGAGCCGGTCGGCGACCTCCACGAGCAGCCGGTCACCGGCCGCGTGGCCGAGGCTGTCGTTGATGGTCTTGAAGCCGTCGAGGTCGAGATAGCACAGGCCGAACCGCTGGCCCTCCGCCGCCCCGAGCGCCTTCTCCAGGCGTTCGAAGAAGAAGGTGCGGTTGGGCAGGCCGGTGAGCGCGTCGTGGGTGGCCTCGTAGCGCAGCCGCAGGTTGAGCAGCCGGCGCTCGGTGGTGTCCTCCATCAGCGCCAGCTGGTACTGCGGGGCGCCGTCCGCGTCGCGCAGCAGGGAGACCGTCAGGTTGGTCCACAGGGCCGTTCCGTCGGGGCGGGAGAACGCCTTCTCGACGTGGTAGTGCTCGCGCTCGCCGCGGACCAGCTCGTCGTAGAGGGTCCAGGTCTGGGGCGCGTCCTCGGGGTGGGTCCACTCCGCCACGTTCCGGCCGAGCATCCTCTGCTCGGTGATGCCGAACATCCGCAGCAGTGCTTCGTTCACCTGGAGGATGTTGCCTTCGAGGTCCGCCATGCCGATTCCTATGGCCGCGCCCTCGAAGACGGCGCGGAATCGGGCCTCGCTCGCGTGCAGCGCCTGTGCGACCACGCCCTGCGCCTTCAGGGCGGCCGCGGAGATCGCCTCCTGCTCGGCCAGCGTCCGCTCCCGCAGGGCCTGCGCGAACCCGGCGGCCATGGCGTGCTGGAGCCGTGAGGCACGCACCCGCAGATCCTCCTGGTCGCCGTCGCCGCCGCAGTACAGCACCAGGTAGGCGTCGACGCAGTCCAGCGTCCGGCTCAGCGCCTCCGGGTCGGTGCAGTGCACCGTGACGAGGGCGGCCCCGACGGACCTGCCCGCGTCGGCGTCGAAGGTCCTGGTCCGCAGCGCCTCACTCAACCGGCGGGCCAGCGGCAGGAGTTGTGCCTCGAACTCGGGCCGGGTCGAGGACGTCGTGGTCACCGGGAACACCGCCCGGCTCCAGATCGTCGCGAACCGGCGCAGTCTGTCCTCCGGCCCGTCCGGCTCGGCGCTCACGCGCTGCGCCCCACGCCGGCGAACCCGGAGAACGCCCAGGGATCCTCGTCGTCAGGGTCCCAGGCCTCCGTCTCCGGCCGCCAGCGCGGCATCGGCACCAGTCCCGGTTCCACCATGTCGTACCCCTCGAAGAACCGCGCGATCTCGTCGCGCGAGCGCATGATCAGCGGGTTGCGAATGTCCTTGTACACGTCCACCGCACCCCCGGCCCGCTCCGCCGGCAGCGGGATTCCCTCGTACGAGGCATGCGTGAGCACCAGCAGGCTGCCGGGCGCGAGCGCGTCGCGCAGTTCGGCCACCGCCCCGTACGGGTCGTCCTCGTCTTCCACGAAGTGCAGTATGGCAACGAGAAGCAGGGCCACCGGCCGCTTCAGGTCGATCAGTTGCTGTACTTCGGCGCTCGTGACGATCTCCTGCGGCTTGCGCAGATCCGCGGCGACGACCCCCGTCCCCTCGTTCCCGGCGAGGACGGCCTGGCTGTGGGCGACGGCCACCGGGTCGTGGTCGACGTAGACGACGCGTGCGTCGGGGTCGGCGGACTGGGCCACCTCGTGGACGTTGCCGAAGGTCGGGATGCCCGAACCGATGTCCAGGAACTGGGAGATGCCCTGGTCGACGGCGAAGCGGACCGCACGGCGCATGAACGCCCGGTTCGCCTGCATGATCTTGGGCAGCCCCGGCATGAACTCCATCGCCTTGCGAGCGGCTTCCCGGTCGACCTCGAAGTTGTGCGAACCGCCCAGGTAGTAGTCGTAGATCCGCGAGACACTGGGCACCGAGATGTCGATGCTCCGTGGGGCCCAGGCGGGACGCTCCATCTAGCTCTCCAAGGCTTCAGGCGATCCGGTGTTCGAGCTGAGGCTACTGATCGCCTGCCAAAGGAGCGAGCCGAAACGGAAATTGACCGTCCGTTCCCGGTCACTGCCTGCGGCACGTGCCGAGTTGACCATGCCATAGAAGCGGTGAATCACGGCAAACCGGTCCGCCCCCTGCGCGCGGTGCGCAGGGGGCGGACGGGTCACCTTCGGGCGGGCCGGGAGGGCGGGCCGGGAGGGCGGCCTCTACTTCTTCGGCGCGCCGATCGGCTTCCCGTCGGGTGCGACGGCGTACCACGTACCGCCGACGCCCTGACCGTTGGTGTCGCCCGGCTCCTTGTCCTGGGCGAAGGTGTAGATGGGCCAGCAGTTGATGGTCTGCTGCTTGACCCCGTCGGGCCGGGTGAAGCTCATCAGGCCCTTCTTCACGACGCCCTTGGTGTCGTTGGCCTCCACGGGGCCGACCGCCGGCCACTTCTCCAGGCAGGCTCCGGTGCACCGCGAGATCGGGTCGGGCCAGGCGGTGTCCTTCAGGAAGCGGTAGACCGTCATGCCGTTCTTGTCGACGACGATCTCACCGAGGTTGGGGTCCTCACGGGTGGACAGTCCGGGCAGCGAGGCCAGCGAGGCCTTCTTGCCGGTGGGGGCGAGCGCGTACCACTTGCCGCCCACACCCTGGCCGTTGACGTCCCCCGCGTTGACGTCCTTCGCGTAGCGGTACGCCGGCCAGCCGCCGATCGTCAGCTGCTTGCTGCCGTCGGTGCGGGTGACCTCACCGAGCAGCGACTTGTCGATGCCCGCGCCGGCCGTGGCGTCGTCGGCCGGCACCGGGGGCCAGGTCGTCGCGCAGTCGCCGTCGCAGTTGGACTTCGGCGGCTCGGCCGTGTCCGTGTCGAAGCGGTAGAGGGTGAGGCCGGCGTTGTCCGTCAGCACCTTGCCGAGCTCGGGGTTGGTGACGACGGCCAGCTTGCCCGCGGAGGCGGCCTTCGCCCCGGGGCTGCTCGCCGAAGGGCTCGCGCCGGTCCCGTTGCCATAGCCGGAGCCGACGCCGGCCCCCGCGCCGGCGTTGCCGTAGTCGCCGGCCGCGGCGGTCGCGCCCACGTTCTGACTGCTCGCGGACGGGGCTGCTTCCTGGCCGCACGCCGTCGTCAGCGCCAGCACCGCCGCAGCGCTCGCCACGAGCGATGCACTCCGCCAGGAGGTCTTCATCGTCAACTCCCCATATTCGTACGGGTGTTGCAGCGCCCTATGCGCCGCCGCACGGCCATGAGTACGGACGGAAGTGGCTGTTGTGTTCAACCAGGGCACAGATTTCTTTTCGGAAGCTGTGACACGGGTGAACTCAAACCCCGAAACGGCCCGCTCACTCCTTCGGGGCAATCCCCCGCCACCAGGGCGCACCGAAGCGCGTTCTGGGTTCATGATCTGCGTCGTGCATCGACCCGAACCGACCCAATACGCCCCTGCCATACGGGTGTTGACCGCCCTGGCGTTGGCATGGCTGTGCGTCGGCGTACCGGCAGGCACCGCGCGGGCCGACGCCTGCGCCTCCGCGTCGACCGGTCCGGACGGCACGGTCGCGGTGGCGGTCGCCGGAAGCGGCCTGACCTGGCCCGTTCCTCCGGGGTGCCCGACACCGACTCCGCCGCCGTGCCCCACGCCCACACCTACGCCCACCCCCACACCCACCCCGAAACCGACGCCGACGCCGACGCCGACGCCGACCAAGGCGAGTCCCACCCCGAAGCCCACGCCGAAACCGACCCCACCACCCCCGGCCCCGCAGCCGGCGGCCCCCGCACCGCGTCCGACCCCCACACCGACGCCCACCCCGCCCCCACCCCAGAAGCCCGAGCCCGAGCCACCACCGAAGCCGACCCCCCGCCCGTCCGCGACCCCGTCTCCGGTGAGCTATCCGGCGTACCACGCGCCCGTCTCCCGGCGGTCCCCGCACCACGGCACCTCGCCGCTCACCTTCGTCCTGCTCATCGCCGTGCCCGCGATCGCCGCCGTCGCGGCGCTGCGTCCGCGCTGATCCCTGGAGGCATCCCTTGCCGGAATGGCTTGTTCTCACCCTCGCGATGCTGGCCGCCTGTGCCGTGGTGGTCGTCATCGTCGTCGTCCGCCATGGCGCGGCGTCCGACGACGAGGACCCCGACGAGACCCCGGACGTCATCGAGTACATGACGATGTGGATCGGCGTGGTGTACGCCATCGTGCTGGGTCTGGCCATCGCCGGGGTGTGGGAGGGGCGCAGCGCGGCCCAGGACCACGTCCAGGCGGAGGCCGTCGCCCTGCACGAGGTCTCGGAGCGCGTCCGGGTCTATCCGGCCGACGCCCGTGACCGCATTCGGGAGGATGTCAACGCCTATGTCGGACACGTCGTGAACACCGAGTGGCAGACGATGGCCGACAAGGGCGAGGTCACCGAGCGCGGCACCCGACTGATGGAGAAGCTCCGTCAGGACGTCACCGACTACGAGCCGGCGAACGACTTCGAGGCCCAGGCCTACCAGCCGCTGGTCGACCAGGTGGCCGCGGCCGACGCGGCGCGCACCTCCCGGACCAACGCGATGGGGGCGACGATGCCGGGGGTGGTGTGGTTCGGGCTGGTCGCCGGGGCCGTCATCACCATCGGCATGGTCCTGGCCCTCCAGATCCGCAGAACGCCACGTGAGCTGATCCTCGCGGGGCTGTTCTCCGCCCTGATCGCCTTCCTGCTCTTCCTGATCTGGGACTTCGACGCGCCCTACAGCCGGGGCATCACGGCGTCGGCGGAACCGTTCCTGAACCTGTTCCCGAGCATCAGGGGCTGACAGGCTCTCACCTGCCGGGCCCCGGAGGGGACGCCAACGCCGTCGCCGTAACCCGCCGCCACGCCGTCGACGTCCCCCGAGCGGCCCACAACCGTGCCCCATTCGCCCGACAGCGTTCGCGCACATGTGCGTACCTTCCTAGCGTTCCGATCATCGAGGTGCATTTCCGGCACAACGCGGAAAAGGTCCGCGGCTGCTCCTCGGGGACCCGGAGGACTCACCATGCGCGCGATACGCGTAGCTTCGGCCGCACTGCTGGGCGTAGGCGCCCTCGCCTTCTCCGCTCCGGCCGCCGTGGCGGCCGTCGACGGCAACATCACGCCGTTCGGCTTCAGCGTCATGCCCTCCACGATCGCCGCGGGCGGCCAGATCACCCTGCAACTGGACCGGGACAGCGGTGGCTGCACCGGGTCCGCGACCGTCAGCTCGGGGGTGTTCGACACGATCACCATCCCGGGCAACCGGTCGTCGGCGGCGGCGGTGGTCGACTGGGACGCCAAACCGGGCGCGGTCTACAAGGTGACGTTCTCCTGCAACGGTGTGAGCGGCTCGACGGAACTGACCATCGCCACCGGTCGCACCACCCCGACCACCCCGCTCAACCCGACGCTGTACCCCGACCGCGGGGTGCACGCCGGTGAGGGCGGCAGTGTCGCCGGTTTCGACCTCAAGGAGATCGGTCTGGGCGCCGCGCTCATCGCCGGCTCGGTCGGGGCGGCGTACCACTTCTCCCGGCGCCGCACCGGCGACGACGGCGCCTGACCCCGCCGCGTCCCACCGCACAGGCCTTCGCCCCGGACCTTGGAAGAGGTTCCGGGGCGAAGGCCTGTCACGTGCGAACGGATACTCCGAGGAGGCCGATCAGATGCGCTTCTCGGACCTGCGGCGCATCCAGAACACCCCGCCGCCGATGACCGCGGCGGCGACGAGTCCACCGCCGATGGCCATGTCGGTCGGGGTGGCCCCGGTGGCGCTGCTGCCACCGAGACCGCCGCGGACGGCGCCGATGACGGTGAAGGCGTTCGGGTTCGTCATGACCCCGTTGGCGCAGGTGACCGTGATGCTGTGCGTTCCCTGTCGGGCGTTGTTGCTGACTCTGGCGGTACCGCTCGCCAGGTTGCCGCCGGCCGAGGTCAGGTTGACCGTCTGGAAGGCGTCGGAGCTCGCGGTCGCGGGCGTGGAGCAGTTGTTGACGGTGATGGTCAGCTGCCCGCCGCGGGCGATCGCGCTCGGCAGGGCGGTGACGTTGGACGGGGTGTTCATGCCGTCGGCGACGGCGGCGGGGGCGGCGAGGCCCAGAGCGGCGACCGCGGCGGCAGAGGCCGCCAGGGCACGGGTGGTACGCATGTGATCCTCCGCGGAAGACGCCCCGGGAACGGTCCCCGGTGGATCGGCGAGAAAGCGCCTCCCAGAAAGACCCTCAGATGCCGTGCGCGCGGGCGCATTTCGGCGATGGTCCGTCCTGGTGAGCGGACACGCCGGGCGAAAAGCGCACAATCACAAATAGTCGCAGGTCACGGACCGTCAGAAATTTCCTGTGAGCGTCAACTCGGATGGCGCACCCCCACGCCTGGCGGCCACCCGTTCGCCTTTGCCCCGTCGCCGGTTTCGTGCCCGGCACTTAGCGTGCTCGTATGCGCGAATGACGTGGCGACGGCCGCGTCGAGAGGGGAAGTCGAATGTCTGCGTCCGAGCTGGCCGATCTGGCCGAAGAGGAGGAGCAGCGGAAACGGCGCGCTCCTTGGGGCGTGATAGCGCTTGTTCTGCTGACCGGCCTCGCTCTCATTCGGAATGGTTCGGGAGAGTTCGACGTGGGTCCGCCGCAGCCGGCGACGGCGGCTGCGGCGGACAGTCGTGTGCCCGGCGCCTTCTCCGGGTCGGCGGCGCCGCTGTCGTTCGCCGAGCCCGAGCGGGTGCGGATTCCGGCGATCCAGGTGGACGCGCCGGTCATGCCGGTCGGCCTCGACACCGAGGGCTGGGTGGGCGCGCCGCCGCCGGAGGACCCGAACCTGGCGGGCTGGTTCACCGGTGCCGTCTCGCCCGGCGAGAAGGGCACGGCCGTCGTCGTCGGCCATGTGGACAACAAGATGGGGCCCGCCGTGTTCTACGGACTCGGCGCCCTGAAGAAGGGAAATCGCGTCGAGGTCAGCCGCAAGGACGGGAAAACAGCGATCTTCGAGATCTACGGCATCGAGGTCTTCGAGAAGAACAACTTCCCGGGCGACCGTGTCTACGGTTCCAAGGGCACCCCGGAATTGCGGGTCATCACCTGCGGGGGCGGTTTCTCGAAACAGAGCGGTTATGCCGGGAACGTCGTCGCCTTCGCCCGCCTGGTCGAGGTCCGCTGAGCGAACCCCGACCGGGCGGGGTGACCGGTGTTTACGCGTAATGCCGTCTCGGGACGGTGATGTGATATCCGGAGTCGAGAAGCCGCGGCAGATAGTCGCGCAGCGCCCGGACACTCTGGGAGCGGTCGCCCCCGGCGTCGTGCGAGAGCACCACGACGCCGGGGGCGGCGCCGTTCTCGACCCGCCGCTCGATGGTGCCGGCACCCGGGGTGGTCCAGTCGAGGGTGTCGACGGTCCAGGCGAGGGGTTCCATGCCGAGTTCGGAGCCGAGCTGGAAGGCGGTGCGGTTCCAGGCGCCGTAGGGCGCGCGGAACCACTGGGGGCGTTCGCCGTAGGCCTCCTCGATGACGTCGCTGGTGCGTTCCATCTCGGAGCGGATGCGGCCGCGGCTGAGGCGGGTCAGCAGCGGGTGGGACCAGGTGTGGTTGCCGACGACGTGCCCCTCGTCGGACATGCGCTCCAGCAGGTCCTTGTTGTCGACGGCCATCTCGCCGCACACGAAGAACATGGCGTGGACGTCGTACTCGGCGAGGGTGTCCAGGACGGCGGGGGTGTAGCGGGGGTCCGGACCGTCGTCGAAGGTCAGCACCATGGTGCGGCCGCGTCCGTTCACACGCAGCAGCGGTTCGCGGCGCACCGGGGTCCGGCCGGGGGCGGCGCGGGGCGGGCCGTACCCGGTCAGGGGCTGGAGCCGGTAGGCCGAGGGTTTGAGGGGGCGGCGGGCGGGGGGTCCCGCGGCGGGCAGCGGGGGCTTGACCGGGTCCTCGCCGCCGAGTGCCGCGAACAGCCCGGCGGTGCCGGCGGCCCCGACGGCGGCGGCGCCGGCGAGCAGGGCCCGGCGTCGCGTGAGCAGCCGGGTGAGCAACTGATCCTTCGTCATGACTCATCAGTCGCCCGCTCGACGGCCGACGCACCAGGACAGCACCGGTGCGGCGGCAGGAAAGCACCCGCCCGGCCTATGACGGGCCGTCAGTGGCGGCGTACGAGCGGGAACGGGAGGGTTTCCCTGATCGTCAGCCCGGTGAGGAACATGACCAGTCGGTCGACGCCGATGCCGAGCCCGCCGGTGGGCGGCATGGCGTACTCGAGGGCGTCGAGGAAGTCCTCGTCGAGTTCCATGGCCTCCGGGTCTCCCCCGGCGGCGAGCAACGACTGCGCGGTGAGGCGGCGGCGCTGTTCGACGGGGTCGGTGAGTTCGGAGTAGGCGGTGCCGAGTTCGGTGCCGAAGGCGACGAGGTCCCAGCGTTCGGCGAGCCGTGGGTCGACCCGGTGCTGGCGGGTGAGCGGGGAGACGTCGGTCGGGAAGTCCTTGTAGAAGGTGGGCAGCTGGGTCTTCTCCTCGACGAGGCGTTCGTACATTTCGAGGACGACGTCGCCGCGGCCGTCGTCGGGGGTGTACGGCACTCCGGCGCGGTCGCACAGCCGGTGCAGCCGGGCGAGTTCGGTGTCGGCGCAGACCTCCTCCCCCAGCGCCTCGGAGATCGCGTCGTGCACGGTCTTGACCGGCCAGGCCCCGGAGATGTCGTACTCCTGACCGTCCTTGCGGGCGACGGGTGTGCCGAACGCGGCGGTGGCGGCGCCCTGGATCAGCTCGCGGGTGAGGTCGAGCATCACGTCGTAGTCGGCGAAGGCCTGGTAGGCCTCCAGCATCGTGAACTCGGGGTTGTGCTTGTAGGAGACGCCCTCGTTGCGGAAGGTGCGGCCCATCTCGAAGACCTTCTCCAGGCCGCCGACGCAGAGCCGTTTGAGGTACAGCTCGGGGGCGATGCGCAGATAGAGGTCGAGGTCGTAGGCGTTGATGTGGGTGGTGAAGGGGCGGGCGTTGGCGCCGCCGTGGATCTGCTGGAGCATCGGCGTCTCGACCTCCAGGTAGCCGCGCTCCAGGAGGCCCTGGCGCAGGGCCTGTACGGCGGTGGAGCGGGCGCGGACCACGTCGCGGGCCTCGGGGCTGGCGACGAGGTCGAGGTAGCGCATACGGACCTTGGCCTCGGGATCGGTGAGGCCGCGGCGTTTGTCCGGCAGGGGGCGCAGACACTTGCCGACGAGCTGCCAGGAGGTGACGAAGACGGTCGGCTCGCCCTTGTCGCTGAGCCCGGCCGTGCCGGTGGCGGTGATGTGGTCGCCGATGTCGGTGTCCGACCGGAAGCGGTCCACGCCGTCGTGGGTGAGGGCCAGTTGGTGGTCCCCGGACCAGTCGCGCAGGGTGACGAAGACGATGCCGCCGAAGTCGCGCACGCGCATGATCCGGCCCGCGACGGTGACCTCCTCGCCGTTGTGGACATCGGCGAGGGCGTGGGTGCGGGCCGGGATTCCCACCGGGTAGGGGTCGATGCCCTCGGCCCTGAGCCGGGCCAGTGTGCGGTGCCGGATGCGGGCCTGTTCCGGCAGGCCCGCATCCGGCTCGGCGGCCCCGGTCTCGTCCCCTCCGGCGAGGCCGAGCGCCGACAGCGACGGCAGGCCTTCGGTGGTGGCCGGCCGCGGCCCGGCCTTCGGGTGCCCCTTTCCCCATAGTTTGCGCAGCGACGGTACGGAGACGAAGCCCTCGGCGATTCCGGAGGCGAGGCCGATGCGGGCGAGGGCTCCGGTCTCGCCGTAGCAGATGAAGCGGGGGTACCACTCGGGCCTGTACTTGGCGTTGGAGCGGTAGAGGGCCTCCAGTTGCCACCACTTGGAGAAGAACAGCAGCAGTCGGCGCCAGAGGCGGAGCACGGGTCCGGCGCCGATGCGGGCGCCCTCCTCGAAGACCGAACGGAAGACGGCGAAGTTGAGGGAGATCCGGCGGACGCCGAGTTTCGGTGCGACCGCGCAGAGTTCGGCGACCATGAACTCCATGACGCCGTTGGGGGCGCTGCGGTCACGGCGCATCAGGTCCAGGGAGACGCCGTCGCCGCCCCAGGGCACGAAGGAGAGCAGGGCGAGCAGCTTGCCGTCCTCGCCGAGGGCCTCCACGAGAAGGCAGTCGCCGTCGGCCGGGTCGCCGAGGCGGTCCAGGGCCATGGAGAAGCCGCGTTCGGTCTCGGTGTCGCGCCAGGCGTCGGCCTTGTCGACGACCTCTTCCATCTCCGTGTCGGTGAGGGCGCGGTGGCGGCGGACGCGGCAGTGGGCGCCGGTGCGGCGCACCCGGTGCACGGCCTGCCGGGTGACGCGCATGTCGCGGCCGTTCAGGTCGAAGCCGGCCACGTTGAGGATCGCCTCGTCGCCGAGTTGGAGGGCGCCGAGTCCGGCGCGGGCGAAGGCCTTGGCGCCGTCCTCGGAGGCGCCCATCGCGGCGGGCGCCCAGCCGTGCCGGCGGGCCGCGTCGAGCCAGGCGGCGATGGCGTGCGGCCAGGCCTCGCGGTCGCCGACGGGGTCGCCGCTGGCGAGGCAGACGCCGGCTTCGACGCGGTAGGTGACGGCGGCCTTGCCGCTGGTGGAGAAGACGACGGCCTTGTCGCGGCGGGTGGCGAAGTAGCCGAGGGAGTCGCGGTCGCCGTAGGCCTTGAGGAGGGCGCGGATGCGGGCCTCCTCGTCGCCGTGCAGGGCGGCTTCCAGACGCTGGGAGCGGAAGAGGGTGGCGGCGGCGTTGAGCAGCGCGAGGGCGCCGAAGAGGCCGAGCAGGAAGAACAGGGCGCGTGGTGGGGCGCCGTCGAAGGAGCGGCCGGAGACCAGGCCGCCGCAGACCCGGTTGGCCGACCAGAGCAGCCGCTGGCCGCGCGGCAGCGTGCCGGGGAACAGCTCGACCAGGCCCCAGCCCACGAGGATGCCGAGGAGCAGGCCGAGGATCAGCACGCCGACGGCCCGGCGCACCGCGCCGCGTCGGGAGTCGGCGTAGAACTCGCCGCGGGCGACGACGAGCAGGGCCAGGGCGAGGGCGCACACCACCAGGGACGGGACGGAGTCGGCGTACAGGCCGACCACGACGCCCAGCGCGTCGACGAGGACCAGCAGGCCGAGGTAGACGACCACGAGCCACCAGGCGACCCGTTTGCGGGCCGCTGTCGCGCCGGCCAGGAGAAAGAGGAAGACGGCGTAGGCGAGGTTGGCGCTGACCGGGACGATGAGCACGTCGAGGAAGCGCACGACGGGACGCAGCGGTCCGCGCAGCGGCGGGATGAAGGCCAGCAGCAGACAGAGCAGTCCGAGGGCGCCGAAGAAGGCGGCGAAGCCTTCGGGCACCCTGCTGAGGAGGCCGCTGCCGGGCCGTCGTATCGGGCCCTTGCTGTCCTTCGCCGGGGCGGCCTCGACGGTGGCACTCATGTTCCGACTGTAGGAACTGCTCGCCGACCTCGCCCGTCGGGAGGTCCCGCGTGACGGCGGGACCTGGGCTTTCCGATAGCCTCCGTGCCGTGACGGAACAGCACTCGCACCAGTTCGAGCGGGGCACGGACGGGCCGAAGGTCATCGTCGTGGGAGTGGACGGCTCCGACTCCTCCCTCAGAGCGGCGGCATATGCCGGTGGTCTGGCCCGCCGCCAGCGCGCCCTCCTCGCCGTCGTCTATGTGCAGCCGGTGATGGCGGCGGGAGCCGCCATGGGCGCGCCGGTCGCCGAGACGACCGACGAGATCGCCGAGGACCTGGTCGCCCAGATCAGGGAGGCCACCGAGCGCACGAAGGGGATATTCGACGTGCGCTGGGAGTTCCACACCTTCCGCGGTGACCCGTACGGCGGCCTGGTGAAGGCGGCGGACGAGCTCAAGGCGGACGCGGTGGTGGTGGGCGCCTCGGAGCAGGCCGGGCACCGGATCGTGGGCTCGGTGGCGGTGCGGTTGGTGAAGGCGGGGCGGTGGCCGGTGACGGTGGTGCCCTGAGATGCGCCGCCGCCGGTCATGACCCTTCGGGAGTCAGCCGGACGATCTGGAAGCCCGCGGTGGCGAGGACGTCCGGCAGGGCTCGTACGGCTTCGCGGTCCTTCTCTCGTGCGGGCTCCGTGAGCTCGTCCCAGTCCTTCATGTCGGGGTGGATCCTCGCGTCGTCGTCGCGGTCGGGACCGTAGGTGAAGCCTTCCGCGCGGCGTGCCCGCAGCCAGCGCTTGTGCTCCATGCGGGCGAGCCGTTCGACCTGGGTCTCCTCCAGTACGAAGGGGGGCGCGGGGTCCAGGCGGGGAGCGATCGCGCAGTCGAGGGCGCGCAGTTTCTCGCCGATGGCCAGCACCGCCTGCCGGTTGTCCTCCTGTTTCCGGGCGGACAGCCGGTCCCACGGAACCACGGACGCGTGGGTCTCCTCCGATTCCCCCCGCCGGGTGCGACCCGCCCATTCGTAGTGCTCGTGCATGACCCGTGCGAGGTGTTCCACCAGGTCGTCCCCGAGGAGATCGGGACGGCAGGCGGCGTCCAGGACGCCGAAGGTGCTCAGCCGCCCGTCCAGGTCGTCCAGCAGGGCGGAGTCGTCGTGGCCCAGGGACGCCCCGAAGGGACCGTGCTCCCGCAGTTGGAGGACGAGGCCGCCGGGCGGAACGCGCCATGCCGCGAAGGCCGAGAGCGTGATGGAGAGGGACGTGTCGTCGGAGGGGCCGGCGACGTAGACGCGCTGGGCCCGCGAACCCGTCGCGGACAGCAGGGCGTTGACCGCCGAGCCGGTCTCCTCGATCTCCTTCGGCTCGATCCGGCAGACCTGCGAGAGGAAGCCGTACTGTTCGCTCAGCCGGCGCAGTTCCGCCGTGGCCGAGGCGCCGGCCCAGGTGATCGGCAGCAGGTCGGTGCCGGGGCGCAGCCGCCAGCGGCGGGCGAGTTCGACGAGCAGGGCGCGGGCGAACGGCGAGACGCCGACGATCAGACAGTGCGGCGGCGGGGTGGCCGCGTCATGCTCCTCGATCCGTTCCATCATGGCGAGTCGGCGTGCCGCCAGGACGTCCACGTTGAAGAAGTCCAGGCGCACCCGCCCCCTTGAGGCGCCCATGAGGTGGCGGGCCTGGAGGGCACCGCACAGGTCCTGGTCGCCGATCGCGGCGTGGACGTGCAGCGGATGGTCGGAGTTCTGGGCCAGTTCGCGGACCGTCGCGGCGATCAGGACGTTGTCGCCGCTGTCGTCCGCGCAGGCGTAGACGGCGCTCGCGCGGGCCACGCCCGCCGCCCGGAGCGCCTCAAGGCTGCTGGGATCGCCGACCACGGACAGGACTCCGTCGTCGTCGACCCCGACGGCGGACACGGCCACCACGGTCCGGCCCGCCTCGCGCAGCCGGGCCGTGAGCATCTGCGCCGTGTTCCCGGCACCACAGACCACGCTGTGGCCCTCCAGCCGGGCCAGCCGCAGCCGGCGCAGCTCGTCGGCGCCCAGCAGCCGGACCGCCTCGACGAGGGCGGAGAGGGTGGCGAGCGGCGCGAGGAAGCGGGCCCATTCCAGGGCCCAGGGCAGGGACCCGGACCCGTTCAGGGGGTCGGCGTCGAGGACGAACAACTGGCAGGAGTAATAGAGCAGATCGAAGAAGCCGTGCCCGAACTCCGGGTGCTTGTCCAGATACTCGTGGAATCCGACGTACCCCAGCACGAGCCCCGCCAGGGCGAGGGCGACGGAGACGAGTTGGAGAACCGGGTACCGGCGGACGAGCCGGCTTCGTTGCGTGGTCATGCCCCACCCCGTGCGTCGACGTGGCACCGACCCCCCTGGCGACAGCGGCACCACAGGGCACTCATGGTCGAGCCCTGCGCACGGGGCGTCAATCCCCTTTCCCCGCTGGACTGTTGAGCGATCTAGCCGCGGCGCCCGGCGCCCTACAGCTCGCGGAGGAAGTCCAGCAGGAGGGTGTTGAACTCCTCGGGCTTCTCCAGGTTGGGGAAGTGCGCGGCGCCTTCCACGAGGACCGGGCGGCCGTTGCGGGCGGTGTGGGCGAAGAGTTCCGCGTCGGCGATCAGGTCAGGTGAGTCGAGGGCGCCGTTGACCATGAGGACCGGGACGTCGATCTTCGGCACCCGCGGCCAGGTGTCGGCCATGGGGACGTGCCAGTTGTGTTCGCCGGGCGTGTGCTTGGCGATGGTGTGCAGGGCCATCTCGCGCAGCCGGTCCAGGATGGCCGGCTCGATGTCGTCGGCGGTACGGAACGGGCCCGCCATGGCCCGCAGGAACACCTTGAGCCAGCCCTCGATGTCGCCGGAGTGCAGGGTGCGGGCCGACTCGGCGACGATCTCGCGGGTCGTGTCGTAGGTGTACTGGAAGTCGCTGACCGAGGCCCCGCTCAGGACGATCCCGCGGACCAGTTCCGGGTATTCGATCGCGGTGTCCCCGGCGATGGCGCCGCCCATCGACACCCCGGCGAGGACCGCCGGGCCGGCGTCCAGGTGCCGGAGCAGGAGGGCGAGGTCGTCGGCCCAGCGGAAGGGCTCGCTCGCGTTGGCGGACCAGCCGTGACCGCGGGTGTCCGGGGCGATCACCCGGTACCCGGCGGCGACCAGGGACGGCGTCTGGTCCTCGAAGAGCCGGTGGTCGACGTAGCCGGAGTGGAGGAGGACCACGAGCTCGCCGCTGCCGGTGTCGTGGTAGGCGAGGTCGCCGTCGGTGGACGGGAAGTAGCTCAGTTCCGAGGTGACTGTCATGACAACCAAGGTGTCATCTTTCGGCGACTTTGACAACTGGGTTGTCAAGATGGACGGGTGCATGATTGCCTCGTGAACGACAACGACGCCCCGCTGCCCCCCGACGAACTCGGCGACCGCGTCTCCGAGGTCTTCGACCTGATCGGCGCGCTCTACCGGCGCGGACTGCGCAAGCTCGAACAGGCCGAGAAGGAGGAGGGAGTCTCCGTCGGCGTGCGCTCCGTCCTCGTCCTGCTGCGTCGCCACGGGCCCATGACCGTGCCTCAGATGGCCCGGATCATGGCGCTGACCCGGCAGTTCGTGCAGCGCATGGTCAACGACGCGGCGACCGGGGGCTGGGTCGAGGTCACGCCGAACCCCGCGCATCAGCGGTCCTCGCTGATCCGGATCACGGCCGCGGGCGAGGCGGTGATCGACGCGATCCTCGCGCGCGAACACGCCCTGAACCGGCAGGTCGGCGGGGAGCTGACCGACGCCGAGCTGCGGGCGTGCCGACGCGTCCTCAAGGAGATGCTGCGGACGTTCGACGAGGTGGACGTCGACTGACAGTGGGGACGGGCGATGGCATCGACCGGGGGGCCGACCTACTTCCCCATGACCAGACCGTCCTTCGCCGCACCCCGGCTCAGCACCACGTCCCGGATGCGGTCGCGCACGCCGGCCAGCTCGGCGCCCTCAGCGATCGCCTGGTTGAGGTTCACCACCCGTCCGGCGTCGATGTCGAACAGCTGCGGAACGAACTCGGCCTTCCGCACCTCCCAGCGGCCCCCGGGCCTCGCGGGCGGGGCGAAGGTGAAGCGGCCGATCGTGGACTGGTTGCCGCGCGGGTCCTGGGCGCCCTCGTAGTTGAACATCTCGCCGGCGACCTGGTCGCCCATGCCGTAGATCACCCAGGTGCCGTTGACCTTCTCGTACGCCTGCGGGATGTGGGCGTGGGTGCCGAGGATCAGGTCGATGTCGGGGCGGCCGCCGGTGCGGGCGGCGGTGAGCGAGCCGGCCAGGGCGAGCTGGCGGTCGTCGGGGGCGTCCTGCCATTCCGTGCCCCAGTGCACGGAGACCACGACGACGTCGGCGCCCGCCCTCCGGGCCGCCCGGGCGTCGCCGATGATCCTGTTCTCGTCGATGAGGTTGACGGCCCACGGCTCACCGGCGGGCAGCGGGTAGCCGTTCGTGTCGTAGGTGTAGGAGAGGTGGGCGACCTTCGCGGGGCCCGCGCGCAGGACCGTGACGGTGCGCGCCTCGCCCTCGGTGCGGGCGGTTCCGGCGTGCCGTACGCCCTCACGGTCGAGGGCGTCGAGAGTGCGGCGGATCCCGTCGGCACCGTCGTCGAGGCTGTGGTTGGAGGCGGTGGAACAGCCGTCGTAGCCGGTGGCGGCGAGGCCCTGGGCGACTTCGGGCGGGGACTTGAAGGCGGGATAGCCGGTGTAGTCGCCGTTCGCCCCGTAGACGGTCTCCATGTGACACAGCGCCAGATCGGCACGGGAGACGACCGGTCGGACCCCGGAGAGCATCGGGCGGAAGTCGTAGCCGGCGCCGCCCGCGTCGAACTGGGCGCGGTCGATGATGGAACTGTGCGGCAGGACGTCGCCGGAGGCGACGAGCGTGAACCCGCGGGCGGCGGCCGGTGCCGGGTGGCCGCCGCCGACGGGTCGGTCGGGTTTCTCGTGGTCCTGGGCCTGACAGGCGGCGCCCGCGGCCAGGAGTGCGGTCATGGCCAGGGCCACTTGGCGACTGCGTGCAATCATCAGCTCACCCCACTGTGATCATATTTACGCACAAATAGGTACGAAGATGACCGCGGCCGCAAACGGTCCGGGCGCCTTCATTCGCCCGATGGGCTTGGGCATTCGCCCGATGAGCGAGGCGGAACGAACCGTTCGTCGTACCGTTCGCCGACGCGATCGACCGCCCGCCGCAGATCCGCGCGCACGCCCTGTCCCTCGCCCACGCCCTGCGATGCCATACGGCCATGACGGCCGGAATCACGCTCACGAACGGGACGACCGCCGAGCACGAGCTCGCCGCATTGCAGCGGGAGCACGGCCGGCCTCTCTTCGCGCTGCTCCTCCGGCTGTGCGACGGGGACCGGCAGCGGGCCGAGGATCTCGTCCAGGAGACCCTCGTACGGGCCTGGCAGCACCCCGAGGCGCTGCGCGCCGACGACTTCGACTCCGTACGGCCCTGGCTGCTGACCGTGGGCAGGCGCCTCGCGATCGACGCGCGGCGGGCCCGGCAGGCGCGGCCGGCGGAGGTCGGGGACGCGATCCTGGAGAACGCGCGGGTGTGCGCCGATCACGCCGAGCGGGCCGCCGCGACCCTCGATGTGCGCGAGGCTGTGAAGACACTCACTCCGGAGCACCGTGAAGTCCTGGTGCTCGTGTACTTCCAGGGGGCGAGTGTGGCGGAAGCCGCGGAAACCCTCGGCATCCCTCCCGGTACCGTGAAGTCCCGCGCGTACTACGCGCTGCGCGCCCTGCGCCGGGTCCTTCCGGGTTACGCGGCCGACCTGCGATGAAACTCATGGTGAAGCAAAGCCTTCGCAAAGCGCCTTGCTGAGGACCATGGTTGAGTAATCGGCTGTCTTCATCCGTGTTCCCGACTGGGAGCCCGGCGACGGGCGACGCGCACGCACCGGAGGAAGGCAGGAAGGGATGCTGCACAGAGGTCAAGAGAGCACGGACGGCGCCGGTGGCGGTGAACTCACCGTTCCCATGGCCTGGTTGTACGCCGAGTACATCGCCGACGAGCTGCTGCGGACCGGCGATCTCATGCCGCCGACGTCCTTCGAGTTCCGCGCCGGGCGCGACGCCCTGGCGCTGACCATCTTCCTGTCCGACACCGACGGGGAGCTGTCCGGCATCCGGGTCGTCTCCCAGCTGGAGACCTGGCTGTCGCTGACGGCGTACGACCAGCCCTGGCAGGACTGGGTCCGTGACCGCATGGCGCGGCTCACCGCCGAAGCCGTCGACGCCGGCGGGCCCGCACCCGACCTGGACCTCGCGGAGGCGGCCTGGCGCTGGCTCCAGGAGACCGAACTCCTCGCCCCCGACCTCAACGCGGTGCCGGGCGGCGGTCCGGTGATCGGCGAGGACGAGGGCCCGAAGGTGTGGACGCCGGCCTGGCAGCTCGGGCTGCCACTGGGGCACCTCGCCATCCACCTCTTCTAGCCCGTCGCCGGCCCACGGAGACCTGGTCCCGAACTTTTTTCGAACGGGACCAATCCTCGTGCCCGACCGCTCCGAATCCCTTGGTTGCGATTCTGTGTGGGGCTTGAGTGATTCGGCGGTCCGGTGCGTACCGGTGGGAGCAAGGAGTAACCCCACCCGCACCCAACGGCACGAGGATTCCCCATGAGGTCCCAGGAGAGGCATCGCGACGTCGCCGCGTACGCGCTCGGCGTGCTGGACGAGGCGGACGCGTTCCGTTTTGAGGACCACCTCATGGAATGCACGAGGTGCGCCGCGCATGTCACCGAGTTCGGCCCGATCACCCGGCAGCTGCTGCTGTACCGGCGTTCCACGCCGCAGTTCGTGCACCCGATGACCAAGCCGGGCCCCCGGCTGCTCGACCGGCTGCTCTCCGAGGTCGGGGCGCGGCACCGGGCCGGGCGCCGGCGCTTTCTCTGCGCGGTAGCGGCCACCGTCGCCTTCGCGGTGGCGGGGCCCGGGCTCGTGGTCCTCGCGAGCGGCGGTGAGGACACCCTGCAGATCGACGCGACCGACGCACGGTCGGGCGTCTGGGCGCAGGTCACCGCCGAGGACTACACCTCGGGCAGCCAGCTGGAGCTCAAGGTGAAGGACGGGGCGGGTCCCCGCACCTGTCGTCTGGTCATCATCGGCACGGACGGCTCCGAGGAGACGGTCACCACCTGGAACGTCCCGCGCCACGACGCCCGCGAACTCACCATGCAGGGCTCCTCGTCGCTCCACCCCGACCAGATCGCCCGCTACGAGGTGCGCTCCTCGGACAACGAACACCTGGTGACGCTCAAGTCCCCCTGAATCGGGCCGAACGCGGGACCCGCCTCCCGCGTCTCAGGAGCGACACCTTCGGTCCTGGGGGAACACATGCGGGCACACATCGCACGAACTGTCGCCGTTCTCATACCCATTGCCCTGTTCACGGCCGGCTGCGGCAGCGAGCAGGCCGGCGGCGCCCGGTCCCCCGCGTCGAAGGACCGGGCCCGCGAGGTGGCCGCCGCGTGGGACGGTTCACGGGCCGCGGAGGTGTGGCGCGCGGGGTACTACCCGCTGGCCGACGTGGTCCAACTCCCCGAGCATGCCTTCCGGAACGACGAGGACAAGAGCGCGTACGCCGCCGAGAACTACGTCCTGGACGCCGAACTGCCCGCCGCCTCGCCGAAGAAGGGCAAGGTCGAGTGGGAGAGCGGGAGTTCGCTCAGCCTGCACTTGATGGACGCGCGGAAGGCGTACGACAGTGTCGCCCGCGGTGGCAACGAGGGACCACATCTGACCGTGACCGCGGTGAAGCTCGGCAGGACGACCCTCGTCACCAGCCGTGGGCCGGCCACCGTACCGGCGTGGCTGTTCACCCTGGACGGGTACGACACCCCGCTCAAGCGGGTCGCCCTGGAACCGTCGGTCCTGCCCGGCTCGCCGATCGAACCGCTCGAGGACGCCACGGACGACCTGATGGAACTCCAGCAGCTCGTCGCCGTTGACCGCGACGGCCGGACCGTCACCGTCCTCGCGGGGCATGGCGCCTGCGACGACGGAGCCGACGTACAGGTACGGGAAACGGCCGGCAGCGTGGTGCTGTCGGCGTCGATCCTCGGGGCGACCGACGGCGACTGCATGGCTCAACTGCTGTTCCAGAAAGTCACGGTGAAGCTGAAGCGGGAACTCGGCGACCGGGTCCTCCTGGACGCCTTCACGGGAGCGCCGATCGCTCAGCGCCGCATCCCTACTTGAGCAGCCGCGACATCCTGCGGTCCGCCAGCGGCTTGCCGCCCGTCTGGCAGGTCGGGCAGTACTGGAGCGAGGAGTCGCTGAAGGAGACCTCACGGATGGTGTCGCCGCAGACCGGGCAGGGCTCGCCGGTGCGGCCGTGGACGCGCAGGCCGCTCTTCTTCTCCGCCTTGAGCCGCCCGGCCGCCACTCCGCGCGAGCGTTCGACGGCCTCGGTGAGGGTGTCGCGCAGGGCCGCGTGGAGGCGTGCCGTCTCCTCCGGGGTGAGGGACGCGGCGAGTTTGAAGGGGGACATCTTCGCCGCGTGCAGGATCTCGTCGCTGTAGGCGTTGCCGACGCCGGCGATGAGGCTCTGGTCGCGCAGGGCGCCCTTGAGCTGACGGCGTTCGTCCGCCAGGAGTGCGGCGAGGCGCGCCTCGTCGAAGTCGTCCGCCAGCGGGTCGGGGCCGAGGCGGGCGACCCCCGCGACCTCCTGGGGGTCCTGGACCACGTACACGGCGAGTCGTTTCTGCGTACCGGCCTCCGTCAGGTCGAAGCCCGCGCCGGTCTCCAGGGCCACGCGCAGGGCGAGGGGGCCCTTGCCGGGGCGGGGCATGCCGCTGGGCAGCTCGTCCTTCCAGTGCAGCCAGCCCGCGCGGGCCAGATGGGTCACGAGATGCGGGCCGCCGTCCGTGACCAGGTCGAGGAACTTGCCGTGCCGGTGCACGGCGGTGACCTCACGGCCTTCCAGGGCGGTGAGCGGAGGGTCGTACGTCTTCAGGACACTGATCGCGACGGGCAGCACCCGGACGATCTCATGGCCGACCAGGTGTTCGGTGAGGAAGTCCTTGAGCGCTTCCACCTCGGGGAGTTCCGGCATACGTCCAGGGTGCCATCGACCGTCACGTGCGTCCCGGGACGACGAACTCGCACCACACGCACTTGCCGCCGCCCCGCGCCTCCACGCCCCACACGTCCGTGAGCAGGTCGACGAGGAGCAGGCCGCGGCCGGAGACCCCCGACTCCCCCGCCTCCCGGCGGCGCGGCAGGGCGCTGGAGGAGTCCTCGACCTCGACGCGCAGCCGGCGTTCGGGGCCGGCCAGGACCCTGAGGGTGACGATGGCGGAGCCCTCGGTGTGCATCAGGGCGTTGGTGATCATCTCGTCGGCCACCAGCTCGATCTCGTCGGCCCGCTCGCCCGAGCCCCAGGCCCGGACGGCGGCGCGGATCATGTGCCGGGCCTCGGCCAGCGCCTCCGGGTCGCCCGGGGCGACGTGCTGCTGGAGCCGCCCGCCGGACTGCGGGGCGTCCAGGCCCCGGCGGCGCAGCAGGAGCAGGGCGACGTCGTCGTCCCCGCCGCGTTCCTCGGCCACGTCGATGAGCTTGTCGGCGAGGTCACGCACATCGGCGGGGCCGGAGCCGATGAGCGCGGTGAGGGTCTGCATGCCGTCGTCGAGGTCCGCGCCGGGCTGTTCGACCAGGCCGTCGGTGCAGAGGAGCAGGGTGTTGCCGGGGTCGAGTTCGAGGGTGGCGACGGGGTATTCGAGGCTGCCGAACTCGGCGGACAGGCCGAGCGGCAGGCCGCCCTCGACGGGGACCCGGCGGCAGCTCCCGTCGGCCTGCCGTACCAGGGGGTCGATGTGTCCGGCCCGGACGACCTGGACGACTCCGGTGGCGAGGTCGGCCTCGGCGTAGAGGCAGGTCGCGAAGCGGTCGGTGTCGAGTTCGTGGAGGAAGACGGAGGCACGGGCCATGACGGTGGCCGGGGTGTGGCCCTCGGCGGCGTAGGCGCGCAGCACGATCCGCAGCTGGCCCATCACGGCGGCGGCGTGGGTGTCGTGGCCCTGGACGTCGCCGATGACCGCGCCGACCCGGCCGCCGGGCAGCGGGATGAGGTCGTACCAGTCGCCGCCGATGTCCCGGCCGAGGGAGCCCGCGGCGGAGCCGGCGCGGTAGCGCACGGCGACGTCGGCGCCGCGCACGCTGGGGATGGTCCGCGGCAGCATGGCCTGCTGGAGGCCCGAGGCGAGGTCCTTCTCCTGCTCGTAGAACATGGCGCGCTGGAGGCTCTGCGCGATGCTGCTGCCGAGGGCGACGAGGACGTTGCGGTCCTCGGGTGAGAAGCCGTCCCGGTCGCTGTAGAGCAGGCCCATGGCACCGATGGGCCGGGCCTGGGCGATCAGCGGCAGATAGGCGGCCGCGGTGATGTTCAGGCCGGTGATGTGCGGCCACAGGAGCGGATAGCGCTCGGCGAACTCCTCCGGCGACTCGATGAAGCGCGGGGTCAGGGTGCGTACGACCTCGCTCATCGGGTACTGCTCGTCGATGCCGGTGACGTCGGTGCCGGGCACGAAGCTGCCCACGGGGCCCTCGGCGATCAGCCTGATGCGGCCCGCCTCGACCAGGCCCATGACCAGGCTGGTGGCGCCGAGGTGGGTCAGACCGTGGGTGTCCTTGAGGACGTCGATGACGTCGTCGACCGAGCGGGCGTAGGCGAGGGCGGCGGTGGTCAGCTGGACGACGTTGGTCTGTTCCTGCCGGGCGGCGTCCAGGCTGGCCTGCTCGCGCCGGGCGGCGAGATCGTCGAGTTCCTGGGTGGCGTCGCGGACGATGCCGACGATCCGGCGCGGGCGCCCGGTCTCGTCGCGGCGGATGTAGCCCTGGGTGTGGGTCCAGCGCAGGGAGCCGTTGCGGCAGCGGATGCGGAAGTAGGTGCCGTAGTTCTCGCTGCCGTCCTTCATGGCCTGGGAGACCAGGGTGTCGAGCCGGTAGCCCTCCGGGGCCGGGACCCGGATCGCGAGGGTCTCCGGGTGGCCGTCGTATTCGTCGGGGCGCAGGTCGAAGACCTCGTGGGCCTGGACGTCCATGTGGAACAGACCGGTGTCCAGGTCCCAGTCGAAGCTGCCCATGCGGTTGAGCGCCAGAATCGGGTCCGGGTGGGCGGGCCAGTCGTCCGGGAGTGACAGGGCGCTCGCTCCCCGATCAACCATGGGGCCACCTTGCCAGGATTTGTCCGATTCTTCGACTGGGGCGGTCCCCATGGGCGTCAACTTCCGAAGACGTCGGTGGGGCTGTCGAAGATGCTGTCGGTGGAGACCGGCTCGTCGGGGCTGCCGGGGACGAGCCCGCCGCCGTCGGGCAGGTCGGGGGTGTCGGGGACGGTCTCGGGGCCGATGTCCTGCCCGGTGTCCGTGGGCCGCGCGGCCGAGGGCGTGTCGGGGGCGGTCTGGGTCTGCGGCGCGGTCGTCCGGGGCGCCGCGGTGGCCGTGGCGGGCGTGCAGGCCGGGTTCTGTGTGCCGGGCGTCGCGGGGAGGGGGACGCCGGGGGTGACGGTGACGGTCGGGGTGACGCAGTCGGTCGTCAGCCCGTGCCCGTCCGACGGAGAGGCGGAGTTCTCGCTCTCGCCGGGCGTCACGCCCGGACCTGACCCGGTCCCCGACGGACGGGGCGTGGGTGTCGGCGTGGCGGTCGGGGTGGGTGTCGGGATCAGCGGCTCCGGCCGGGGTACGACGTGGTCGTGGCGTACGTCGTGTCCGCAGCGCCGCTCGATCCAGGTGTTGTCGGCGACGTCGATGATCGTGATGCGGGTGATGACCTGGGGCGCCGGGGTCACGACGATCACCTGGTCGTGCCCGTAACCGGACCACGCCTGCCCCTTCGTCCCGGGGTTGCCGTGCTGCGGCGGCGCGGCCGTCAGCGGGTTGCCGCAGGCACAGCGGACGCGGGGGACGCCGCGGTTGTCGACGAGGACGGCGGTGCCGGCCTGGAGGACGGACGGGAAGTCGGTGGCCCGCCCACCCCGGTATCCGTGGTTGGTGACGCGGGTGTCGGCGCGCAGCACGACCGAGGTGAGGGAGCGCAGGTAGGCGGGGACCGAGGCCCGCGGGACACCGGCGACCTGGGCGAAGGCGCTCCCCTTGGCCGGGTCGGCGGTCAGCTGGTCGATCTGCCGGTTCACGTCACAGCTGCCGGTGCCCGCGGTGCCGCCGTAGAGGCCGGGCGTGCCGCCCGAGATCGACCGGTCGCCGGACGGGCGCGGTTGCTGCGTTCGGGTGACGGGTGCGGCGGTGGCCGTCGCGGTCGCCGTGGACGCGGTGAAGGGGTCCGGCCCCTGTGCCGCGACGGGCTGGAGGAAGACTTCCCCGCTCGCCCGCGTGCCGTCCGCGATGTCATCGGATCCCGCGCAGCCGACGACGATCAGCGTCGCCGCGAGCGCGCAGACAGTGACGAAGGTTCCGGTGCGCACCGTGCTCTCCCACCTCATGACGGGTAATTCGTCACTATTGTCTGCTTCACTCACTTGGGTTACGCAAGCGGAGGAGTGGTAGACGGAGAGTGACACGGGGTTCCCGCGCGACAATGGCAGGAAGGAGCACCTGGCCGTGAACTGGTTCACCACACCCGACTACTGGCTCAGCCGACTGGTCTTCCAGCGGGCGCTGGCCGGTGTGTACCTCGTGGCCTTCCTGACGGCGGCCCTTCAGTTCAAGGCCCTGCTCGGCTCGCGCGGCATGCTTCCCGTCCCCCGCTATGTCGAACGGCTGCCCTTCAAGGCGGCCCCGAGCCTGTTCCATCTCCACTACTCCGACCGCTTCTTCGCCGGCTGCGCCTGGGCGGGCTGCGCGGTGTCGGCGGCGCTGCTCGCGGGTCTCGACTCCCGGCTGCCGCTGGCGGCGGGGATGGCGCTGTGGCTGGTGCCGTGGCTGCTGTATCTGTCGATCGTCAACGTCGGCCAGACCTGGTACGCGTTCGGCTGGGAGTCCCTGTTGCTCGAAGTCGGCTTCCTGGCCGTCTTCCTGGGCAACGACGACGTGGCTCCGCCGGTCGTGGTGCTGTTCCTGCTGCGCTGGATCCTGTTCCGGGTGGAGTTCGGGGCCGGTCTCATCAAGATGCGCGGGGACGCGTGCTGGCGGAAGCTGACCTGTCTGGACCACCATCACGAGACCCAGCCGATGCCGGGCCCGCTGAGCTGGTTCTTCCACCATCTCCCCCGGCCCCTGCACCGGGTCGAGGTGGCCGCGAACCACGTCACCCAACTCGTCGTGCCGGTCCTGCTGTTCACTCCCCAGCCGCTCGCGACGGCGGCCGCCTCACTGATGATCGTCACCCAGCTGTGGCTGGTCCTGTCGGGCAACTTCTCCTGGCTGAACTGGATCACCGTCGTGCTGGCCCTGTCGGTGGTGGAGTTCCCGTACGACGCCCCCTCGACGCCCGACGCCCCGCTCTGGTACGAGATCGTCGTCCTGGCCGTCGCCGCGGTGCTGGTCTACCTCAGCTACCACCCGGTGACCAACATGGTCTCCCGCCGCCAGATCATGAACCGCTCCTTCGACCCGCTCCATCTGGTCAACACCTACGGCGCGTTCGGCAGCGTCAGCCGGATCCGCTACGAGGTCGTCGTCGAGGGCACGGCCGACGACGTGCCGCGCGAGGACTCGGACTGGCGGGAGTACGAGTTCAAGGGCAAGCCCGGCGATCCCCGGCGCTGGCCGCGTCAGTTCGCCCCGTACCATCTGCGGCTCGACTGGCTGATGTGGTTCGCGGCCCTGTCGCCGGCGTACGCGGGGTCGTGGTTCGGCACGTTCGTGGAACGCCTGCTGGAGAACGACCGCGACACCCTCAAACTGCTCCGCCGCTCCCCCTTCCCGCCCGACGCCCCGCCGCGCTACGTGCGTGCCCGTCTCTTCCGCTACCGGTACACGACCTGGCGTGAACTGCGGGAGACGGGCGCGTGCTGGGAGCGGACGTATGTGCGGGAGTATCTGCCGCCGACGCGGCTGGCGGGGGTGGCTCAGAGGTCGTAGACACGGGTGGCGGTCGCCCCGAGGATCCGGGGGTCCGTGCCGACCAACCGGTGGGTGACGTCCAGCACTTGACCGTAGGTCGCCGCCAGTCGGCACACCGGCCAGTCCGAACCCCACAGGAGCCGGTCGGGGCCGAAGGCGTCCAACGCCGTCTCCGTGCACGGGCGCAGGTCGTCGGCGGTCCAGGAGCCGGGGTCCGCCTCGGTGACCAGCCCAGAGAGCTTGGCGACCGTGTTGGGCAGGGCCGCGAGGGCCCGGAGGTCGGCGGCCCAGGCGTCCAGGTCGCCCGAGGCGATCGGCGGCTTGCCCAAGTGGTCCAGGACGAAGGTCAGTTGTGGCAGGAGGACGGCCGCCTTCACGCAGGCCGGCAGCTGATGCGGCAGGACCACCAGGTCGTACACCAGCCCCGCCTCCGCGACCGCCGCGAGCCCCCGCTGTACGTCGGCCCGCAGCAACCACTCCGGGTCGGGCTCGCCCTGGACCTGGTGCCTGACGCCCTTGAGGAAGCCTCCGCCCGGGAGTTCGCGCAGCCTCGCCAGTGCGTCGGCCACCGCGGGGCTCGTGAGGTCGGTCCAGCCGACGACGCCGGCGATCAGGTCGTGTTCCGCCGCGAGCGCGAGGAACTCGGGGGTCTCCTCGGCGACGGTGACGGTCTGCACGAGCACCGTCCGGTCGACTCCGGCGGCCCGGGTCTCGGCGGCGAGGTCGTCGACCGTGAAGTCCCGGCGGATCGGGCTGTCCTCGGCGATCCAGTCCTGGTCGCGCACCGACAGGTCCCACAGGTGGTGGTGCGCGTCCACGACGGTCATGGCAGTTCCCAGACGACGGGCAGGCCGGCGTCCGCGCCTTCGGCCGTGTAGTCGTGCACGACGTCCAGCAGTTCGGCCATTCTCGCCTGCCAGGCGACGTTGACCGGCAGCTGTTCCAGCTCGGCGAGGAGCCGTCCGTAGTCCTCGCACTCCAGGACGTGGAAGAGGTCGGTGCCGCTGCGCCAGATCGTCCAGGAGCCGGCGCCCGCCGCGCGGATGGCGTCCGTCAGCTCCTTGGGGACCTCGCGGTGGGCCGCGTCGTACTCCGTGACGCGATCCGCGCGCACCTTGGTGTGCAGGGCGATTCTCATGCGGGCTCCTTCAGCAGGCCGGTCTCCCGCAGCTCCTGCCAGAAGGCCTCCGGTACCTGCGTCGCGAACTGGTCGGCGCTGTCGTGGACCTCGGCCGCCGAACGGGCTCCCACCAGGACGCTCGTGACGGCCGGATGGGCGGCGCAGAACGCCAGGGCGGCGGCGCGCAGGCCGATGCCGTGCCGCTCGGCGACCGCCTTCATGCGCAGGGCCCGGTCCAGCAACTCGGCCGGCGCCTCGGTGTAGTCGTACGTCGCGCCGGGCTTCGGATCCGCGAGCAGCCCGGAGTTGAAGGCGCCGCCGACGACGACAGAGGTGCCCTTCGCGAGGGCGGCGGGGAGCAACTCGGTGGCCGCGCTCCGGTCGAGCAGGGTGTAGCGGCCGGCGCACAGCACCACGTCCACGTCCGTGTCACGGACGAAGCGGGTGAGCATCTCGGCCTGGTTCATCCCGGCGCCGATCGCGCCGACGACGCCCTCCGCCCGGAGCCTCTCCAGGGCCGGGTACCCCTCGCGGAAGGCCTGTTCGGCGTGGTCGTCGGGGTCGTGCAGGTAGACGATGTCGACGCGGTCGAGGCCGAGGCGTTCCAGACTGGCTTCGAGGGTGCGTCGTACGCCGTCCGCGGTGAAGTCCCAGACGCGCCGGTGCGTGGCGGGGACGGCGAAGCCGTGGGCCAGGTCGTCACCGCCGTCGGCCGAGGGCTCCAGGCGGCGGCCGACCTTGGTCGAGATCAGGTACTCCTCGCGCGGGTGCTCGCGCAGCGCCGCACCCAGGCGGCGTTCGGACAGACCGAGGCCGTAGTGGGGCGCGGTGTCGTAGTAGCGGATGCCGCGCTCCCAGGCGGCGGACACCGCCTCGTACGCCTGCTGTTCGGGGACCTCGGTGTAGAGGTTGGCGATGACGGCGGCTCCGAAGCCCAGCCCCGATGGCGTGGGGGGCGTGCTCACTGGCCCGCCGGACGCAGTCGCAGGCCCTGCATGCCGCCGTCCACGGCGAGGGAGGTGCCGGTGGTGGCTCCGGAGAGGGGGCTCGCCAGGTAGGCGATGGCGCCCGCGACCTCGTCGGCCGAGACAAGGCGGCCGGTGGGCTGGCGGGCCTCCAGGGCGGCGCGTTCGGCGGCCGGGTCGGGGGCCTTGTCCAGGAGGCGGCCGATCCACGGGGTGTCCGCCGTACCGGGGTTGACGCAGTTGACGCGGATGCCCTCGCGGACATGGTCGGCGGCCATGGCGAGGGTCAGCGAGTACACCGCGCCCTTGGTCGCACTGTAGAGGGCGCGTTGGGGAAGGCCCGCGGTGGCGGCGATGGAGCAGGTGTTGACGATCGCCGCGTGGGACGACCGGCGCAGGTGCGGGAGGGCGGCGCGGGCGGCGCGGACCATGCCTACGACGTTGACGTCCAGGACGCGGTGCCATTCGGCGTCGTCGTTGTCCTCGACGGTGCCCTGGGCGCCGATCCCCGCGTTGTTGACCAGGATGTCGAGGCCGCCCAGTTCGGCGACGGCGGCGGCGACCGCCTGGCGGACTGAGGCGTCGTCGGTGACGTCGGCCTTGTGTCCGAGCAGGGGCTCGGTCACGGACGACGGGTCGAGGTCGAGGACGGCGACCTGGGCGCCGCGCGCGGCCAGGAGTTCCGCGGTGGCCCGGCCGATGCCGGAGGCGCCGCCGGTCACCAGGGCCTTGAGGCCCTCGAAGTCGGTCATGCCGCGTGTCCCTTCTTGTGCGCTGCGTCGGCGAGATCTTCTGCCCAGAAGGCGCCGTCCGGGAACGTGTAGCGGGCGATCGACTCGGGCCGCATGGTGGCCGAGAAGCCCGGCGCGGCGGGTGCCGTGTAGTGACCTTCCCTGATCACCACCGGGTCGAGGAAGTGGTCGTGCAGATGATCGACGTACTCGATGACACGGTTCTCGGTGGTGCCGGTGATCGCGACGTAGTCGAACATCGACAGGTGCTGGACGAGTTCGCACAGGCCCACGCCGCCCGCGTGCGGGCAGACCGGGACGCCGAACTTGGCCGCGAGCAGGAGGATCGCGAGGTTCTCGTGGACGCCGCCGACGCGGGCCGCGTCGATCTGGACGACGTCGACGGCGCCGGCCTGGAGGAGCTGCTTGAAGACGACCCGGTTCTGGACGTGCTCGCCGGTGGCGACCTTCACCGGGGCGACGGCCTCGCGGATCGCGGCGTGGCCGAGGATGTCGTCGGGGCTGGTGGGCTCCTCGATCCAGTACGGGTCGAACTCGGCGAGTGCCTTGGTCCAGCGGACCGCCTCGTCGACGTCCCAGCGCTGGTTGGCGTCGATCGCGATACGGATGTCGGGGCCGACCACGTGGCGGGCGACCCGGCAGCGCCGTATGTCGTCGTCCAGGTCCGCGCCGACCTTCAGCTTGATCTGCCGGAAGCCGTCGGCGACGGCCTCGGTGGCGAGGCGGGTGAGCTTGGCGTCGTCGTAGCCGAGCCAGCCCGGGGAGGTGGTGTAGGCGGGGTAGCCGCGTTCCGACAGCGTGCCGATACGTTCCGCCGCGCCCGCCCTCCCCCGGCGCAGGATCTGGAGTGCCTCGTCCGGTGTCAGCGCGTCCGTGAGGTACCGGAAGTCGATCTGGCGGACCAGCCATTCGGGCTCGGCGTCGGCGAGCAGCCGCCACAGGGGCTTGTCGGCGCGCTTGGCGGCGAGGTCCCACACGGCGTTGACGACCGCGCCGATCGCCATGTGCATCACGCCCTTCTCGGGTCCGAGCCAGCGCAGTTGGCTGTCGCCGATCAGGTCGCGGTTCAGGGTTCCGGGGTCGGCGCACAGCTCTTCGACGGACCGTCCGACCACGTGGTGCCGCAGTGCGTGGATGGCGGCCACCTGGACCTCGTTGCCCCGCCCGATGGTGAAGCTGAAGCCGTGCCCCTCGTGCCCGTCACCGGCGTCGGTGCGCAGGACGACGTACGCGGCCGAGTAGTCGGGGTCCGGGTTCATCGCGTCGGAGCCGTCGAGCTCGCGCGAGGTGGGGAAGCGGATGTCGTGGGTGTCGACCGCGGTGATGCGGGCGACGCCGGCGGGGGTCGGTGACACGGAGGGCCTTTCAGTAGGTGACGGGGTCAGTCCTGGGCGCGGCCGGTGGTGACGCGGGCGATCATGAGGGCCAGGAGGATGATTCCGCCGTAGATGGCGTCGATCCAGAAGGACGGCACCTGGGCCATGGTGAGCATCGTCTTGACGACACCCAACAGGAGTACGCCGGTCAGGGCGCCGAACATGGTCCCCCGGCCGCCGTCGAGGCTGATGCCTCCGATGACGGCCGCGGCGAACACCGTGAAGATCATGTTCTGGCCCTGGTTGGCGCCGATGGCACCGACGTAGCCGGTGTACATGAGGCCGCCGATCGAGGCGAGCACCCCGGCGACGACATAGACCCCGAGCCGGACGCGGTCGACCCGGACACCGGCCGCGCGGGCCGCCTCCAGGTTGCCGCCGATCGCGTACAGCGCGCGGCCGATCCGGTGGTACTTGAGGACGAGCCCGGCCACCGCGAAGGCCACGGCGGCCACCCACACCGACATCGGGATCCGCAGGAAGGTGGTGGTGGCGAGCGAGAAGAACGCGTCCGGCATGCCGAACAGCGTCTTGCCCTTGGTGGCGCCGACCAGGAGTCCCCGCAGGATGATCAGCATGGCCAGGGTGACGATGAAGGCGTTGAGTTTCACCTTCACCACGAGAACGCCGTTGAACGCCCCGATGACCGCTCCCACCAGGGGGATGGCCAGCAGGGCGACCGCGGCGGGCAGCTCGGTGCCCCAGCCGGCCTGCGCGGCGGGCAGCACCAGGAGCGCCGCCACCGCCGGAGCGATGCCGACCACCGACTCCAGTGACAGGTCGAACTTGCCGGTGATGAGTACCAGCGACTCGGCGAGCACGACCATCGCGAGCGCGGCGGACGAGGCCAGGATGGAGACCAGGGTGGCTTCGGTGAGGAAGGAGTCGTTGAGTACCGCGCCGAGCACGAGGAGCAGCAACAGCGCGGGGACGAGGGCCAGTTCGCGCGCCCTGCGCAACAGCACCGCACGAGCCGCCCCCGCCTCGGGCACGCGCGGCTGCTTCACCGGCGGAGCCTTGGTGTCAGCCATGGTGGTCCACTCCTTCGATGGAGGCGATCAGCTCGTGGTCGCGCCAGCCGGCCGCGTGCTCGGCGACCACGCGGCCGTGGAAGAGGACGAGGACGCGGTCGCAGCGGCGCAGGTCGTCGAGTTCGTCGGAGACGACGAGTACGGCGGTGCCGTCGTCGCGGGCGCTGTCCACGTGGGCGAGCAGCGACTCCTTGGACTTCACGTCGACGCCCGCGGTGGGGTTGATGAGGACGAGGAGACGGGGGTCGGAGGCGAGGGCGCGAGCCATCACGACCTTCTGCGCGTTGCCGCCGGACAGGTCGGAGACGGGCTGGTCGGGGCCTTCGGTGTGGATGTCGAGGCGGTCGATCAGCTCGGTGGCGCAGCCCCGTCTGCGTTCGCTGCCGACGAAGCCGAAGCGGCCGAGCCGGTCCAGGACGCTCATGGTGGCGTTGTCACCGACGCTCATGCCGAAGACGAGGCCCTGTCCGTGCCGGTCGCGGGGCACGCAGCCGACGCCTGCCTTCAGGGCGGCCTGTACATCGCCGAACGGCAGCTGTGCGCCGTCGAGTCGGGCGGTGCCGCTCGTCGGTGTGTGCAGCCCCGTGAAGGACTCGGCGAGCTCGATCTTGCCGCTGCCGCTGATACCGGCGAGCCCGACGACCTCGCCGCGGCGGACGGTCAGGTCGATGTCCTGGTAGGCGTCGGAGGTGAGCCCGCGGGCGTCGAGCAGGACGGGAGCGCCGGCGTCGACGGAGCGCCCTCGTACGGCGTGTTCGGCGACCGTCTCCCCCGCCATGGCCTCCACCAGCGCGGCCCGTGGCAGGTCCGCCACGGGTGCCGTGGTGATCCAGCGGGCGTCGCGCAGGACGGTGACGGTCTGGCAGACCTCGTACACCTCCTGGAGGTGGTGGGAGATGAAGAGGAAGGTGACGCCGGATTCCTGGAGGGCCCGCATCCGGGTGAAGAGGCGTTCGATCTCCCGGTTGTCGAGCTGGGCGGTCGGTTCGTCGAGGACGATGAAGCGGGCGCCGAAGCTCAACGCCCGGGCGATCTCCACCATTTGGCGGTCCTCGACCTTGAGGTCGGCGGTGCGGGCCTCCGGGTCGACGTGGACGCCCCAGGTGCCGAGGAGTTCGGCGGCGTCGCGGCGGAGCCTTCGCCAGCTGATGAATCCGCGATGCAGGGGCTGGCGGTTGATGAACAGGTTCTCGGCGACGGTGAGTTCGGGGACGACGGTCGGCTTCTGGTAGACGCAGGCGACCTTGCGCCGCCAGGCGTCCCGGTCGGCGAGCGCGGGGGCGGGTCCGCCGTCGAAGCGGACCGTTCCCTCGTCCGGGGACTGGAGGCCGGTGAGGATGTTCACCAGCGTGGACTTGCCGGCGCCGTTGCGGCCGACGAGGGCGTGGGACTCGCGCGGCAGCACGGTGAGGCGGCCGTCGGCGAGGGCGGTGGTCGGGCCGTACCGCTTGACGATGCCCTGGGCTTCTACGAGTGCCGTGGTCATTTGACGGTGTTGCCCCACAGGTCGGGGTCGTCGACGTTGTCCTTGGTGACCAGGGGCGCGGGGAGCTGGTCCTCCAGGATGCCGCTGGGCAGTTCGACGATCGTCGAGTCGTGGTCCGTGGGGCCGGGCTTGAAGGTCTCCCCCTTCATCGCCGCCTTGATGTAGTACATGCCGTACTTGGCGTACAGGTCCGCGGGCTGGGAGACGGTGGCGTCGATCTCGCCCTTGCGGATGGCGTCGTACTCCTGCGGGATGCCGTCGTTGGAGACGATGGTGATGTGCCCGGACTGCCCGGCGGTCTTCAGCATGCCCTTGGACTTCAGGGTCTGGAGGGTCGGCGCGAGGTAGACGCCGCCGGCCTGCATGTAGATGCCCTTGATGTCGGGGTTGGAGTTCAGCAGGGTGTCGAGTTTCGATGCGGCCGCGTCGGACTCCCACTTGGCGGGGATCTCCAGCACCTTCAGCTTCGGGAAGTTCTTCTTCACACAGGCCCGGAACGCCTCCGAGCGGTCCCGGCCGTTGACCGAGGCGAGGTCGCCCATGATCTGCACGACCTTGCCGGAGGGGATCTGCTTGCCGAGGTACTGGCAGGCCTTCTCGCCGTACGCGACGTTGTTCGCGCGCACGACCATGGCGACCTTGCCCTTGTCGGGGGCCACGTCCACGGCGACCACGGGTACGCCCTTGCGTTCCGCCTGGTCCAGGCCGGCTTCGATGGCGGCGCTGTCCAGCGGGGCGACGACCAGGCCCTCGACGCCCTGGTTGAGTTCGGTGTTGATGTCGGTGATCTGCTGCGAGGGATCACTGTTGGAGTTCACCGTCTTGAGCGCGTCGACGCCCTCGGACTTCGCCATCTTCGGGACGTAGTCGTTGTACGACTGCCAGAACGGCGAGGTGAGCAGGGGCAGGATCACCCCGACCTTGCCGTTCCCGTCGCCCGCGGCGGTGGTGGAACCGCCGGTGTCCTTGGTGCTGCCGCATGCCGTGAGCGCGAGCCCCGCGCAGGCGGCCGCAGCCGTCGTACGCACCGCCCACGCGGACATGCGCCTGTCACGCCGTCCGTTCCGCACTGTCCAGCCGGCCATCTCTCAGCTCCTCGTCGAGCGTGATCGAGCAGATGCCCGCATATTTATCAGACCACTTCGCCTCCACAACACCCTGTGGAGCCAATTTTCCGTGCGCTCGGGCCATAGTGGTCAGACCACCTCGATGGTTAGACTGCGGCGCACGGCGAGTGGAGGAGTGGTGGCGTGGAGGAGACCCCGCAGAAGGGCACGGTGACCCAGCGGGCGATCGAGCAGATCAAGGCGATGATCGCCCAGGGCAGCCTGGAGCCCGGGCAGCGGCTGCCCACGGAACGGGATCTGGCCGTGCAGCTGGGGATCTCGCGCAGCTCGATGCGGGAGGCGATCCGCGCGCTGACGGTGCTGGGGGTGCTGGAGGCCCGGCACGGTTCGGGCATCTACGTCACGCAGTTGGAGGCGGGTGACCTGCTGGAGACGTTCGGCGTGGTCGCCGATCTGTCCCGGGGCCCGCGTCTGGTGGAGCTGCTGGAGGTGCGCCGCATCCTGGAGTCGACGGCGACCGCGCTGGCGGCGGCCCGCATCACCCCGGACCAGCTGGCCGAGGTGGAGAAACACCTCACGGCGATGAACGCCACCGACGATCCCGAGGAGATCCTCGCCCACGACCTCGCCTTCCACCGCGAGATCGCCCTGGCCGCCGGCAACGACACCATGGCCGCGATCCTGGAGGGCCTGTCCTCACGCACCTTCCGGGCCCGGGTGTGGCGCGGCTACCAGGAAGAGGGTGCCTTCGAGCGGACGCGGCGGGAACACGCCGCGATCCATCGGGCGCTGGTGGCCCATGACCCTGAGGCGGCACGGGCCGCGGCGGCGGCTCATGTGGGTGAGGTGGAGCACTGGCTGCGGTCGCAGATCAGCGAGGCCTGACCACAGCGGCTCAGTCGCCCGAGAAGCCGAACATCCCCAGGTGAGTCGGCTCATCGCCCGTGTGCAGGACGACGTACAGGCCGGTCCACCGCATCCGGCACTCGTCGAGGAGCGTCTCGTCGGGGCCGGAGCGGGGTCCCATGGACGCGTAGGAACGGGCCAGCGCCTCCTGGAACTGGTCGGGCGTGGGGTGCTCGGTGCCGAAGTGGTGTCTGACGCGCTCGGGCGCGAGCGGGCGCAGGGTGCCGTAGTCCCGGACGTCGTGGTCCGAGGGGGCGGTGGCCGTGTGGACGACGCGGTCGATGTCCAGGATCGAGTGGGTTCCCTCCTCGCCCATGAACTCCTCGTCCGCCCAGAGCTCCTCAAGGCTCCCGTACGTGTCGTCGTCGCCGTACTCCTCCTGGAAGACCTGCGCGTGCAGCGCCTCCAGTGACTCCTCGACGGTCCCCTTGAACGGGGTGACGTACTCCCAACCGCTGGCACCCATGTCCCCACCTCCCGATGCCGCATCCGCAAGATCGATGTCACCTTACGGACAGCCACTGACAACGCGGGGCGTGGGCGGTCAGCCAGGGAGCATCCGGGTCTGTCCCGCGGGGAGCTTGCTCCACCAGTGGGCGTACCGGCTGTAGACCCGTGGGTCCCGGTCCGCCAGGAGGGCGAGCAGGGCGCGTGCCTCCTCCGCCAGCCCGTCCCATGCCGCGTCCGGGAGGTCGTGGAAGGCCGTCGCCTCGATGCCGCCCTCCACGGCGCGCCACACACCGGCCACGTACCCGTCGACCAGCAGGGTCGGCAGGACGTCGCCGTTGACCCGGGTCACCAGCTTGCGGTAGTCGGGCGGGATCACCCGGCTGCGGTCGTCGTAGGCCAGCAGGACGCTGTCCCACATGGGGAGGAGACGAGGTGGGGCGGGGGTGTCGGCGGGTGGGCGCGGGGCGGACCGGACGTCGTACAGCGTCCTCCCGTCGGGGCCGGCCCACACCTCCAGCGTCTCGCCGAGCGTCCCCAACACCGCCCGGACGCGGGCCCGTTGGACCATCGCGAACTGGGCGATGTCCGCCACCGACGCGGGTCCGAAGCCCTCCAGGTAGCGCAGGACGAGGGTGCGCAGTGCCGCTCCGGGGTCGCCGGTGAAACGGCCCTCGGGTGCGGCGACGTACGACGGGGAGTACTCGAAGGACCAGGGTCCGCCGGTCGGGACGTGCACCAGCGGGGCGTACGACCGCAGTCCCCACCACGCCCCGTCCTTCTTCTCCGCGCCCACCCGCTCCGCCAGCCAGCCCGCCAGGTCACCGTTCGACCGGGGCCGGGACGCGAACTCCAGGAACCCCGGCTCCAGTTCGGCCGCGTCCGCCGGGGTGAGACCCGCGGCGGCGAAGCGGTGGCCGAGCCGGGAGGCGTGCAGCGTCGGCTGCATCGCCTCCCGGACCGTGCCGTAGTCGTCGCGGTGGACCGCGTGCAGAGTGATCCGCAGCAGGGTCGCCTTCACCAGCGTGCGATCGGCGAAGGCCGCGTCCAGCTCGGCCGGGTCGAAGCCGTCGAGCCGGTTCCACAGCGCGAGATACGGCGACGCGGGCTGCTGGGCCTGGAGGGCGAGGAGGCGCCGGACCGCGGCGGCGACTCCCAGTGGCTCCCGGCGCAGCAGCAGCTGACGGGCGAGTGCGGCCCGGTTGAGTTCCCGCGCGGTGATCGTCGTCGAAGTGCTCGTCACACCCCGGATTCTGCCCTCCTCAGACGCAGGGTGACGAGCTGGAAGGGACGCAGGCGCAGCGGCACGCGGTTGCCGTCCCGGGTCACCGTTTCCGGCAGCGGCCGCTCCAGGAGGTCGGTCGCCGTCACGTCCGCCACCTCGAACCCGGCCGTCAGGGTGGCCCTGGCCCGTCCACCGTGCGCCTCGTGCAGCCGTACGACCACGTCGCCGCTGCCGTCGTCGGCCAGCTTCACCGCCGTGATCACGACCGCGTCCTGGTCGGCCGTGACCAGCGGGGCCACCTCGCCGGCGCCGGTGGTCCGGCGCTGCGGGAGGTTGATCCGCCAGCCCTCACGGACCGCGTCGGCGATGCCCGCGCCGGGGATCAGCGCGTGCCGGAAGCGGTGGACGCCCTGGTCGGTCTCGGGGTCGGGGAAGCGCGGGGCACGGAGGAGGGAGACCCGGACGGTGGTCGTGGTACCGCCGTCGCCGTCCGTGCGCACCGTGCGGGTCACGTCGTGGCCGTACGTCGAGTCGTTGGCGACGGCGACGCCCCAGCCGGGCTCCTCCAGGTGGACGAAGCGGTGGTTGCAGGCCTCGAACTTGGCCGCC
This sequence comes from Streptomyces sp. NPDC051913, assembly GCF_044593635.1. Classification (NCBI taxonomy): domain Bacteria; kingdom Bacillati; phylum Actinomycetota; class Actinomycetes; order Kitasatosporales; family Streptomycetaceae; genus Streptomyces; species Streptomyces sp. NPDC051913. The sequence continues at coordinate 138,117 of NZ_JBIUCI010000015.1, read as the reverse complement.
TCCCAGCTGGTGTTGGTGTGGGTGGGGCGGTGGAAGTGCCCGAACTGGGTCTCCGACGCGTACCGTTCGGCGTGCACGTCGAGCGGGAACGCCAGCTTCAGGAACTTCTCCGTCTCGTGCCAGTCGACCTCCGTGTCCAGCAGCAGCCGCCGCTCCCCCGGTGCCAGGGAGAGCAGTTGGGTGACGCGGGAGGAGCCGAAGGTGCGGACGATCCGCACGCCGTTCTCGCCGTGGGCGACGACCTCGTCCGCCGCCGTGAGGTCGGTGACCGTGTTGCGGTAGAACTCGTCCACGTCCCAGGCGTCCCACATGTTCGGGAAGTCGGGGTGGAGTTGGAGGAGGTTGGCGGCCGTGCCGGGCGCGATCGTCTCGCGGTCGGCCGCGATGTCGTGGGCCGAGACCACCAGTCCGTCGCCGTCGATCTCGACGCGCAGAAGGCCGTTGTCCAGGATGTGCCCTCCGGCGGGGCGGTCGCTGATCCGTGTACGGCCTTCGGTGACCGGTGTCGCGGCGCCGCCCGCCGGGACGGCGGCGCGGGTGTGCGGGGCGGAGTTGAAGACCAGCTCCCGGTCCCCCTCCCCCGCCAGGGCGCGCTGTGCGGCCTCGATGACGCCGGTCAGCTCCTCGGCGACCCTCTCGTACGTCCTCCGTGCCTCGCGGTGCACCCACGCGATGGAGGAGCCGGGCAGGATGTCGTGGAACTGGTGGAGCAGGACCGTCTTCCAGATGCGGTCCAAGTCCTCGTAGGGGTAGGGGAATCCGGTCCTGACGGCCGCCGTCGCCGCCCACAGTTCGGCCTCACGCAGAAGGTGTTCGCTGCGGCGGTTGCCCTGCTTGGTCCTCGCCTGGCTGGTGAGGGTGGCGCGGTGGAGTTCGAGGTACAACTCGCCCACCCACACGGGCGGTTCCGGGTACTCGGACTCGGCCTTCTGGAAGAACTCCGTCGGCGTCTCCCACACCACGGTCGCCGAGCCTTCGAGGTCGCGCAGACGGGCCGCCTTGGCGACCATCTCCCGGGTCGTGCCGCCGCCTCCGTCGCCCCAGCCGGTCGGGGCGAGGGAGTGCCGGGCGACGCCCTTGTCCTTGAAGTTGCGGGCCGCGTGGGCGATCTCGCTGCCCTTCATGGAGCAGTTGTAGGTGTCGACGGGCGGGAAGTGCGTGAAGATCCGGGTGCCGTCGATGCCCTCCCAACGGAAGGTGTGGTGGGGGAACTTGTTCGTCTGCGACCAGGAGATCTTCTGGGTCAGCAGCCACTTGGAGCCCGCCGCCTTGATGATCTGCGGCAGCCCGGCCGCGAAACCGAAGGTGTCCGGCAGCCACGCCTCGTCGTTCTCGATGCCGAACTCGTCGAGGAAGAACCGCTTGCCGTGCACGAACTGACGGGCCATCGCCTCCGAACCCGGCATGTTGGTGTCCGACTCCACCCACATCCCGCCCGCCGGCACGAACCTCCCGTCCGCCACCGCCTTCTTCACCCGCGCCCACACCTCGGGCCGGTGCTCCTTCACCCACGCCCACTGCTGCGCCTGGGACATGGCGAAGACGAACTCGGGCTCGTCCTCCAGGAGCGCGGTCATGTTGGAGGTCGTACGGGCCACCTTGCGCACCGTCTCGCGCAGTGGCCACAGCCACGCCGAGTCGATGTGCGCGTGGCCCACCGCGCTGATGCGGTGCGCGGAGGGCGCGGCGGGCTCGGACAGGACGGTCTCCAGGCGCACCCGCGCCTGGGCGGCGCTGCCGTTCACGTCCTGGAGGTCGACGGCGTCCAGCGCCCGGTCCACGGCCCGCACGAGGTCCCAGCGCCGTGCCGAGTCCGTCGGCAGCTCATGCATCAGCTCGCCGAGCACCTCCAGGTCGAGGACGAGCTGCCAGACGGTCTCGTCGAAGACGGCGAGGTCCATGCGGGTGAGCGTGTACTGCGGTTCGTCGCCCGCGGTCTCCTTGTCGCCCAACCGCGTGGGCAGGAAGGGGTGGTAGTCGAGGATGACGGGGTTGGAGGCGGCCTCGACATGCAGCCGCACCTCCTCGCCGCCCTCGACCGGCGCACCGATCCTGACCCACTGGTTGCGCGGGTTGAGGCCCTTCACCGGGGTGCCGTCCGGGCGGTAGACGAGGCCCTCGCACTGGAAGCCGGGCATGTTCTCGTCGAAGCCGAGGTCGAGAAGCGCCTCGACGGTCTTCCCGGCCCATGCCTCGGGGACGGTCCCGGTGACCCGGAACCAGCTGGTCCCCCACGGGGCGCCCCAGCGGGCGCCGACCTCGATCGGCTCGGGCTCGGCCGCCAGGCCTTCGGCGACCGGCACCGGCTCGCCGGGGGCGTGCCAGACCGCCACGTCCAGCGGCACGGACTCGGGGTACACGGCGGGGCGGATGCGCTCGTCGAGGACGCGCTTGAGGCGGGCCTCGACCAGACGGCGGTCGTCATGCATGCGGGGTACTCCAAGCTGAGGGGGTGGGTTACCAGGGGTGGGTGACGGAGACGGGGGCCGACGACGTGTACAGCTCCCCCACGGCACGCAGTTCGAACCGCGCCGCCCGCTCGCCCTGTTCGGGCTGGAGGCCACCGAGGAAGTAGGCCCGCTGACAGGTGCCGCCGAGGAAGCGCCGGGTGCCGTCCGGGAGGAGGCGGTGCAGCGTGTAGTGGCGTACGTCGCCGGGGGCGGGGTTCCAGGCGAGGCGGAGGTCGCCGCCGGACGCGGCGGTCACGCGGAACCCGGTGGGTGCGGCGGGGCTCAGGACCGTGTCCCGGACCGCGATGCCGCCCAGCCGCCAGGTCACGGGCCCGTCGGTCGCGGTGAGCCGCACCCCGAGCGCGTGGACGGTCCCGGTCAGGCCTCGGAGTCGTACGGTCGATGTCCGCCATGTGTCGCCCGAGTCCACGGGCAGATACGCATACGCACTCGGCTCGCCGGTGGCCACCGCGAGCTCGATCCGGACCGCGCCCGCGTCGGTCCGGTGCGTCACCTCGACGACCGTGTCAGCGGTGATCGGCAGGCGTGTGGCGTACACCTCCAGCACCGTCGGCGCGTCCAGGGCGCCGTCCACCAGCACGCTGCTTCCACCGCGCCACGCGTCCGCGAAGTCGAAGCCGACAGCGGGGCGTTGGCCTTCCGTGCGCACCACCCACTGTCGTGACGGCAGCCGGTCCTGGAGGCCGAGGTGGTTCCAGGGCGTGTCCGAGGTGACCGTGCCCTCCTCGTACCAGCGCAGCCCGTGCCCGGTGTTGAACACGCTCGCGAAGGGAAGCGACGTCACCGTCGACCGGTCGGCGACGGACACGGCCGGCGCCCGCCAGGGGTCCGTGGCGTCCGGCCGGGACGGGTCGAGCGAACGGCCGCTCCAGAAGCGGTCGTCGGCGGCGTGGAAGTCCTCGGGGGTGCGGGTCGCGGGCAGGTGGTTGCGGGTCCACTCGGGGCGGTACAGCCCGATCGAGGCGATGTGCGCGCGTCCGCTCGGCACGATCGCGTCCCAGTTCACGGACTTGTCCGAGCCATTCGCCTCCACGTCCACGCCCGCCCACAACTCATAGCGGCTGCGCCCCAGTTGCTCAGCACGCGTACCCGAGGAGGCGAGACCGCTCGCCGTCCACCGGAAGTCGACGAACATGTCGTCGGCGGTCTCGAAGAAGGCCTGGTTGCTGCTGTTGAGGGCGCCCTGCCAGCTCACCGACCCGTTCACGGTCATCGAGTCGTACCAGGTCACCCGCTGCCCCCGGGCGGCGGCGAGGGACTTCAGCTCGCGCAGGAAGCCGAGCATGGCGGCCCCGAGCGCGCTGTCCCCACCCCCGGTCTCCGCGTTCACGAACCACCCGTCGAAGCCGTACGCCTCGGCCACCGCGACGAGTTGAGCGGCGAGCGGATACCGCCCGGCCGCGTCCTTCTGCACCAGATCCCGTGTCCACCGCAACTGCCCGCCGTAGGCGACCGGCGGCAGGAAGATGTTGCCGAGGACGGGCACGCCGTGCCGGTGGGCGGCGTCCACGATCGGCGCGTTGGGCGCCAGGATCAGCCCCTCACCGGAGGAACCGCCCCAGAAGACGAGTTCGTCGACGTAGGCCCAGTGCCCGAAGGCGTAGTAGTCGGCCGTCGGCGCGCCCTGCGCGGGGTTGCCGGACGTCGGCCCGAAGGACACCAGGGACTGGATGCGGGCCTGTCCGGCGCGGGCGGTCCCGTTCGCCGGGGTGGGGGTGAAGCGGGCGGCGAGCGGCACGGACGCCGCGTTGAAGGCCAGGTCGGGGTCGTCGGTGGCGCGCCAGGACTTCAGGCTGCGCCAGGTGATGCCGGTGCCGGGGGTGCCGGAGGGCAGGGAGTCCGGGTACCAGTAGGAGGCGTACGGCTGGAGGGCGGCGGCCTTCGCTTCGGGGGCGGCCCCCGCGGGCTGCGCTCCGAGCAGAGCCGCCGCGGCTCCTGCGATCAGCACGGTGCGTCTGGTGGGGTTCACGAGCGGGTGCCTCCTTGTGGGGTGGGGAGTACCTGGTCGGACGTGACGACTTCGGTGATGCCGCGCGCGGCGAGGTGGGCGGCGTCGGCGGCGTGCGTGTCGAGCACGGTGGTGGGGCGGGCTCCGTCGGCGACCAGCCGGAAGAAGGCGTCGTAGACGGGGCCGCCGGGTGCGCACCGTGAGCGCCGCGACGGGCGGGCGGGGACGACGAGGGCGGTGGTGCGGGCGGCCGGGGCGTAGGTGTGTGCGCGGGCCGCCTTCGCCAGCGCGTGGGCGATGTCCTTGGGCCGGCGGTCGTTGGTCAGCAGGCCGAGCCCGTATTCGAGCGAGGGGAAGTCGGCCAGTTCCCGGGACACGTCGTGGGAGCACCACCAGGTGATGCCCCACAGGTCGGGGCAGTCCAGGGCGTTGGCGACGGTGGCCTCGGTGAAGGCGGCGGCGTGCTCGGGCGGGACGAGGGGCGCGGGAGCGCCGACCTCCTGGAGCCAGACGGGCCGGTGCGGCTCGGCGGCCCAGGCCTTGCTCAGCTCGACGAGGTAGGCGGCGTGGTGCTCGGCCGGCACGGAGGTACGGCCGTGCCGCTGGGCGGTGCCGTTGAACACCCAGGAGTGCACGGCCGTGACCCCGCCGAGCCGGGCGGCCTGGGCCGGGGTGAAGGGCTGGTCGTCCTGGTACCAGGTGGCGTCGTACTCGGCGTGCAGGTGCAGCCGTCCGGGGGCGCCCTCCTCGCACGCGGCCAGCAGACGCGTCAGCCAGGCGTCGATCTGGTCGGCGGTGGCCCGGTCGGGGTCGGGGTGGGGGCCCGCCGAGAACTGGTTGACCTCGTTGCCGAGGGTCATGCCGAGGAAGTTGGGCCGGTCGGCCAGCGCCGCGGCGAGCGTCCGCAGGTAGGCCGCCTGGCCCTCGACGACGTCCGGGTCGGTGAACAGGTTGCGTCGGTGCCAGGTCCTGGTCCACGCGGGCAGGAAGTCGAAGCTGCTCAAGTGTCCTTGCAGTCCGTCGACGTTGACGTCGAGGCCGCGTTCGGCGGCGGCGTCCGTCAACCGCACGAGCTGGTCCACGGCGGCGGGGCGGATGAGGGTGCGGTTGGGCTGGAAGTACGGCCACAGCGGGAAGACCCGGATGTGGTCGAGGCCCAGCGCGGCGATCGAGTCGAGGTCGGCCCGGACGGAGTCGAGGTCGAAGTCGAGCCAGTGGTGGAACCACCCTTCACTGGGGGTGTAGTTGACGCCGAAGCGCACGGCAGCAGACATGCGTGTCCTTGTGACGGAGGTACCGGGGTCGGGTCAGCCCTTGACCGCGCCCTCCCCCACCCCGCGGAAGAAGTACCGCTGGAGGCAGGCGAAGAGGGCGATCAGCGGGGCCACGGCGATGACCGTGCCCGCGGCGACGAGGCGTTCGTCGCCCGCGAAGGTGCCGTGCAGATAGTTGAGGCCGATGGTGAGCGTGAACCGGGACGGGTCGCTCAGCACGATGAGCGGCCACAGGAAGTCGTCCCAGGCGCCCATGAAGGCGAAGATCGCGACGACGGCGAGGGTGCCCCTGACCGAGGGGACCGCGATCCGCAGGAACCGCTGCCAGACGTTGGCGCCGTCGACGTAGGCCGCCTCCTCGATCTCGTAGGGCAGGTTGAGGAAGGCGTTGCGCATCAGCAGGACGTTCATGGCGCCGATGCAGCCCGGCAGGACGACGCCGATCAGGGTGTTGTTGAGGCCGAGCTCCCGCATGGTCGTGAACTGGGCGATGATGATGCCCTCCACCGGTACGAGCATCGCCAGGATGAAGGCGAGCGTGGCCACCCGACGGCCCCGGTAGCGGAGCCGGGCCAGTGCGTATCCGGCGAGGGCGGAGCCGACGCAGTTGGTGACGACGTTGGCGGTGGCGACCTTCAGGGAGTTGAAGGCGTAGTCCCAGACGGGGATGGTGTCCGCGACGCGTTCGTAGTTGTGCAGGGTGGGGTGTCGGGGCAGGAAGGTCGGTGGTGAGCTGTAGATGTCCTCGGTGGGACCCTTCAGGGAGGTCGACAGCTGCCAGAGGAACGGGCCCACGGTCAGGGCGAGGACGGCGAGCAGCAGCACGTACCGGAGCGCCAGCTCCCCCGCGCGTACTCGGGTCATGACTCACTCCTGCGGTCGGCCCGCAGCACGAGCAGCATCAGCGCGACGGTGACGACGAAGACGACGACGGAGATCGCGGAGGCGTAGCCGACGCGGCCGGTCAGTCCGGTACCGGTGCGCTGGACGAGCATCACGAGCGTGGTGTCCTCGCCCGCCGGGCCGCCGCTCGGGCCCGCCATCAGGTACACCTCGGAGAAGACCTTGAAGGCGGCGACCGAGGACAGCGCCCCGACCAGTGCCATGGTCGAGCGGACGGCGGGCACGGTCACCGCGAAGAAGCGCCGTACAGCGCCCGCTCCGTCCACGGCCGCCGCCTCGTGCAGTTCCCGCGGGACGTTCGCCAGCGCCGCCAGGTAAATGATCATGTAGTAGCCGAGGCCCTTCCAGACCGTGACGGCCATCGCGCTCATCAGGAGCAACCACTGGTCGCTCAGGAAGCCGACCCGGCCGACCCCGACGGCCTCCAACAGGGCGTTGATGAGGCCGCGTTCGTCGAGAAGCCATACCCAGATCAGGCCGACCACGACGATCGAGGCGACGACCGGGGTGTAGAAGGCGGACCGGAAGAAGGTGATGCCGGGGATGTTCTTCTGTACGAGCAGCGCGAGCAGCAGCGGCAGGATCACGAGGGCGGGGACGACTCCGAGGACGTACAGCACACTGTTGCGCAGCCCGATCCAGAACATGTCGTCGTGCAGCAGCTCGCGGAAGTTGGCGAGTCCGACGAACTCGCCCGGGATCAGGGTGCGGCGGTCGGTGAAGGCGTTCACCAGGGTCGACACGAACGGGTACAGGATGAACGCGCCGATGATCAGCAGGCCGGGCGCGGCGAACAGCCAGGGGCTGGTGGGCAGGTGGCGCCGGACACGTACCGGACGTGTCCGGGGCCCGGTCGACGGCATCAGCATGGCTAGCCCTGCTGCTGGAGCAGCGTGTCGCAGGCCTTGACAGCGTTGTCGAGGGCTTCCTCGGGGCTCTCCTTGCCCTGGAGCGCCTTGGCGACCTCGTTGCGCAGCGCCGTCTTCATCTGTTCGCTGAACAGCACCGGCGTGTAGTTGACCGCGGTCTTCAGGGACTTGGCGGCCGCGATCCGCACCCGGGTCTCGTCCGTCCCGTCCTCCTTGGTGAAGTACGGGTCGTCGAGGGAGCCGGCGGTGCTGGGGAAGATGGCGACCTGCTTGGCGAAGGACATCTGGTGCGTGGCGTCGGTGACGTAGTGCGCGAAGGCGACCGCGGCGGGCTTCCGCTTGGTCTGCGCGTTCACCATCACGCCCATCACGTACATGTTGGCGTGGCCGGTGCTGGTGATCTGGTCGGTGATGCCGATGTTCTTGTACAGGTTCGGCGCCTGCTTCTTGAAGTTGCCGAGGTCGAGGGCGCTGCCCGGGTTCATGGCGACGGCCTCGGTGAGGAACTTCTTGCCGGACGACTCGGGGGTGGCGGTGAGTGCCTGCGGGTCGAGGGCCTTGGCGTCGTACAACTCCTTGTACTTGGTGAGGAGTTCGACGCCCTTGGCGTCGTTGAAGGCGAAGGCGGTGCCGGCCGGGTTCATGAGCTCGACGCCGTAGCGGCCGAAGTCCTCGATGGTGGGGACGTTGGCGAGGGTGGAGACCTCGCCGTCGCTGTTCTTCGCGATCTGCAGGGCGTCCGTGAAGAGTTCGTCGTACGTCCTCGGCGGCTGGTCGGCATCGAGGCCGGCCTTCTTGAACAGGGACTTGTTGTAGAACAGCGGCCCGGTGTTGAGGTACCAGGGGAAGGCGTAGGTGCCGGTCATGCCAGGTATCCGGTGGCTGGCCCAGGCGCCTTCCAGGTACTCCTTCTTGTACTGCGCCGCCGCCTTGTCGAGGTCGAGCGCGAGGCCGGCCTTGGCGAGCGGGGCGACGAGGTCCGGGGAGACGTTGACGACGTCGGGCAGGGTGCCGCCGGCGGCGTCGGCGCTGATCTTGTCGGCGTAGCCCTCGGCGGGCTGGTCGATCCATTTGACCTTGGTCCCGGGGTACTTCTTCTCGAAGTCGGCGATCAGGCCTTCGAAATACGGCTTGAAGTTGGCCCTGAGGTTCCAGGTCTGGAAGGTGATGTCGCCCTCGACCTTGCCGGAGGCGTCGGTCGAGCCCCCGCCGTCGTCCCCGGAGCCGCAGGCGCTCAGCGGCAGGACGAGACAGACGGCGGCGGCGACCAGGGCTCTACGGGAAACAGGCACGGCGAAACGGCCTCCTTGTGCGGCGGGTGGGTGCGGCGGGGCGGGTGCGGCGGGTTGGCCGACGACGCAGACCCTGCACGCCTCGCCGAGGGCCCGTCAATAACTCTCGCAGGGCTAATCGAATTAGTGACTAATGCGGTTTAGCCACTTGAGCGCTGAACCGCATTAGTGCATGCTGGCGCGGAATCTTCGCAGGAATGGGGAAGCACGTGTCAGGCAAGCGCTCACCGGCCCGACGGCCCACGATGAAGGACATCGCGCGGCATGCCGGCGTCTCCCAGAGCGCCGTCTCCTTCGCCCTCAACGGCCGGCCCGGCGTCTCCGAGGACACCCGGGACCGGGTGCGGCAGGTCGCCGAGGAACTGGGCTGGCGGCCCAGTACGGCTGCGCGCGCCCTGTCGGGCGAGGGCGCTGCGACGGTCGGCTTCGTACTCGCCCGCCCGGCGGACACCCTGGGCGTGGACTCCTTCTTCCTCCAGCTCGTCTCCGGCATCCAGGAGGTGCTCGCGGAGCGCCATCTCGGGCTGCTCTTCCAGGTGGTGGAGGACGTCGCAGACGAGTGCGCGGTGTACCGGCGCTGGTGGGCCGAGCACCGGGTGGACGGAGTGCTGGTGGTCGACCCGCGCACCGCCGACCCGCGGCCCGACGTCCTCGACGAACTCGGCCTGCCCGCCGTGGTGATCGGCGGCGCGCCCGACGAGCGCCACCCCGGTCTGTCGACGGTGTGGGCGGACGACGCGGGCGCGATGGCCTCGGTGGTGGACGAGCTGTACGCCCTCGGCCACCGCCGGATCGTGCACATCGCGGGCCTGCCGGGGCTCGCCCACACCGAACGCCGTATCCGCACCCTGCGCGCCGAGGCCGAGCGGCGCGGCCTCAGCGGGGTGCGGTCGGTGACCACCGACTACTCCGACGCCGAGGGCGCCGCCGTCACCCGCCGGGTCCTGGAGGCCGCCGATCCGCCGACCGCGCTGATCTACGACAACGACGTGATGGCCGTCGCCGGTGCCGCCGCCGCGACCGAGCTGGGCCGGTCCGTGCCCGGGGACGTGTCGGTGGTCTCCTGGGAGGACTCGGCGCTGTGCCGCATGGTCAGGCCATGGCTGTCCGCCCTGTCCCGGGACAGCGTCGAGTTCGGGCGGACGGCGGCCCGGGAGCTGACGGCCCTGCTGGACGGCGGCCCGGCGCGGACCGTACGGGTGCCGGTGCCGCGGCTGATCGAGCGGGGCAGTACGGGCGCGGCTCGGGGGGCCTGACGCCCGCCCGTCCCTCCTCAGACCCGCGACTTGTACAGCCCGAACTCCGCGACGTGCACCGCGCTCCGGGCCGCGGTGACCCTCAGCCGCCACCGCCGTGCCCGAACCGTCGTCGGCAGCAGCAGAATCCGGCTCGCGCCGACCGTTCCGGCCGTCACCACCTCCCGCCAGGCCCCGTCGAGATACGCCTCCACCACGAAGCCCTCGATCTGCTGACCGTGCCGGATGTCCTCCGCCAGCCGGACCCGGTCGACCGCGCGCACCGCCCCGAGGTCGACGGTCACCGTGCCCTGGGAGGTGACCGTACGGGCGCCACGGGTCAGATCCTCGGGCAGTTCCCGGTCCACGCGCTCCCGGAACTCACGCAACCGCGTCACGTCCGCGGCGGGCAGCAACCCGTCCGTGCCCGGCGGGACGTTGAGCAGCAGCACCGCGTTTCGGCCGACGGACCCGAAGTAGATGTCGGTCAACTGGTCGACGCTCTTGGGTTGTTGGTCGGCGTGGTAGAACCAGCCGTCCCGGATGGAGACATCGCACTCCGCGGGCCACCACTGGAGGTGATCCGTCTTCGGCTGGGCGGTGACCAGGGCGGCGCGGCTGCCCTCGTCGGGGGTGTCGTAGGACAGGGCCCAGTCGGTGCGCCCGTACTGGTTCTCCTTGACCGGGACGACGCTCCACTCGTCCTCGCGCGCGAGCCCGCTCTCGTTGCCGACCCAACGCAGGTCGGGTCCGGTGACGGCGATGGCCGCGTCCGGGGCGAGGGCGCGGACCAGGGTGTACCAGCTGTCCCAGTCGTAGCTCTCCACCTTGTCCGACGGGATGCGTCCCTGGGCGCCGTCGAACCACACCTCGTCGACCGGGCCGTACTCGGTGAGGACTTCGTAGAGCTGGTTGAGCATGTGGGCGCCGTAGTCGGTGGCGTCCAGTGTGTAGGTCTGCGGCGGGGTGCGGTCGTCGCCCGCGACGAGGGTGGGGACGGTGCGGGTCGAGCGGGCGCTGCCGTTGGCGTAGACGCCGTCGAGGTACTGGTTCTCGTCGGCGGGCGAGATGTAGACGCCGACCTTCAGGCCGTGCCGGCGCATCGAGTCGGCGAACGACCGCAGTACGTCGCCCCGCCCGTCGCGCCAACTGCTCGACGCCACGGAGTGGTCGGTGTAGCGGGAGGGGTAGAGGACGAAGCCGTCGTGGTGCTTGACGGTGAGGATGGCGAGCCTGAAGCCGCCGTCCCGCAGGGCCCTGGCCCACTGGTCGGTGTCCAGGTTGGTGGGCTGGAAGACGTCCGGGTCCTCGTCCCCGGTGCCCCACTCCAGGCCGGTGAAGGTGTTGACGCCGAAGTGCAGGAACGCGGTGCGTTCCAGCGCCTGCCAGGCGATCTGCCGTGCGGTGGGCCGGACTCGGGAGGCCTTGCGGACGAGGTCGTCGGGGGTGTCGTCGGGGCTGACGGGGATGCGGTACGCGGGCTCGGCCGGCAGTGGGGAGCCGAGCGCGGAGGTTGAGGTGAGGCCGGTCGCCATGAGCGCGGAGACCGAGCCGGCGACGAAGGTGCGTCTGGAGACGGTCATGGGGGTGTGGCTCCTCAGGTCAACTGCCATACGGCGGGCGGGTGCTGGTCGGGCGGGTACTGCGCGATGCGGCCGTCGGCCGTCACGCTCAGCGCCATCTGCGTGATGACGTTGACGAGGCGGTATCCGCCCGCGACCGGCTGCACCTGCCAGCGCTGCAAGGTGTTCGAGGCGGCGCAGCTGTCCCAGGTGGCCTGGACGCCCGGCTGGAGCGGCACGTTGAGGGTCAGCTTGCCGCCGCTCACCGCGAGGCAGCCGGACGGGCCGCGCAGGGTGACATAGCCGTCCGCGGTGCGCGCCAGGTCCGCGTCGAAGGTGACGCCGTCCGCCCGGAAGGTGTACGACCCGTCCGGCACCGGCACCGAGGTCAGGTCCCGCCATCCGGGCGCGTGCCCGACGGCCGTGCCGCGCGCGGTGAACCCGGCGTAGGTGGCGTCCGGGTGAGGGTCGCCCCAGGTGGCCTGGGCGATGTGACGCAGGGCCGGCCACAGCCGTACGGCGACCTCGTTCTCGGTCTCGCCGCGTCCGTTGTCCGGCCACAGGCTGATCTTCGCGCCGGTGACGCCCCGCGCGGAGGTGAGCTTCTCGCCCTCGAAGCTGCGCGGGTCCCAACTCTGGTCGTACAGGCCCTCGGTGTCGCTGTGGAAGCCGCCGCGGATGAGGTAGAGCGAGTAGGAGGCGTTCATCAACGGATAGCCCTGGGCGATGAGTTGGCTGGGCTTCGTCGTCACGTTCAGCCAGTGCTCGACGGTGGTGCCCGCTGTCACCGGGACGGTGTTGGCGCCGGTGAGCCCGTCGTTCCAGATGCGCAGCTTCCTGCCCTTGGCGGCGGCGTGGGCGTGGACGCGGTTGACGAAGTCGATGAAGGCGTCCTGCGGGGTGGCGCCGGAACCGTATCTGTCCTGGGCGTACTTGAGGATCTGCGGGTACTTGGCGAAGTCGGAGCCGAGCATGTACTCGTCGGCGCCCATGTGCCAGGCCGGGGCCTTGAAGACCTCGGCGTACTCGTCGATCAGGCTCGTGTAGTAGTCGAAGGCGGCGGGCTGGGTGATGTCGAGCCGGGAGGGCTGCTTGTCGCCGTCGGAGTCGGTGAGTTGGAGATCCGGGCGGTTCTCGATCCACGGGTCCATGTGCCCGGGGGAGTTGATCTCCGGGATGATCTCGACGTGGTACTTCTCGCCGAGGGCGACCAGCCGGCGGATCTCGTCCTTGGTGTAGTAGCCCCAGGTGTTGGCCTCGGGGTGGGCGTCGCTCTTCACCTTCAGCTCCAGGAGCAGCTGGTTGAGCTTGTGGTACGCCATCTCGCGGACGAGGTTCTCCAGCCAGGGCAGGGAGACGTGGATGTAGCAGGCGCAGACTCCGACGCCCCGCTCCTTGTAGCGCGGTACGTCGACGGTCCGTCCGGCGGGGACGCGGTCGCCCTGCGCGAGGAGTTGCAGGAGGGTGCGGGTGCCGTAGAAGGCGCCGGTCTCGGTCGCGCCGGTCACCGACAGCCGCTTGCCTGCGCGGAGTTCGTAGCCCTCGGCGCCGAGCGACTTCCTGGCCGGCTGGATGTCGACAACGATGTCCCCGCCGCGTGCCGTGCCGCCGACCACCGGGACGCTGCCGTGCCCGGCCGCCCGCAGATCGTCGGCGAGGGTGCCGGCGACGCGGACCTCGGCGGGGGTGTCCGCGACGAGCCGGGTGCCGGACCCGAAGGCGTAGGTGCCGGGCTCCGGGGTCCAGTCGGTGAGGGCCGGGACGGTGACCGGCGGCGGCTCGGCGGCCCGCTGCCCGGCGACCGCGGGGACGGGCGACAGGAGCAGGGCCAGGGCCGCGGCGACACCCACGAACCGGCGTCTGGGAAACGTACGCACACGCCACTCCAATTCATCGGATGGCTGATCATTGGACGGCCTCCAGGAGCTGTCAATGGGACCGGGAACCGGCCGAGTTGACTCATTGATCGGATGACCTGCGCGTCTCCAGAAGCCGCTTCGCGAAAAGTCCAACAACAGCGGCGCGATTGTCCAAGAAGGCGTCCGTGCGGGTGCCCAGGCAGGCCCCCCTCTCGACTCCACGACCGAGCCGGGGCACAGTTCTCCCTACATACTCGCCAGTACGAGGAGAGACCCGTGACCAGCTGGATCGGCCGGACCGCCGCCGAGATCGCCGCCGCCGTGCGGGAGAAGCGGGCGACGCCCCGCGAGGTGGTGGCCGAGCACCTCGCCCGGATCGAGCGGCTCGACGGCCGCGTCGGCGCCTTCCGGACGGTACGGGCCGAGGCGGCGCTCGCCGAGGCCGACGAGGTGGGCGCCCGTGCCGACCTCACCGAACTGCCCCTCGCCGGGGTGCCGGTGGCCGTCAAGGACAACCTCGCGGTGCGCGGCGAGGCCAAGCGCGTCGGCTCGGCGGCCACGCCGGACACGCCGTCGGCGGAGGACCATGTGACGGTCGCCCGGCTGCGCGCCGCGGGGGCGGTGGTCGTGGGCCTGACGAACGTGCCCGAGCTGTGCGTCTTCGGCACGACCGAGGGCGTCCACGGCACCGCCCGCAACCCGTGGGACACCTCACGCACGGCGGGCGGCTCCTCCGGCGGCAGCGCGGCCGCGGTCGCCGCGGGGCTCGTCCCGATCGCCCTCGGCAACGACGGCATGGGATCGCTGCGCATCCCGGCGGCCAACTGCGGACTCGCCACCGTCAAGCCCGGTCACGGCGTGGTCCCGGCGGGCGTCAGCGACGGCGACTGGTTCGGCATGTCCGAGAACGGTCCGCTGGCGACGACGGTCGAGGACGCGCGGCTGATGCTGGGCATCCTGGCCGATGCGGAGTTCGGACGGCCGCCCGGGTCCGGGATGCGCAAGGTGGCCGTGTCGCTGCGCAGCCCGATCGCCGGCATCGCGATCACCGCGCCCTACAAGACCGCCGCCCGGGACGCCGCCGAGGTGCTCATGAAGGCCGGCCATCAGGTGCGCCGCGCGGACCCGGCGTACCCGATGTCGCTGAGTTTCACCTCGCTCGCCCACTGGACGGCGGGCACGTCCGAGGACGCCCAGGGGCTCGACCGGACCCTGCTGACCCGGCGCACCCGGGTCCACGCCGCGGTGGGCCGCCGCTTCGTGAAGGGGGTCGGCACCGGCAGGAGCCGCGAGGAACTCCGCCGTCGCCTGGAACCGTTCTTCGAGGAGTACGACGTCCTGCTCACCCCGGCGCTGGCCCGCCGCTCCCCCGCCTCGGCCCCCTGGCACGAGCGCGGCTGGCTCCGCAACGTCCTGGCCAACACCAACTACTCGCCCATGACCCCGCCCTGGAACCTGACCGGCTGGCCCGCGATGTCCGTCCCCTTCGGCACCCTCCCCTCGGGCGCCCCCACCGCCGTACAGCTGGTCGGCCGCCCGGGTTCGGAGGCCCTGCTGCTGGAAACGGCGGAGCAGCTGGAGAAGCTGCACCCGTGGCAGCGAACGGCACCCCTGGACTGAGACCGGTCAGCGCCATAAGAGCGACGACGGCACGGCTGTCCTGCGCTGCCATGTGCTCGGCGCATCCATCGGCATGGGCGTGAGTCTCGCACGCCCATGCCGTCGGCGATCGCGAAGGGGGCTGTCGGCGTCAGTCCACGCTGGGCAGGATGTGGGGCTCGGCGAGGTCGTCCTCGTAGCCCGCGAGGCGGATGGGGGCGGACCGCGCCCACACGTCGAGGCTGCCGAGCTGTCCGGGCCTGTGGCCGGCCTGCTCCTGGCGTTCCTTGGGGCGTTGCTCGCGATTCGTCTTCTCCGGTGTCACCGCGCACTCCTTATGTGTCGGGTCACCCTCGGGGCGTACCAGCCAGGATGCGGCCTGGCACCGGACGCCCGCTCGGGTCTGAGTCGAGAACAGTTCGGACGCGGTGGCGCCGGTAACTCTGGTGAGAACAGACCGTGGTGATCGGTTTGCCCCAGGACGGACCGTGGGTGTGGGTAGGACCCCGTACTGCTGTCCGTCCGCTACAGATTAACCAAATGAGCAGGGGCCCGCTCGATGGGGCTGAAAACAAGGGGTAACTATCACAAGTCCCCCGTGTTCATTGGGTCCTTTAACAAGGCATTTGTCCATTTATGCCCTGTCGGCAAGCTCACCCGTTCGGCGTACACGCATGGTCGCGCCTTCGAGGAAGTTCGAGGAAATCCGCCCTCGGTCGCGCAGTTCAGGTCCCGTTGGCCGATTCGCAAGACGGCCATGATCTGCTGACGGGCGGCAACGGCCTGCCCGGCGAGAGGACTACGCGTGGAGCTGCGCAGTGTCGAGGAGCTGATGGATCTGCTGTACGCCTGCCGGGACCCGCACGGCCTGCGGACCGCCGCGCTGCTGCGCCGCGGCCGCCCCGCCGACAAGGAGCTCCAAGTGGCGGGGCTCGTGCAGGACATCGGGCAGGTCCTGTGCCCGGGCGACGAGGCCCACCGCCACGAGCGGGCGGCGGACGCCGTACGGACCCTGCTCGGCGAACGCGTTCACCGTCTCGTACGACGCGAAGGCCCCGTCGGCGACGACGACCTGCTGCGGCTGCGCCTCGCGGAGGAGGAGAGCCGGGCCGCCGCCTTCGACGCGGGGGTCCTGGAGGACTGGCGAACCGTGCTGGAGCTGCTGGCCGCACGGAACTCCCGTCTCGGGGCTGTCGACTGACGGCCCGTCATGAGACGGTACGTCGATGACGTCGCCGTACGGGCTGAGCGGGAAGGCCGCCGTCGTCACCGGCGGGACGCGCGGGATCGGGCGCGAGGTCGCCCGGCAGCTGGCGGACGCCGGGGCGCTGGTGTGCGTGACGGCCCGGGAGGCGGCGGACGTCCGGCGGACCGCCGCCGAGCTGGGCGGCATCGGAGTGGCGGGCAGCGTCGCCGACCCCGCTCATCTCGCGGAGGTCACCGCACTCACCCTGCGCGCGTTCGGGCGGCTCGACGTCGTCGTCAACAACGCCGCGACCAACCAGCCGTACGGCCCGCTGATGGACGTGGACCCGGACGCCTGGCGCGAGGCGTTCACGGTCAACGTCGAGGCACCGCTGCGACTGGTGCGCTGCGCGTGGCGGGCGTGGATGCGGGAGCACGGCGGGTCCGTGATCAACGTCTGTACGGAGGGTGCCACGCATGTCGGGCCGCGCATCGGCGCCTACGGCACCAGCAAGGCGGCCCTGCTCCATCTCACCCGGCAGCTCGCGGGGGAGCTGGCTCCGCGGGTCCGCGTCAACTCCGTCTCGCCCGGTCTGGTGCGTACCGAGATGGCCCGGTTCGTATGGGAGCCGGGCGAGGCGGAGCTCGCGGCGGGGCTGCCGCTCGGGCGGATCGGGGAGCCGTCGGACGTGGCGCGGGCCGTAGTGTGGCTGGCCTCCGACGCGGCCGAGTGGATCACCGGTGCGGATCTGCTGGTGGACGGCGGGACGCGGGTCGGGGCGGCGCGGCCGGGCGGGTACGCCGTCCACGACCGGCTGCGGTCGTACGCGCCGCCGCAGCCCTGAAGAGCCTCTCTACGGGAAGAGCGCGATCCCCATGAGGACGATCAGCACGATGAACGCGACGAGCGCGATCGTGCCCCACGTCCACGGGTGCTTGTAGGGGTCGTGGGCGCCGCCGCGGGGCCGGTCCTCGGGGAGGACGGGATGCGCCGGGCGGTCGCTCGCGTAGAACTGCTCGTCGGTGGGGTAGTGGTTGCGCGGGTCACCGAGAGCGCGCGGATCGATGTTGTGCGGACTGGCCATGACTCACTCCTGGCGCGGTACTCAGGAGGGTCCGGGTTCCCCTGCGGGCGCCGGGGCACACGTCACGGCAGGCGCGTCACCACTTGCCGGGCGCGTAGTCCTTGAGGAAGACGCCGTACAGGTCCTCGCCCTGTTCACCGCGCACAATCGGATCGTAGACCCGGGCCGCTCCGTCGACCAGGTCGAGCGGGGCGTGGAAGCCCTCCTCGGCGAGGCGCAGCTTGTCGAAGTGGGGGCGTTCGTCGGTGATCCAGCCGGTGTCGACGGAGGTCATCAGGATGCCGTCGGTCTGGAACATCTCCTGGCCGCTGGTCCGGGTGACCATGTTCATGGCCGCCTTGGCGGCGTTGGTGTTGGGGTGTCCCGCGCCCTTGTAGCCGCGGCCGAAGACGCCCTCCATCGCGGAGACGTTCACGACGTAGGCACGTCCGCTCGCGGCCTTCTTCGCGGCCTCGGCCATGCTCGGGCGCAGGGCGCTGATCAGGATGAAGGGCGCCGTGTAGTTGCACAGCTGGGTCTCGAGCAGCTCGACCGGGGAGATCTGCTCGATGGTCTGCACCCAGGTGTTGGTGTCGACGACGTCGGGGACGAGGCCGCCCGCGTCGATGGCGGTGCCGTCGAGGTGCTTGGCGACGCTGGCGTTGCCCGCGACGAGGGCGAGGTCGGCGACCTGCTGGGCGTCGATGCCGGAGATCCCGGCGGGCAGGGAGGCCAGGCCGTCGACGGCGCCGGAGCCGAAGGCGCCGATGACGTGGTGGGCGGGCAGCTCACCGGCGGGCAGCGGGGCGCTCTCGCCGTCGACCAGGGCGGCGTAGGCGGAGGGCAGGCGGCGCACGGTCTGGGTCGCGTTGTTGACCAGGATGTCGAGCGGGCCTGCCTCGCTGACCTGCTCGGCGAGGGCGACGGCCTGGGCCGGGTCGCGCAGGTCGATGCCGACGACCTCCAGGCGGTGCATCCAGTCCCCGGAGTCGTCCATGGCCTTGAACCGGCGGATGGCGTCCTTGGGGAAGCGCGTGGTGATGGTGGTGTGGGCGCCGTCGCGCAGCAGCCTGAGCGCGATGTACATGCCGATCTTGGCGCGGCCGCCGGTGAGCAGGGCGCGCTTGCCGGTGAGGTCGGCGCGGGCGTCGCGCCGGTCGCGGTTCAGCCGGGCGCAGTCGGGACAGAGCTGGTGGTAGAAGTAGTCGACTTCCACGTACCGGGTCTTGCAGGTGTAGCAGGAGCGGGGGCGCTGGAGTATCCCGGCGATCCGGCCCTCCTCGGTGACCGACGAGGGGAGGATGCCCTCGGTCTCGTCGTCGATGCGCTGGGCGGAGCCGGTCGCGGTGGCCTCGGTGACCGCCTTGTCGTGGGCGGTCTTGGCGGCCCTGCGCTCCTGGCGGCGGCGCTGCTTGACCGTGCGGTAGACGCCGGCGGTGGCCCGGCGCACGGCGATCGCGTCGGGGTGGTCGACCTCCAGCCGGTCGAGCTCGTCGAGCACGGCGAGGCAGACGGCCAGCCGCTCCGGGTCGATCCCGGGGCCGTACACGACCTCGTCCACGGCCTCGTCCGTGATCGCCGAGCCGTCCTCTGTCACCGTCATCGCGCTGCCGTTTCCCTGCTGCCCCGTGCGGCGCTCCGACCGCGTCCGCTTTCGAACAGGGAATTCTACGGAGCGCCGGGCCCGTCCTCCAAAAACGGAGGGGGTCAAGCCTCGCAGGCGGTGATGAGCGTCTCCACCTCCGCGGTGAGGGCCCTGGCCAGAACGTCCAGGTCGGGCACTGCTGCCGCGTCGGCGACGAGGCCGTAGTGGACGTGGCCGCGGTACGTCGAGACGGCGATCGCCAGGGACTGGCCGCGGGCCAGCGGGGCGAACGGGAACACCTGGGTGACCGGATTGCCGCCGAGCTTCAGGCCGAGGCTGGGCAGCGGGACGCTGGTGACGAGGATGTCGAACCAGAGCCGGGCGGCCTGGCTGACCAGGGGCCCGCCGAGCCGGTGGCCGAGCGCGGGGACGTGGTCGGCGAGCAGCGCGACGGCACCGGCGCCGCGGTTGGGTCCGGCGTCCTTGTTGCGGTCCATGGCGGTGCGGACCGTGTCGAGGCGGGCGAGGGGGTCGGGGTCGTCGACCGGGAGCCTCATCAGGTACCCGGAGAGCCGGTTGCCCTGTGGGTGCGCGGTGCGCGGGCGGCGCTTGGAGACGGGGATCAGGGCGCGGGGGGCGACGCCGTCGCTGCCGTCGCCCCGCTCGTCGAGCCAGCGGCGCAGGGCGCCCGCGACGACCGCGATGAGGACGTCGTTGACGGTGCCGCCCTGGGCCTTGCGCACACGGTGCACGTCGTCGAGGTCGATGACCACGCCCGCCGTGCGGCGGGTCCCGCTCGGTTCCGCGGTCAGGGCCGACGAGGAACGCACCCCGACGCCGGACAGGGCGACGGAGGCGCCGATGTCGAGGACCCGGCCCACGTCGGAGACGGCGCCGCGGACCAGACCGGGCAGCTTGCGCACGTCCGGCAGGAAGCCCGGGGACGGCGCCTCGGGGCGCGGCCTGCGCTCGGGCAGGTCCATCGGGTCCAGGATCGCCGCGGCGAGCGTCAGGGCGCGCAGACCGTCGGCGAGGGCGTGGTGGAACTTGAAGAGCACGGCGAAGGAGACGCCGTCCTCCCCCGGCAGGACGTGCGCCTCCCACGGCGGGCGGCCGCGCTCCAGCGGGCGTTCCATGAGCCGGCCGGCCTCGGCGTGGAAGTCGGCGGTCGGCGCGTGCAGCCGGACGTGGTCCAGGGGGTCGAAGTCGGGGGCGGGTTCGCGGGTCGCCCCGCCGAAGGACAGCGGCTGCCAGACGTCCCGGATCCGCATCCTGAGGCCGGGCACCGCGGCGGCCCGCGCGGCGAGCAGGTCGGCCGCGTGGGCGCCCGCGGTGGGTGAGTGCGCCGCGAAGACGCCGAGGGCGCCCAGGTGCATGGGGTGCTCGGCGGACTCGATGTTCCAGAACGCCAGGTCGAGAGGGGCGAGCGGGTCGGAAGTCAATGGCTTGCCTCGCGTCGACGACGGGTGGGCAAGCAGTCAATCGCCCTCTGGCGATTACGGTCAAGTACGATCAAGCTACGCACAGTTAACAGCAGATTAAGTCCGGTCGTTCGCGCCCCAGGGGTCACGGGGGTGCCCGCCGGTGTGTCTCAGGACACTCGCTGGCCCTTTCCGAGCCCGATCACCCCGCCCTTGGAGACGGTGTAGAGCTCGGCGTCCCGCTCCGGATTCACCCCGATCGTGGCACCGGGTGGCACCTCCACGTTCTTGTCCAGGACCGCGCCCCGTACCACCGCGCCCCGCCCGATCTTGACGTTGTCGTGCAGCACCGACCCCTGCACGACCGCCCCCGGGTCGACCACCACCCCCGGCGACAGCACCGACCGGGTGACCTGCCCCCGAATGAGGCAGCCCGCGCTGATGATGGACTCGCTGGCGATGCCGCCCGCGTTGAAGCGGGCCGGGGACAGTTGGCCCGAGTGGGTGTAGATGGGCCACTGCCGGTTGTAGAGGTTGAACGCCGGACGCTCGGCGATGAGGTCCATGTGGGCGTCGTAGTACGCGTCCAGGGTGCCGACGTCCCGCCAGTAGCCGCGGTCGCGGTTGGTCTCGCCGGGGACGTGGTTGGCGCTGAAGTCGTACAGCTGGGCCTCGCCGCGCTCGGTGAGCTGGGGAAGGATCGAGCCTCCCATGTCGTGGACGGAGCGTTCGTCCTCGGCGTCCCGCTGGAGGGCCTCTATCAGCGCCTTGGTGGTGAAGATGTAGTTGCCCATGGAGGCGAACACGCACTCCGGGTCGTCCGCGAGGCCGGGCGGATCGGCGGGCTTCTCCAGGAAGCGGTCCACCGTGAGCCCGTCCGAGCCGGGCGTGATCACCCCGAACTGCGAGGACTCGGAGCGCGGGACGCGGATCCCGGCCACGGTCACGCCCGCGCCGCTCTCGATGTGCTGGGCGAGCATCTGGCGCGGGTCCATGCGGTACACGTGGTCGGCGCCGAACACCGCGACGTACTCGGGCCGTTCGTCGTAGACGAGGTTGAGGGACTGCAGGATCGCGTCGGCGCTGCCCAGGTACCAGCGGGGGCCGAGCCGCTGCTGGGCGGGGACGGGGGTGACGTAGTTGCCGAGCAGGCTGGACATCCGCCACGTCGTGGTGATGTGGCGGTCCAGCGAGTGCGACTTGTACTGCGTGAGGACGCAGATGCGCAGGATGTCCGCGTTGACGAGGTTGGACAGCACGAAGTCCACCAGGCGGTACGTTCCGCCGAAGGTGACCGCGGGTTTCGCGCGGTCACCGGTCAGGGGCATCAGGCGCTTGCCCTCTCCGCCCGCCAGTACGATCCCGAGCACCGAAGGTCCGCCACGACGCATGGTCGCTCCCCTCACCCTGGTTGTGACCCATGCCTGCCCCCGCCCGGGGCGCACTACGCCTGTTTGCGGATCTCCTCGTAGAGCCGCACCGTGCGCCGGGCGACCGCGTCCCAGCCGAACTCCCCCACCGCGCGCTCCCGCCCGGCCTCACCCATCCGCCGGGCGCCCTCCGGGTCGCCGAGGACCGAGTCCAGCGCGCGGGCCAGGGCGGGCTCGAAGTCGTCGTCCACCGGGACGAGCAGACCCGTCTTGCCGTCGTCGACGACCTCCGGGATGCCGCCGACCTTGGAGGCCACGACGGGAGTTCCGCACGCCATGGCTTCGAGGTTGACGATACCGAGGGGTTCGTACACCGAGGGGCAGACGAACACGGCTGCGTGGGTGAGGAGTTGGATCACGTCCGGACGCGGCAGCATCTGCGGGATCCAGTGCACGCCCTCACGGACCCGGCTCAACTCCTCGTACAGCTCCCGGAACTCACGGTCGATCTCCGGGGTGTCCGGCGCTCCGGCGCACAGCACGACCTGGGCGGCGGGGTCGATGTCCCGTACCGCGCGCAGCAGATGGGGCACGCCCTTCTGGCGGGTGATGCGGCCGACGAAGAGCACGAAGGGGCGGTCCGGGTCGAGACCGACGCGGGTCAGGGCGTCGGTGCCGTGGTCGGGGCGGTAGAGAGCGGTGTCGATGCCGTTGTGCACGATGTGCACCCGGGCCGGGTCGAGGGCGGGGTAGCAGGCGAGGATGTCCTCACGCATGGCTCCCGACACGGCGATCACCGCGTCGGCGGCCTCGATCGCGGTGCGCTCGGCCCAGCTCGACAGGGCGTATCCGCCGCCGAGTTGCTCGGCCTTCCAGGGGCGCAGCGGCTCCAGGGAGTGGGCGGTCATCACATGCGGGATGCCGTACAGGAGCTTGCCGAGGTGGCCGGCGAGGTTGGCGTACCAGGTGTGGGAGTGGACGAGTTCACGGCCTTCGAGGCCGGCGGTCATCGCGAGGTCCACGGAGAAGGTGCGCAACGCGTCGTTGGCGGTGTCGAGGACGGGCCAGGGGCGGTGGCGCACCACGCCCACGCCGCGGCCCTCGCCCCAGCAGTGCACCTCGACATCGACCAGGGAGGCCAACTCCCGGGCGAGGAACTCGACATGGACGCCCGCGCCGCCGTACACGTCCGGCGGGTACTCCCGGGTCAGCAGTCCCACTCGCACCCGGAACCCCCTGTTCTCCACGGCTGGTTGCCCTTCATGGTCACCCAGATGCGGCGCGCGGGGAAGACCGCGGGGGCCGGGTGAAGCAGCAGTCCCCGCACACGCCGCCGCCGGGGACGCGGTAGTAGAGGCAGCAGCTGCGGCGCCGGAAGGCGGTGCCGGTGAGGGTTCCGGTGCCGGTGAGGAGGGGGTGGGCGAGGAGGTCCGCGGTGAGGGCGCGGGTGCGGGCGGCCGCCTCGGGGCGGTCGTGTGCGCGGGCCCAGAGCGACAGCTGCCGGGCGGCTCCGGCGAGGGCGGAGGCGGCGTTGCCGCGGAGCAGGCCGGGGGCGAGTCGGTACCGGGACCGCAGCGCCGCGGCCAGCGGCTCCAGGTGTCCTTCCAGTACGACCGCGGCGACGGCGCCCGCGTCGCCGGGCAGCGCGCGCACCTCGGTCAGCCACAGGTCGTCGGGGGCGCTGCCGTCGGCGTCCCAGCGCAGCAGCCGGGCGTCCAGGTCGGGGACGTGGCCGTACAGCACGGCGCAGCCGAGGGCCGCCGACCAGAGCCGGGCCGCGAGGCCCTGCTGGGCGATGGAGGCGGCGATCCGCAACTCCGGGGCCCGGAGAGCATCGGCCACTTTCCGGACACGAAAAGTCACGGATTCTTCGTAAACATCCGATTTTTCGATGTCGTACGCCCGTGCGAGGGTGGGCAGCGTTGAACGGGGCGGCGCGCCCGTGCGTAGTAGGAAGTAGCCGCCGAGCGGGCGGAGCGCGGCGAGATCGGCGTCGAGGTCCACGAAGAGCAGTAGTACCAAGGCCCCTAGGGGAGGCCATCAGGGGGTCACGGGGCAGTGTCACCCACCTTGGGGAGGACTGACCCTCCGTAGTACTCCATCGGCAGTAGGACCCATTGCCTGCTCAGGTACGACGACGGGAATGTCTTTTCACGGCATCGTGTTGGACATGGAAGCCGACCGTTCGCCGCGCCGGGGTAACCACCCCTGCTTCACGCAGAGGAGCTGCTGATGAGCGCCCTCGCGTTGTCCGTCGTCCTGTCGCTCGTCTCCGCCGTCGCGTACGCGGGCGGGGCGATCGTCCAGGAGCAGGTCGCGGTGTCCTCCCCCGAGCAGCAGTTCGCGCCGTTCCGTCGGCCGAGCTGGTGGGCGGCGGTCGCGCTGAACGGCCTCGGCGGCCTGCTGCACGTGGTGGCTCTGGCCTTCGGCCCCCTCAGTCTGGTCCAGCCGCTGGGCGCGCTGACCATCGTGTTCGCCCTCCCCATGGCCGCCCTCTTCGTCGGCCGCAGGGCCGGGGCGACCGCGTGGCGCGGCGCGATCATGGCGACCGTGGGCCTCGCCGGTCTGCTGTCGCTGGTCGGTGCCTCCGACGCGCAGTCCCTGGACACCGCCCAGCGGGTGGCCGTCGCCACGGTCACCGGCGTCGCGGTCGTCGCCCTGATGATCGCGGGCCGGGCGGCCCACCGGCACCCGGCGGTGCGCAGCATCCTGCTCGCCACCGCGTCCGGTATCGCCTTCGGCATGTCGTCGGTGTTCACCAAGACGGTCGCGGTCGACTGGACCGGCGGCGTCTCGGCGGCCGACGTGCCCTCCCTCGCCGTGATCGGCGTCCTGGCCACGGCCGGCATGCTGCTCTCCCAGGCCTCCTACCGAGGCGCCGGGCTCGCGGCCCCGCTGGCCACGCTGACCGTCGTGAACCCGGTGGTGGCGGCCGTCGTCGGCATCACGATGTTCGGCGAGACCTTCCGCTACGGCACGACCGGCACCGCGCTCGCCCTGAGCTGCGGTGTGGTGGCGGCGGGTGGCCTGATCCTGCTGACGTCGGAGCGGATCGCCCGCACGGAGTCCGTGCCGGAGCCCACGCCGGAGCCGGTCCAGCCGGTCCAGCTGCCGGCCCAGGCGGAGGAGCCGGTGCGGGTCGGGGACGTGCAGGTACGCGTCCCCTCCTCGGCCGAGGAGCTGCTCGCGGTCCTGCCCGGGCAGACGCCGACGCCTCGCGAGGAGTCCCTGGTCGCGGTGGCCGAGTCGGCGGTCCTGGAGGACCCCGTCGACCCGGCCGAGTCCGAGGAACAGCCGATCTTCTACGTCGGCCCCCTCTACGGCGCCTCCTACATCCCGATGCCCGTGCTCGACCGGCACCGCATGAGGGTCAAATCCTGAGGGGCAGGTCCTGACCGCGAGGTCAGACCCTGACCCCTCCGGCCCGGAGATAGGCGACCGGGTCGACGTCCGTACCGAAGCCGGGCCCCGTCCGCACCTCGAAGTGCAGATGCGGGCCCGTGCTGTTGCCCGTGGACCCCGAGCGGCCGATCCGCTGTCCGGCACCGACGCTCTGCCCGCTCTTCACCGAGATCGCGGACAGATGGGCGTACTGCGTGTAGAGCCCGTCGGAGTGCCGGATCACCACCTGATACCCGAACGACCCGGCCCATCCGGAGGCCACCACCCGCCCGGCGGCGACGGCCTTGACGGTCGTACCCGTGGGGACGGCGAAGTCGACGCCCGTGTGATAGCCCTTCGACCAGGAGGAACCCGCCTTGTGGTACGGCGTGCCGGTCGGCGCGTCCACCGGGGCGACGAGCGAGTGCCCGGTCTCCTCGGCGGCCGGCTTCTCCTTCTTCTCCTTCGCCGGCGCCGTGGACGTCTGCGTCGTGACCGTGGCGGCCTTGCCGCGCAGGCTCAGCCGCTGTCCCGGCAGGATGAGGTCGGGATCGGACCCGATGGCCTTCCGGTTGGCGGCGTACAGACCCCGCCACCCGCCCTTGACGTCCTCCCGCTCGGCGATGCCGGAGAGGGTGTCGCCGTGCACCACGGTGTACATCTCGGCCGAGCCGGCCCTGGACTGGGGCGTGGTCTGCGGCTGTACGTCCGGGACGGCGGCCTTGGTGCCCCCGGCCGGGTGGATGTCGGGGGTGTCCCCGCCCCGGGTGAGCCCCGCCCGCACCGAACACACCGGCCAGGCTCCCGGCCCCTGCCCGTCCAGCACCTTCTCGGCCACGGCGATCTGCTGGTCCTTGGTGGCGAGATCGGCCCGCGGCGCGTACCGGGTGCCGCCGTAGGCCTCCCAGGTGGACTGGGTGAACTGGAGCCCGCCGTAGTAGCCGTTGCCGGTGTTGATGCTCCAGTTGTTGGTCGACTCGCACGCGGCGACCTTGTTCCAGGTGTCCACGTCGGCGGCCTGTGCCGTGCCGGCGCCGATGAGCGGGATCGCCATTCCGGCACCGCCCGCCGTGACGGTGAGCGAGGCGCGGTTGATCCTGTTCGGCTGATACCGGCGGTGCCGGCCGCGTACGGCCATGGAGCGTCCCCCTCGACATACGTGCATACGTCAGGAGGGCCAAAAGTAAGCGCCCCGAACAGGCCATGACAAGACCGCAATCAGCCGCCTCTCGGCACGACGGATACACTCCCTCGCACCAGGGCCCGGGGCGCGCTGGAGGGTGAACGGGGCGGCGGTGGATTACGAGTTCGACGTGTTCGTCAGTTACAGCAGAAGCGCGGGGCACGTCAGCGCGTGGGTGCGGAACCACTTCTACCCGGCGCTCAAAGGCTGTCTGGAGGACGAGACCGGGAAGGCCGAGATATTCCTCGACCAGCAGCTGGACGAACGCTTCGGCGTGCCCTGGCCGGATCGGCTCGCCACGTCCCTGGGCCGGAGCCGACTTCTCGTTCCCGTGCTCTCCGCGCCCTATTTCCGCTCCCCTTGGTGCACCGCGGAATGGGCCACGATGGAGGAGCGTGAAGAACAGGCACAGGCCGAGGGGCTGATCTTTCCGGTGGTGTTCGCGGACGGGACCAGCTTTCCGGAGCCGGTGCGCCGCCGCCAACTGCACCAGGAATTCAAGAACTACAACGTCCCCTATCCCAAGTACCAGGAATCCGAGGCGTATCCGTACTTCCATCAGGAGGTGCAGCGCCTCGCCCAGCTCATCGCCACGCGCCTCGCGGAGGTGCCGGACTGGTGCGCCGACTGGCCGGCCCTCAGACCGCCCCCCGCTGCCACGCCGACTCCCGGCCGACTTCCACGCTTTGGAGCGTGATGGAAACCGGACAGATCATTACGTTCTACTCCTACAAGGGCGGGGTGGGCCGTAGCTTCGCGCTCGCCAACACGGCCGTGGTGCTGGCGCGTTGGGGCTATCGCGTGCTGTGCGTCGACTGGGACCTGGAGGCGCCGGGGCTGTCGTACTACTTCGACGAGCACCTGGCCTCGCCGGCGAACGCGGGGCTGCTGGAGATGATCGAGGAGGCCCGCGCGACACCCGGCACGGGAGAGCTGACGGCCCTTCGGCACCGCACCCCGGTCCGGCTTCCGGAGGGTGCCCACCTGGATCTGATCACGGCCGGCGCGGTGGGCGACGAGACGTACATCTCCCGCCTCCAGCAGGTCGACTGGGAGGAGCTGTACGAGGAACACGACTTCGGCGCGACGCTGGAGGCCTGGCGGGACGCGTGGATGAGCAACTACGACCTCGTCCTGGTCGACAGCCGCACGGGCATCACCGACGCGGGCGGCATCTGCACGGCCCAGGTCCCCGACGTGCTGGTCTTCGCGTACACCGCCAACCAGCAGAACGTGGACGGGGTGCTGGACATCGTCGACCGCGCCATGAAGGCCAGGGACGGGCTGCCGTACGACCGGCCCCGGCTGCTGACCGTGCCGCTGCTGAGCCGGTTCGACGCGCAGACCGAGTACGAGCAGGGCGAGGTCTGGCGGCGCAGGCTGGCCGAGATGATGGAGCCGCGGCTGCGGGACTGGGCGCCGCGCGGCAGCTCCGCCGGGGAGCTGCTCCAGCGGGTGACGATCCCCTACTTCCCCGTCTGGTCCTTCGGCGAGCTCCTGCCCGCGCTCACCGAGAGTCCCCGCAACTCCGAGCAGGTCACGTACAGCATCGCCAGCCTCGCCGCGCTGCTGGCACGCCGGCTGGAGGACGTGGGCCTGCTCATCGAGAACCGTGACTCCTATGTGGAGACGGCCGAGCAGGCGGCGCGGCAGGACTTCGAGGTCGACGTGTTCATCAGCCACACCAGGGCGCAGGAGCCGCTGGCGCGGACCCTGCAACAGCTGTTCCTGGAGAACGGCGTGACGAGCTGGGTCGCGGGCGAGAACCTCCGGCATCGGGCACAGTTCGCGGACAGGTGCCGTCACCTCGTCATGATCGTGGACGAGACGGGCGAGGACTTGTTCCAGAACCACGACACCGCCCTCTTCCTGCGCCGCTCGGTCCACACGACGACTGAACGGCTCACGTTCCCCGTGGTCACCTCGTCGGCGGCCATCCGCGAACTGCCGCGTCTTGCCCAGTCCCTGCAGGTGTTCAACCTGGAGGACGGCACCCCGGCACAGGCCGCCCGCGCCATCGCCGCACGTATTCGCCGGGACTCCCCCAGCCTGCGGCCGCACTCCTCCCGAAGCGGCCGCTACGACGTCTATCTGTCCTACGCCCACGCCGACTCGAACTGGACTCTGGTGCTGGCGGAGAACCTCAAGCGGCTCGGGCTCGACGTGTTCGTGGACGAATGGGAGATGCAGCCGGGGGACCACTGGCCCTCCCGGCTGGAGGCCGGTCTCAGCAGCGCCGACGCTGTGGTGGCGGTGGTGAGCACGGACTGGACGCGGTCGGACTACACCTTGCAGGAGTACGCCCTGGCCGCCCAGCGGGCGGAGCGCCAGCAGTTGATCCCGGTCCTGATCGGCGACGTCATTCCCCCGCCGCACGTGGCCGAACGGAACTACGTCGACTTCCGCGACGCCATGACGCCGAGGGCGTACGTGGAGAAGGTCCGGCAGCTGGCCCGGGCCATCCTCCATCTGCCCGAGAACGCGCCGCTCCCCCGCAGCGCCTCCGTCGTCCTCCCGGACACCCTGTTCTAGGTGCTGAACACAACAGGGCCCGCGAACCGTATCTGCGTAGGCTGCTGACGAGCACGAACGGCACCACCGACACACGACCTACCCGATCCACCGGATCCTTGGGAGCAGACGGTATGAGCACTACAGCGCAGATCGGCGTCACGGGCCTCGCGGTCATGGGCAGTAACCTCGCCCGCAACTTCGCCCGCAACGGTTATACGGTCGCGGTGCACAACCGGACGGCGTCCCGTACCCACGCCCTGGTGGAGGAGCACGGGAGCGAGGGCGACTTCATCGCCGCCGAGACCGCCAAGGAGTTCGTCGCCGCGCTGGAGCGCCCCCGGCGCCTGGTCATCATGGTGAAGGCCGGCGACCCGACCGACGCGGTGATCCAGGAGTTCGCCCCGCTGCTGGAGCCCGGCGACATGATCATCGACGGTGGCAACGCGCACTTCGCCGACACCCGGCGCCGTGAGCGCGAACTGCGCGAGCAGGGCATCCACTTCGTCGGCACCGGCATCTCCGGCGGCGAGGAGGGCGCGCTCAACGGCCCCAGCATCATGCCGGGCGGTTCGAAGGAGTCGTACGACTCGCTCGGCCCGATGCTCGAGAAGATCTCCGCGAAGGCGAAGGACGGCGCGCCCTGTGTGACGCACGTCGGCGCGGACGGTGCCGGGCACTTCGTGAAGATGGTGCACAACGGCATCGAGTACGCCGACATGCAGCTGATCGGCGAGGCGTACCAGCTGCTGCGCGATGTCGCCGGCTACTCGCCCGCGCAGATCGCGGAGATCTTCCGGACCTGGAACACCGGCCGGCTCGACTCCTATCTGATCGAGATCACCGCCGAGGTGCTGTCGCACGTGGACGCGGCCACCGGCAAGCCCTTCGTGGACGTGGTCGTGGACCAGGCCGAGCAGAAGGGCACGGGGCGGTGGACGGTCCAGATCGCCCTCGACCTCGGTGTCCCGGTGTCCGGCATCGCCGAGGCCGTCTTCGCCCGCTCGCTGTCCGGGCACGCGGCGCTCCGGGAGGCCTCCCGCGGCCTCGCCGGGCCCTCGGCCACGCCGCTGAGCGAGGCCGAGGCGGGCGCGTTCGCCGACCGGGTCGAGCAGGCGCTGTACGCCTCCAAGATCGTGTCGTACACGCAGGGCTTCCACGAGATCGCCGCCGCGCGCGACGAGTACGACTGGGACATCGACCTGGGGGCCGTCTCCGCGATCTGGCGCGGCGGCTGCATCATCCGGGCCGCGTTCCTCGACCGGATCCGCGCCGCGTACGACACCCGCGCCGATCTGCCGAGCCTGCTGTCCGACGAGACGTTCGCCCAGGAGATCGCCGACGCGCAGGACGACTGGCGTGAGGTGATCGTCGCGGCGACGCGCCAGGGGGTGCCCACGCCGGGCTTCTCGGCGGCGCTCGCGTACTACGACGCGCTGCGTGCCGAGCGGCTGCCCGCGGCGCTCACGCAGGGGCAGCGGGACTTCTTCGGGGCGCACACGTATCGGAGGGTGGACCGGGACGGGTCGTTCCACACGCTGTGGGGTGGGGACCGGTCGGAGATCGGCGCCTAGTGGGGCGGTCGGGTCGGTTGTAGGGCGAGTGCGGGGGCGTGGGGGCTGGTCGCGCAGTTCCCCGCGCCCCCGAGAAGAGGCACGTCAGCCCGGCTCCGATGTCAAGTGAGCGGAGGTCCCGGTTCTGGGTTCGGGACCGGCTCCGGGGCCGGGGGAACCGGAGCCGGGCCCGGGGGCTGCGGAGGCGTCGGGGCCGGGGCCGGCGGCTGTGGGGGCTCCGGCATCGGGCCCGGGGTCGGGTCGGGATGGACCGGGTCCGGGTGGACCGGATCCGGGTAGGGGGTCGGGGGGTTGGTCATCGTGTCCTCCAGCCTGTGGTGAACGTCGGCTCTGGACTTCTCCCCCGCCTACCCGGTACGGGTCGGGCCAGTCACCCGCTTGGCCGGGTCAGAACCGGCCCGGGTGCGCCACCAGCCACTCCTTCGCCGCACGCAGCAGCTCGGGGTCGGCGGCCGGGGCCTCGTCGGGGTGGCGTTCGGCCCACTTGACGACGTAGGGGCAGAGCGGGGCCACGACGACGCCCTCACGTGCGGCGATGGTGTAGAGCTCGCGGGCCAGGGAGCCCGCGATGCCCTTTCCCTCGTGGGCCGGTTCCACGATCGTGTGGACGGGGACCAGGGCGGGCCCGGGCGAGTCGAGGACGAAGTACTCGATGTGGCCGACGACTTCGCCGGCGCCGACGGCCTCCAGGCGGCCGGCCGCCCGGTCGTCGCGGATCTCGATGTCGCTCACGGGCACACTCCTGGTCTCGACCGTCTGTGAACTCAGGCCGGTACGGCCTGCGGGCTGCGCTCCTGGTCCGACCCCGGCACCGGCTCCGACGGGTCCGCGCCCAGAGCCACGACACGGTTGTCGCGGTCCACGTGCACGACCCGGGGTACGAGTGCCCGCGCCTCGGCGTCGGTCACCTGAGCGTAACTGATGATGATCACCAGATCATCGGGGTGGACGAGATGGGCGGCGGCCCCGTTGATCCCGATCACACCGGAGCCCCGCTCGCCCTCGATGACGTACGTCTCCAGGCGGGCACCGTTGGTGATGTCCACGATGTGGACCAGCTCACCGGGCAGCAGGTCGGCGGCGTCGAGCAGGTCCGCGTCGATGGTCACCGATCCCACGTAGTGCAGGTCGGCCTGGGTGACGGTGGCGCGGTGGATCTTGGACTTGAACATGGTGCGCAGCATCAAGCGACTCCCGAGTCGTGGCTCCCTGCCTGCACCGCAGGTCAAGGGCCGTGTACGACGAACGATGCGCTCAGGATACGCAGCGGCCGCGGGCGTGGAAACGAAACGCGGATCACTCCGCGGCCGGGAAGGGCCGGGGCCGGGCTCGGGGGCGGGATGTGGTGCGGGAATATGCGCTCATGTGCGTATGGATACGGCGCCTGGTCTGCCCGGCATACTGCTCTTCCGCGGCGCGGGCCCGGGGGTGACGGCTCCGCGGATTCCGTCGCGCTCGGGGGGAGGCGCCATGGCTCTGCGTCCGTGGCCTGGAAGCTTGCGGTGGTGGCGGAGGGCGGCGCGGCCCCATGCGGCGACGGCCGGTTTCGACGCCTTCATCTCGTACAACCAGAAGGCCGACCGTGTCCGCGCCGAGGCGCTGCGCACCGGGCTGCACCACTTCGCGCGGCCCTGGTACCGGCTGCGGGCGGTGCGGGTGTTCCGGGACGAGTCCAGTCTGTCGGCCAGTCCCGGGCTGTGGCCGACGATCGAGGACGCGCTGTCTCGGTCCCGGCATTTCGTCCTCCTCGCCTCGCCCGAGGCCGCGGCGTCGAAGTGGGTGGGCAAGGAGATCGAGTACTGGCGAGCCCACAAGCCGGACGGGACCCTGCTGCTCGCGGTGACGCGTGGAGACTGCCGCTGGGACGAGGAGGCCGGCGACTTCGACTGGGAGCGTTCCGACGCGGTGCCGCGGGCGCTGGCCGGGGCGTTCACCGCGGAGCCGTATGTGCTCGATCTCCGCGGGCTCCGCGAGCCGGCGCAACTGTCGTTGGGACATCGCGCGTTCGACGATGTCGTGGCGCGGTTGGCCGCCCGCTTCCGGGGCGTGTCGATCGACGACATACACGGTGAGGACGTCCGTCAGCACCGCAGGCGGCTGCGTGCCATGCGGGTGACCGGGGTGGTGCTGGCCCTGCTGGCCGTCGTGGCGAGCCTCGCCGCGGTCGTCGCCAATCGCAACGCGAACACCGCGGAGGCCCGGCTGCGGGACGGGTCCTCACGTCAACTGGCGGCTCAGGCCCTGGATCTGAAGGAGGGCTCGCTCGACACCGCGCTGCTGCTGGGTGCCCAGGCCTGGCGTACGTCGGACACCGCGGCGGCGCGGGGCGGGCTGCTGTCCGTGGTGCAGGAGGCCGAGAAGGGGCTCGCGGGGTTCCTGCGGCTTCCCGCCGGGGTCGCGGCTCCCTTCGCGCTGGAGACGGTGGCGGTGAGCCAGGACGGACGCTGGGCGTTCGCGGGGCACTGCCCGTGCCACGAGTTCTCCGCCGGGGACGCCGGGGGGCCGGACGACGGACGGCTGTTCGTGTGGCCCACCGACCGGACCGACCGGCGGGCTCAGGTCCTGAGTCCGCACGACAAGGACGCCGGCGACCTGGAGATGCTGCTCCCGGGTGCCGACGGCCGGTTCGTACTCTCGCGGGACAGCCATGGGCGGGTGCGGCTCTGGAACACGTCGACGCACGCCGTCCGCGCACTGGCTCCGGTGTACGAGCAGTCGTGGGTGACGTCGGTGGCCGAGGGCCGGTACTTCGCCGCCGTCGTCGCGCCCGGCAAGGTCGTCTTCCTCGACGCGCTGACCGGTCGGCGGACGGCCACGGTGGACGGGGATCTGCTCCGGGTGTCCGGCGATGCCACCCGGCGGCCGGTGCTGGCGGGCACGGATGCCGAGGGCCGGCTCGTCATGTGGGACGTGCGCACGGGGCGTGCCCTGGGCCGCGGGCCGGCGTTGGGCGGAGCGCCTGCGGATATGCCCGACGCCTCTTTCAGCGCCGACGGCGGCCGGGTCGCCGTGCTGGTGGGGGCGGGCGTGGACCGGAAGGCGGTGGTTCTGGACACCGATGACGCCTCGGTGGTGGCGACGATGCGGCCGCCGGGTGGCGGCGGCGTCCCGGCCCAGGTCGCGCTGCGGCCGGACGGCAAGGAGCTCGCGCTCGTCGCACGGGCCGGTCGGCTCAGCACCGGTGCGGTCCCCGGGGCCACCGCGCGTCTCGACGTCCTCGTCGAGGTCGCGGCCGAGGCACAGGTGACGCGACTCGTCTACAGCCCGTCGGGACGTCTGCTGTCGGTGACGACGGACGACGGCACGTCGGGCGGCGTCCGCAAACAGGTCGTCACCGCCTCCCGCGGCGCCACCCGGGCCGTGCTCCATGTGTGGGGAGCTCAGTTCGCCGTGGGCGAGAAGCTCATCCTGGGCTGGCGCGACACCGGGGTGGAGGTCGGCAACCTCGACACCGGCCGGGCGACCCGTATCGACCCGGCCCCGCTCAGTGCCGTGGCCATGTCGGACGACCTGCGCTACGTGGCGACGGCCGAACACGACCGCGTTCGCCTCTGGGATCTCACCTCCGGGGAGGCCCGGCCGATCGAACTGCCCGGGGTGCGCGGAAGCGTCCTCGCCCTGGCCTTCGCGGGCAACGGCAGCCGGCTGCTGGGCACCGGCGAGACCGGCAACGCGGTGGTCTGGGACGTGCAGCGGGCGGTCCGGCACGCCTTCGCGGCCCAACTGCCGTTCGATCCGAACCAGCTCACCGCGTACGACGTCTCGAAGGATGGCAAAAGCTTCGTCACCGTGCTCCAGGACGGTCGCGTTCAGGTGCATGATCTCGCGACCGGTCGGGTGCGGCGCACGGTCACCCTGGACTCGCCCCTGCAACAGAGCACGAGCGCGACGCTCTCACCGGACGTCCGCCATCTGCTGGTCTGCTGCACCGAGGCGACCAGAGTCGGTGTCCGGACGCAGTTCACCACGGCCCTGGTCCGGCTGAGCGACGGCCGCAGGCTGCGCAGCTTCGACGGATTCACCGGCGACGTCGATTTCAGCGACGACGGCCGCCGGTTCGTGTGGCTCGACGGCACCGAGGAGAACGGCCCGCCGACCGCCCGCGTCTACGACACCGCCCGTGCCGACGGTCCGCCGGTGGCCACGTTCCGGGTGACGGGGTTCGCGGACCACATCGGCCTTCACTTCACCCTCGACCGGACCGGGACCCGCCTCGCCGCCACCGACACCGTGGGCCGCACCGTCGTCCATGACGTCGCCACCGGCGAGCGGGTGATGGAGTGCACCAAGCTCATGGGTGCCTCCGCCGGGGGCAGCCGCGGCATCGCCTTCCACCCGAACGGCACCACCGTCGCGGTGGCGTCGCAGGACTCGACCATGCGACTGCTGGCCGCCGAGGCCGACGGCGGCTGTCGGCGCCTGGCCACCGTTCCGGGCAGCAGCCACGCCCTGGCGTTCAGCCCCGACGGGTCGCTCCTGCTGAGCACGGGCGACATGCGACTGCGGGACGCCGAGACGCTGGAGACCGTGGGCGAGCCGCTCTTCGACGACGCGGACGACCCAGCCGAGATCTTCTTCACCAGCGCCGGAAACCGCCTCATGGAAGTCGCCTATGACGGCACGGTCCGCAGCCTCACCATCGATCCGGCGGAACTCACCCGCCGTGCCTGCGCGTTGGCGGGGCGCGACCTGACCCGGGAGGAATGGCAGCGCTTCGGCATCCTCGGCGACTACGTCAGGCCGTGCGCGGACGGCTGACGCCCCTCCCCCGCCGGCACTCGCGCACCCCGCCGAGGTCGTGTCCGACCTAGGCCGCCTCTCCGACCGCCGGGACTTCGCCGGTCTCGAACTGTGTCCGGTACAGCTCGGCGTAACGGCCATCGGCCGCCAACAGCTCGTCATGGGTGCCGCGTTCGACGATCCGTCCGGCCTCGACTACCAGGATCTGGTCGGCCGCGCGGATCGTGGAGAGGCGGTGGGCGATGACGATCGCGGTCCTGCCCTCCAGTGCCTCCGTCAGCGCCTCCTGCACCGCCGCCTCCGAGGTGTTGTCGAGGTGGGCGGTGGCCTCGTCGAGGATGACGACACGCTGGCGGGCCAGCAACAGCCGGGCGATGGTCATCCGTTGGCGTTCGCCGCCGGAGAGATGGTAGCCGCGCTCGCCGACCACGGTGTCCAGACCGTCGGGCAGGGACCGTACGAGATCCTCCAGGCGGGAGCGGCGCAGGGCGTCCCACAGGTCGTCCTCGGTCGCCGCGGGGCGGGCGAGCAGCAGGTTGGCGCGGACCGTGTCGTGGAAGAGGTGGCCGTCCTGGGTGACCATGCCGATCGTCTCCCGCAGGGAGCGGGCGGTGAGGTCGCGGAGGTCCTCGTCCCCGACCCGGACGGCTCCCTCGTCGACGTCGTACAGCCGCGGCAGCAGCTGCGCGATGGTCGACTTGCCGGCGCCGGAGGAGCCGACGAGGGCGACGGTCTGGCCGGGTTCGGCGCGGAAGGAGATGCCCCTGAGGACCTCCTCGCCGCCCCGGGTGTCGAGGGAGGCGACCTCCTCCAGGGAGGCCAGGGAGACCTTGTCGGCGGACGGGTAGCCGAAGCGGACGTCGTCGAACTCGACCGCGACCGGGCCGGCCCCGATCTCACGGGCCTCCCGCTTGTCCTCGATGAGGGGCTTCAGGTCGAGCACCTCGAAGACCCGCTCGAAGCTGACCAGGGCGCTCATCACCTCGACGCGGGCGCCCGCGAGCGCGGTGAGCGGGGCGTAGAGCCGGGTCAGGAGCAGGGCGAGGGAGACGACGGCGCCCGGTTCCAGGGTGCCGCGCAGGGCGAACCAGCCGCCGAGGCCGTAGACGAGGGCGAGGGCGAGGGCGGAGACCAGGGTCAGGGCGGTGATGAAGACGGACTGGGCGGTGGCCGTGCGGACGCCGATGTCCGCCACCCGCCGGGCGCGGGCCGCGAACTCCTCGGACTCCTGCTCCGGCCGGCCGAACAGCTTGACCAGGGTGGCGCCGGGCGCGGAGAAACGCTCGGTCATCCGGGTGCCCATCGCCGCGTTCAGGGCCGCCGCCTCCCGCTGCATCCGGGCCATCCGGCTGCCCATCCGGCGGGCCGGGATCACGAAGACCGGGAGCAGGGCGAGCGCGAGCAGGGTGATCTGCCAGGACAGGGTGAGCATGACGGCGAGCGTCAGCAGCAGGGTGACGAAGTTGCTGACCACGCCGGAGAGGGTGTTGCTGAACGCCCGCTGCGCCCCGATGACGTCGTTGTTGAGTCGGGAGACCAGCGCTCCCGTACGTGTCCGTGTGAAGAACGCGACCGGCATGCGCTGCACATGATCGAACACAGCCGTCCGCAGATCGAGGATGAGTCCCTCCCCGAGCGTGGCGGAGAGCCGTCGTCCGAGGATGCCCAGCGCCGCCTCGGCGACCGCGATCAGCGCGATGAGCAGGGCCAGCCGTACCACCGTGCCCTCGTCGTCGCCCGTCACGATCGCGTCCACCACATGCCCGGCGAGCACCGGGGTGGCGACGGCGAGCAGGGCGGTGGCCACCCCGAGCACCACGAACTGGGCGATGCGCGTGCGGTGCGGGCGGGCGAAGGCGCCGATGCGGCGCAGCGTGGCGCGGGCGAAGGGGCGGGTCTCCGTCTGCGCGTTCATCACGCTGTGCAGCTGTGTCCAGGCTGTGGTTTCCATGCTCATGGGAGCGAACCTAGGACCTCAAGCGTTGTTGAGGTCAACGTTCAGAGAACAATCATTGCCCATACGTCCCCCTCCCCGAAGGATCCGATGACCGTACGCCATGCCCCGTCCGCCCCTGCGCAACCCGTAGTTGGCGCGATGGGGAAAACCTCTCCGGACGTGAGCCCCCGCCGTCTGTCCGTCCCCCTCCCCGGCCGCCGGATCCGGCAGATCCTGTGTCTGCTGCCGCTGCTGCTCGTCTCCGTGGTCGCCGTGCGGCACCGCTCGGTGCTCGCCGAGGGCTTCGGCCATCTGGAGTCCGCCGAGTGGCCGTGGCTGCTGGTCGCGGTCTGCGCCACCTGTCTGACCTGGGTCGCCGCGGCCTGTACCCGGCAGGGCGCGGTCGTGGAGCGGCTGCCCAAGCGGCGGTTGCTGGCCACGCAGTTCGCGGCCGGTGCCGCGAACCATCTGCTGCCGACGGGCCTCGGCGCGAGCGCGGTCAATCTGCGGTTCATGACGGTGTGCGGGGTTCCGCTCGCCCGCTCCTCGGCCGCCCTCGCGCTGTATCTGCTGGCGGAGTCGGTGGGCAGGCTGGGCCTGCTGGCGGTCCTGCTGCTCGCGTTCCCCGACGCGCTGAGCCTTGGTTCCCTCCTTCCCGAGGCGGCGGTGGGCGCGCTGCTGCCGGCCCTGGGGGCGGTGCTGCTCGTGGCGGCCGGCGTGCTCGTCCTCGTACGACGGGTGCGTACGACCGTGACGGCGTTCCTGCGGACCGCGCTCGGCGAGCTGCGCGAGGTGCACACCCGGCCGTCGCGGGCGCTGGCCCTGTGGGGCGGGTCCCTGGCCTTCCCCGCGCTCCAGGCGGCCGGACTGGCCGCGGTGGGGCAGGCGTTGGGGCTGCCGGTGCCGCCGCTGCACATGGCGGTGGCGTATCTGGCGGCGACGGTCGCGGTCGCGCTGGTGCCGACGCCGGGCGGGATCGGCTCGGTGGAGGCGGCGCTCGTCATGGCGCTGGTGGCGGCGGGCGGCCCGGCGGCGGTGGCGACGGCGGTGGTGCTGGCCTACCGGATCATCACCGTGTGGCTGCCGCTGCTGCCCGGGGCGCTGACGCTGGGGGCCCTGGTGCGGCTGAAGGTCATCTGACGGCGCTTGAAGATCGTCTGCGGTAGAACGGCCGTATGGACATCACCGCTCTCGCCGAGGCCCTCGACCAGATCGAGGATCGCGCTGTCGTGCACCACGGCTACACGGAGTATCTGCGGGACTACGAGGTCGTCGTCCACATGACGGCCGATCCGCGCACGGGCGTCCCACCGGCCCATCTGCGCTGTCTGTTCCGGTACTGCGTGGCGGCGCGCTGCGAGACGGCCCTGCTCCCCTGGCTGTGGCAGGAGTCGCTGGACGACCGTCTCATCGACCACGAGACGGCGGACGGCCTCGACGGCTGGGTCTGGGGTACGAAGTGGGCCAACCTGGACAAGGCGCGGGTGCTGCCCGAGTCGGACGCCACGCGCCGGTGGGCCGGCGAGCTGGGGATCGACTTCCACGCGGTCCGTATCGAGACACAGGTGCACGACCTCAGCCTGGTCTTCTCCGAGCTGGAGATCACCGAACTGCCGGCCGACTGGCAGAAGTAGCCGGGCCGTTCAAGGGCGCATGACGGCGGCGGCGACCCGCGCACCCGCATGTGCGGCCGCGGCCGCGCTCTGCCCCGGGCGCGCCAGACCTCCCACGGCGAACACTCCGGGCCGTGACGTCCTCGGCGTCCCGGTGCCGAGCGTCAGCCCGCCCCGCCGCACCAGCTCGTGTTCGGGAACGAAGTCACCGGTGAACACGACGGTGTCACAGGCGAGTTCGGCCGTACGCCCGTCGTGGCGCCGGACGCGCACGCCCGACAGCCGTCCATGTCCGAGGAGTTCGGCGACGGCGGTACCGGTGAGCAGGGGGACGCGGCGACGCAGACGGGCGTCCTGGGCGCGGACGGGATGCGCCTGCGCACGCTCCCTCTCCGTGACCATGGCGACGACCTCGGCGCCCGCCACCCGTACGGTGTCGGCGGCCCGGTACGACACGGGCTCCGCGCCCACGATCACCGCGCGCGTACCGATCCGCTGCCCGAACAGATGCACCGCCTGCTGGAGTTCACCGGTGGTGTACACACCGGCCGGGCGGGTGCCCGGCACCAGGCGGGCGGCGCGGGGGCGTTCGCGTGCGCCGGTGGCCAGGACGATCGCGCGGGCCGCGATCGCCTCCGGTCCGCCCGGGCCCACGGTGTCCAGTTCGAGGGGGCCCGCCCAGTCGAGGGCGGTCACGCCGGTCCGTACGACCGCTCCGGCGTCCAGGGCAGCGGCGAGGAGCCGGCGGGCGTACGCCGGGCCGGTCAGGGGGCGGTGCCAGGTGCCGAAGCCGCCGTGGGCGCAGTGCCGCGGCACTCCCCCGGCTCGCTGCTCACGGTCGAGGACCTCGACCCGGCCGGCCCCCGCGGCGGCGAGCCGGGCGGCGGCGGTGAGCCCGGCGGGGCCCGCGCCGATGACGAGCACGTCGACCTGCCGTGTCACCCGCGCGCCTCCTCGAACAGCTGTCGCACCGCCGCCCCGCAGTGGAACCCCTGGCAGCGTCCCCCGCGTGCCCTGGTCCGGCGGCGCAGTCCGTCCAGGCCGCCCGGCGGCACCGTACTGGCGAGGGCGTCCCGGATCTCCCCGCGGGAGACGCGTTCGCAGTGGCAGACGAGGATGCCGTACTCCGGGTCGGCGGTGATGAGGTCGGGGCGTTGGTAGGGGCGCGGGAACGCCTCGCCCAGGTTGGGCATGCGCACCGGCTCCAGCTCGCGCGACGGCCCCGACTCCAGCCCGCCGGCGGCCAGTTGATCCAGCACGTGGTCGGCGATGGCGAGCGACGCCGTGAGCCCCGTGGAGCGGATGCCGCCCACCGTGAGGTACGCCTGCTCGGGGTGGGCCGTGATGCGGTAGTCGTCGTGCTCGGTGGCGGCACGCAGCCCCGCGTAGACGGCGGTGACCTCCTCGTCGAGGAGCTCGGGCAGGATGCGGCGGCCCTTCTCGCGCAGGCTCGCCAGGCCGTCGGCGGTCGAGTGCGTGGCCCCTTTGTCGTCGAGGTCCTCGGCGGTGGGGCCGAGCAGGACGTTGCCGTACACGGTGGGCGCGACCAGGACTCCCTTGCCCAGTGCGGTCGGGACGGGCAGCAGGATGTGCCGGACCAGGGGCCGGGCGAACTTGTCGAAGACGATGAGCTGGCCGCGGCGCGGGGTGACGGTGAAGTCGTGGTGGCCGAGGTCGCGGTCGAGGGTGTCGGCGTGCAGGCCCGCCGCGTTGATGATCCAACGGGTGTGCAGGGCACCGCGGTTGGTCGACAGCTGCCCGTGGCTCAGCTTCTCCACCCGGCAGTTGAGGTGCAGGTCCACGCCGTTGCGGACGGCCTGGGTGGCGTAGGCCAGGGTCGTCGTCCAGGAGCAGATGATGCTCTCGCCGGGGATGTGGAGGGCGCCCAGCGCTCCGGGGCCGAGGTGGGGCTCACGCTCGTGGAGTTCGGCCCGATCGAGCAGTCGGGCCTCGTCGTACGCGTTGCGCTCGGCCTTCTCCGCGAGGCGGGGCAGTGCGGCGAGCTGATCCTCGTCCCAGGCGACGAGGAGGGCGCCGACCGGTTCGACGGGGATGCCCGACTCGGCGGCGTACGCGGCGAGTCGGCGGGAGCCCTCGCGGACGAGCCGGGCCTCCAGGGAGCCGGGGGTGGCGTCGAAGCCGGTGTGGAGGATGGCGGTGTTGGCCTTGGAGCTGCCCTGACCGACGTCGTCCTGGGCCTCGACGACCGCTGTGCGCAGCCGGGGACGGCCGGCCAGTGCGCGGGCGATGGCGCTGCCGACGACGCCTGCGCCGATGACGATCACGTCGTACGGCGTGCCGGGCAGCGGTCCGTGGGTGGTGACCGTCATGCGGGGGTCCGGGCGAGGAGGGCGGTGACGTCGCCGCGGAAGCGGGCACGGCGCTCCGCGGCCTCGGCGGCGGAGATCAGCGGCTCGTAGCGGGCGGCCGGCTTCCGGTCCGGCAGGGCCGTGTCGAGGGTGCCTCCGGGCTCCGCGCCGAGGCGGGCCAGGGCGGCCACGCCGAGGGCGGTCGCGTCGGGCAGGGCGGACACGTCGACGGGGCGTTGCAGCAGATCGGCCTGGGTCTGCATGAGGAGGGCGGAGCGGGTGAGGCCGCCGTCCACACGCAGGGTCTCCAGCGGGGACTCCAGGGCGTCCACGAGTTCGGCGACCTGCGCGGCGATCCCCTCGCACAGCGCGCGTACGAGATGTCCGGCGGTCGTGTCGAGGCCGAGCCCCGTCAGCGAGCCACGCAGGTCGCCGCGCCACCAGGGGGCGGCGAGTCCGGCCAGCGCGGGGACGAAGGTGACCCCACCGCTGTCGGGCACGGAGCCTCCCACCCCGTCGAGGTCCGCGGCGCCCTTGATCACGCCGAGG
The DNA here is from genome assembly GCF_044593635.1 of Streptomyces sp. NPDC051913. NCBI lineage: Bacteria > Bacillati > Actinomycetota > Actinomycetes > Kitasatosporales > Streptomycetaceae > Streptomyces > Streptomyces sp. NPDC051913. The sequence continues at coordinate 96,684 of NZ_JBIUCI010000015.1, read as the reverse complement.
TCGGTGAGCCAGGAGACGGCGGACGCGGCCGTGTACACCTGACCGTCGAGGCAGTAGCTGGTTCGGCCGGCGAGGTTCCAGGCGATACAACTGACCAGGCCCGAGCCGCCCCGTCTGGGGGTGTCCCCCGTGTGGGCGAGCAGGAACGCGCCGGTGCCGTAGGTGCACTTGGCGCCGCCGGGCTCGGTGACGCGCTGGGCGAGCAGGGCCGCCTGCTGGTCGACGGCCAGTCCGGCGACCGGGATCTCCCGGCCGAACTCCTCTGTCGTGCCCACTGGTTGGGCGTTGCCGACGATTTTGGGCAGACGTTCGTCGGCGAGTCCGTACAGGTCGAGGGCGCGGGGTGACCACTGCGCGCGATCGAGGTCGAGGAGCTGGGTCCGGCTCGCGGTCGCCGCGTCGGTGACATAGGCGCCGGTGAGGCGGTGGACGAGCCAGGCGTCAGTGGTGGTGACGACGCCCTCGCGGGTGAGGTGGCAGCGTATCCAGGCCATCTTGGGGGCGGCGAAGTACGGGTCGAGGGGCAGGCCGGTCAGTTCGCGCAACTCGTCGGCGTACGGGGCGAGTTCCTCGCAGACGCTCTCGGCGCGGCGGTCCTGCCAGACGAGGGCGTCGCTGAGCGGGCGGCCGGTGGCGGGGTCCCAGGCGAGCACGGTCTCGCCCTGGTTGGCCAGGCCGAGGGCCACCACCGGTTCGCGCGCCTCGGCGAGGGCACTGCGGCCGGCCTCGACGACGGAGGCGTACAGCTCCTCGGGGTCGACCTCGACCAGTCCCCCGGGCAGATGCCGCGGCCGCACCTCGGCGAACCCTGCGCCGATGACACCGCGTTCGGGGCAGACGACGAGCGCCTTGGTGCCGGACGTGCCCTGGTCCACGGCCAGCACGGGACCGGTCATCGAGCCCTCCTCGGCGATCAACTGGGCGTCAGCCTGCCGCCGCCCGCCGCACCGCGTCAAGCGACCCCGGCGTCGGTGAATCTTCAATCACCGGCTCCCTCAACACCCCTGATCCGCAACGGAGTTCGAAAAGATCGGGAAACCGCAGGAGATGCGGAACCTGCGCCTCTATAGTGACCGCCGACCGGCACGAGCTCCCCGACCGCCGCCCTGAGGAGGGCTGTTGTTACTCCACCCTGCCGTCCCGCCCCGCCCGCCGACCGGGACGGACGGCTGATGGCCAGAGAAGGAGCACGCCCCGTCTACGACCCCGCGGGCCATGACGCCGCCCTGCGGGCCACCCTCCAGGAGGTGCGCACCGGACGCTGGATGTCGATGCGCCGGCTGCTCGGGGAGACGACGGCCTGGTGGCAGTGGACGCAGCGCACCCAGGTACTCGCCGCCGCTGCCGCCGGCACCGATGTGGTGCGGGCCTGGCTGACGGAGGAGCCGCACAGCGTCCCGGCCGCGGTCATGCACGCCAGGGTCGCCGTCGAGCGGGCGTTACGGGCCCACCGCGAGCAGCACTCCCGCACCCTCGACCTGTGGCGGGAGGCCTGGCAGGCGAGCCACACGGCGACCCAGGCCGCTCCTTCGGACCCCGTCCCGTGGGTGTGTCTGCTGGCGCTGGCCCGGCTCGACCGGGACCGGCGCTGGGAGGAGCACCGGGTGGCGCCGCCCGGGCCGATGCTGCCGCCGGGGCCGTGGGGGCTGCTGGCGGAGGCCGGCAAACGCGACCCGTACAACCGCGAGGCGCACCACCGGATGCTCCAGTTCCTGTACGAGCACGGCACCTCGGGCCGGCTCGCCGAGGCGGTCGGCTATGCCCACTGGGCGGCCGACACCGCGCCACCCGGCTCCGCCCTCCATGTCCTGCCGCTGTACGTCCGGGTGGAGCGGTACCGCCGTGCCGGCGGCCGGGACGCCGCTCTCGACCTGCACTGGGTCGCCGAGGACGCCACCCGCGAGGCACAGCGGTCGCTGTACGCCTGGTTCGAGCAGACCTTCACCGCCGAGCGCACCCCGCTGGACCTCAACCACCTCGCGCACGCCCTGTGGGGCGCCCTCCGGTTCCCGGAGGCGGCCCGGGTGTTCGACGCGCTCGGCCCGTACTGGACGCCCCTGCCCTGGGCGTACCGCATCCCCGAGACCGGCGACCGCGGCCAGGCCGTGGAGGTGTTCCTCCAGGCCCGGGCGCGCTGCCGCCCCGCGTGACCCACCATCCCGCCCTTCCGGAGGTTTCCGCATGTCCCGTACCACCCACGGTCCGTCGAAACCGCACGACGAGGAACAACGCCTGCGGGAACTCGGCTACCGGCCCGTCCTCGCCCGCCGTATGGGCGGCTTCGGCAACTTCGCCATCAGCTTCTCGGTGATCTCGATCCTGTCCGGCTGCATGACCCTGTACGGCTTCGGCCTCAGCGCGGGCGGCCCCGCGGTGATGCTGTGGGGCTGGGCGGGCGTCGGCCTGTTCGTGCTGTGTGTGGGCCTCGCACTGGCGGAGGTGACCAGCGCCTATCCGACCTCGGGCGCCCTGTACTACATGGCCGACCGGCTCGGCGGGCGCCGCTGGGGCTGGTACACCGGCTGGCTGAATCTGCTGGGGCTGCTGGGCGCGATCGCCGGGATCGACTACGGCGCCGCCCTGTTCACCGGCGCGTTCATGAACCTCCAGTGGGGCTTCGAGCCGACACCGGAGAAGACGATGCTGATCTTCGTGGTGATCCTGCTGCTGCACGCCGTACTGAACCTGTTCGGCGTCCGTCTGGTCAGCCTCCTCAACTCCGTCAGCGTCTGGTGGCACCTGGCGGGCGTGGCACTGATCGTCGGCGCCCTGGCGATCGTCCCCGACCACCACCAGTCGCCGTCCTTCGTCTTCACCGAGTTCGTCAACGACACCGGCTGGTCAAGTCCCTTGTACGTGGCGGCGATCGGCCTCCTCCTCGCCCAGTACACGTTCTCCGGCTACGACGCCTCGGCGCACCTGTCCGAGGAGACCTCCAACGCCTCGGTGTCGGCGGCGCGCGGCATCGTCCGCTCCATCTGGGTCTCCTGGATCGCCGGTTTCGTGCTGCTGACGGGACTGACCTTCGCCATCCAGGACTACGACGCCACCCGGGCCACCGACACCGGGGTGCCACCCGCGCAGATCCTCCTCGACGGCCTCGGCACGGACGGGGCGAGCGCGCTGCTCGTCGTGGTGATCGTCGCCCAGCTGTTCTGCGGCAACGCCGAGGTGGCCGCCGCCAGCCGCATGGTGTTCGCGTTCAGCCGGGACGGGGCACTGCCGGGCTCCGGGCTCTGGCGCAAGGTCAGCGCCCGCACCCAGACGCCGGTCGCCGCGGTGTGGTTGTCGGTGGTGGTCGCGGGCCTGCTCGCGCTGCCCTCGCTGTACTCGGCGACGGCGTACGGCGCGGTGACCGCCATCAACGTCATCGGCATCACCCCGGCGTACGCCATCCCGGTGCTGCTGCGGCTGCGCGCGGGGGACCGTTTCCAGCCGGGTCCGTGGAGCCTGGGCCGGTGGAGCAAGCCGATCGGCTGGACGGCCGTGGTGTGGGTGGCGTTCGTGACGGTGCTGTTCTGTCTGCCGCAGTCGTCGCCGGTGACGGTCGACACGATGAACTACGCGTCCGTCGCGCTGGCCGTCGTACTGCTCCTCGCCACCGTGTGGTGGTACGCCGCCCGTCGTTCGTACGGAACGCCCACGGCGGCCGCCTACTCGGACCAGGAACAGGCCGAACTGGCGGAGGGCATCGTCTGAAACCGTGCCCTCAGGCCGCGGACCGGGTACGAACTCCTGTACCGGATGCGGCAGGATGAGCGGTCGCGTCGACCACCGCACCCGCGCGGTCGGCGCGGGCGCACATCCAGCAGCAACTCGAACAGGTGGCGACGTGACGGCATTTCAACGGGATCTCACCATGGACGACCTGGTCGTCGCCGGCATCCCCGTGGTCGCGGGCGTGCTGGCGGCGTTCCTGCTGCGCATGCTGCTCAAGTGGCTGGGCAAGCATGCCGACCGCACCAAGTGGACCGGCGACGACGTCATCGTCGCCGCGCTGCGGACGGTGGTGCCGTGGGGTGCGGTGGTGGGCGGCATCGCCATCGCGGCGGCGGCCCTGCCGCTGACTTCGGGGTACCAGCGCAACACCAACCAGGTGCTGACCGTGCTGATGATCTTCGTGGTCACGGTGGCTGCGGCCCGTCTCGTGGCCGGTCTGGTGCGGACGGTCACCCAGTCCCGCTCCGGCGTCGCGGGCTCGGCGACGATCTTCGTGAACATCACCCGCGTGCTGGTCCTCGCGATCGGCTTCCTGGTGGTGCTCCAGACGCTGGGCATCTCGATAGCGCCGATGCTCACCGCCCTCGGCGTCGGCGGTCTGGCGGTCGCCCTCGCGCTCCAGGACACCCTCGCCAATCTCTTCGCGGGCATCCACATCCTCGCCTCCAAGACCGTCCAGCCCGGCGACTACATCCGGCTGAGCAGCGGCGAGGAGGGCTATGTCGAGGACATCAACTGGCGTCAGACGACCGTGCGCGCGCTCTCCAACAACCTGATCGTGATCCCCAACGGGGAGCTCGCCAAGTCGAACATGACCAACTTCATGCGCCCCGAGCAGCAGTTGACGATCCTGGTCCAGGTCGGTGTGGCCTACGACAGCGATCTGGAGCACGTCGAGCGGGTCACCTGCGAGGTCGTCACCGAGGTGATGACGCGGATCGAGGGCGCCGTCCCGGAGCACGAACCGCTGGTGCGCTTCCACACGTTCGGCGACTCGCGGATCGGCTTCACCGTGATCCTCGGGGTCGGCGAGTTCAGCGACCAGTTCCGGATCAAGCACGAGTTCATCAAGCAGCTCCACAAGCGCTACCGCCAGGAGGGCATCAGGGTCCCGGCGCCGACGCGGACGGTCTCCCTCCAGCAGGGCGCGGTGGTGATCCCGCAGCAGCGGGACGCGGTGGACCTGACGCCGTAGCGGGTGGTGTTCAGCCCGGCGGCAGCCGGGTGACGCTCTGCTCCGACAGCCGGGCGGGAAGGGCGCCAGTGCGGAGGTCGGCAGCGAGCTCGCGTGCCGACGTCTCGGTGAAGGAGCCGTAGATCTCCGCCTCTCCGCCGGTGATCGCCTGGCTGACGGACGGGGCGGACAGCACGGTCCCGTCGAGAACGATCGCGAACTGGTTGGCGGGGCTCTGCTGTTGGGCGAGCCGTCCGGTGACATCGGTGAACTTCTTGGCTCCGGCGGCGGTGAACCGGAGCCGTACGAGCCAGCCTTGTCGCGTCCGCTCGTCGTGGACCGCCTCCGCCTCGGCCACGTCGGTGCCGGGGACCGCAACGGCGTCGAGGGAGTACGAGTAGTGGCCGCCGTCCCTCTTCTCACAGGCGGTGAGGGGCTGTTCCGGCGCGGCCGTCACGTCGGGTCGGGTACAGGCCGATCTTTCGACCGGCGCGGTCGCCAGCACGGGCCGGAAGTCCAGCCGCGCCGTCTCGCCCAGCGCTCTGAGCCCGTTCTGTTGGCTGCCCCGGCCCGAGACCGTGATCGTCGCGGCCGGCCCCTCCCCCGCGACCTGGACGTCGACCCCCGCCAGACCCGCCTCCGCCGCGCGCCGCCGCATCAGCGCGGCGGTCTCCTCCAGCACCTGCGGGTTCTGCGGATCCACGGAGCCGAACACGACGTAGACCTTCTCCTCGGGGTCCGGCAGCGAGGTCGTCGGCGAAGCACTGCGGCCGGCACCGGTTGCGGCGGCCCCGCTCGGCGTTCTCGCCCCCGCAGCCGACCCGTCCGGTCCGCCGCAGCCGACGAGCGCCATGACCAGCGCACCCGCCACGACGAGTGCACGCCATGCCCCACAGCTCTCCATGGCCATCGGATTCCCCGTTCCGTCGCCCCGCCGCTCAGGCGGGTGTGTCAGGGCCCGCCCAGACGACCACGTCCGCCGCCGCGCTGCTGGTGTCGCGGCCCCTGGGCGAGGTCGATGTGAGGGTGAGCAGGACGATGCGGGCACGGTCGGTACGCAGACAGACGCGGTCGCCGGGCGAGACCGTGAGGTGGTTGGCATCGGGGTCGCTCGCGTCGACGAGGTCGCCGCACGCCACCGGTGTGGGAGGGGCGGCGCCCGCCGGGACCACCGCCATGGTGTGCGTCTGCCACGCCTTGAGGTAGACGCCGCCCACGAAGCCGACGACCTGGACGTCCGTCCCGCTCCCCTGGGCCGGCGGGAACCGGTCGAAGTTGGTCCAGGTGGCCTCCAGCGTCAGCGAGTCGCTGAGCTCGGGCGTCCAGCCCTCCGAGGAGGGGAGGGAGGTCGGTTCCCCGCCGCCGGAGGTCACGCCGGGGGTCGTTGCCGCCCCTTTCCGGTCCGGTTCCCGGGTGACGGTCGCCGTGACCGTCACCCGGGTCGTCGCCGTCTCCGTCCGCGTCGGCACGCTCGCCGTCGGAGGTGTCGCCACCGCCGGCAGGCCGAGGTATCCGATCAGCGCGGCGACGATGGTGCACGCGCCGCCGATGACCGCCCCGTGGACCGTGCGGTCCCTGGACGGGGCCGGCGGCTGTCCGGGCGGGCCGACCGTCGTGTCGTCTTCCATGGGTCCCCCGATCGATGCCTCATCGTGGCACCGACTCGCCCCCAGGGCCCTTGAGTTGACACGAAACCGTCTCAACCGGGACGGCTTGTGCTATATGCGTCTCAGAGCGTGGCCGAGTTGTCGTGGTGGCCGCTCGGCCGACTCTGCGGCCGACGCAGCGACGAACTCACCGGCGTCACCGTCCAGTCCGGGTGGCCGGGCATGCGCGGGGTCTTCGTGCCGTAGAGCCAGTCCCGCAGGAATCCGGACTGGTCCGAGCCGGAGATCTCGGTGGCGACGGCGATGTAGTCGGCGGTCGACGCCGAGGAGTTGCGGAAGCGGTCCAGGAAGGTGCGCTCGATGGTGGCGAACACCGTCTCCCCGACCTGCTGGCGCAGCGCGTACAGGACGAGGACGCCGCCGAGGTAGCGCTGGTTGTCGAAGAGGTTGGCCTCGTTCGGGGCGGCGACCGGGCCGGAGCTCTGGCGCCACTGGTCGCCCTTGGCGTAGGTGTCCTTCATCCGGGCTTCCATGGTGGTCAGGCCGATCGAGTCGGCCCAGCCACGCTCGTAGCGGTAGAGCAGCCCGTAGAAGTCGGCGTGGCCCTCGTTGATCCACAGGTCGGCCCAGGTGGCGGGGCTGACGCTGTTGCCGAAGTAGGAGTGGACCAGCTCGTGCATCATGTGCGAGCCGATCTTCGGCTCGGCCTGGAGCAGGTAGTTCGGCTTGTAGAGGGTCAGGGTCTGGGTCTCCAGGCCCGTGAAGTCGAAGGCCGTGGAGGAGTCGTTGTTGCACGGCAGCAGGCCGTACGTCTCGAACGGGTAGGCACCGAGGCGCTGCTCGATCCAGCTCACCAGGTTCGGGGTGAGTGCGAGGGCGGGCTCCAGGGCCTCGGCGCGGGCGGTGGGGACGACGTCACGCAGGGGCAGTCCGTTCGGGCCCTGGCGGTCCTTGACGACGTAGTCGCCGACCGTGAGCTGGACCAGCTCGGTGGCTATCGGCTCACGGGAGCGGTAGCTGTACGCGGTCCGCCCGTCGCCGAGGTCCTCGGTGCCCGTCAGGGAGCCGCTCGCGACGCCCTTCAGACCCGTGGGGACGGTGATCCGGAAGGTGAAGTCCGCCTTGTCCACCGGGTGGTCGTTGCACGGGAAGACGGTGTGCGCCGAGTTCGGCTGGGGGCAGACCGCGAAGCCGTCCGGCGTGGGCACCCAGGCGGTGTGCGCGAGGGTGCGGCGCGGGTCGGCGGAGTACGTCACGGTGACGGTGACCCGGCGCCGGGCCGGCAGACAGCGGGCGGGCGTGATCCGCAGCTTCTCGCCGGCCTGCTCGAAGACCGCCGTCCTGCCACCCACGGTCACGGTGCGTATGTCGAGGCCGAGCGCGTCCAGGGAGAAGCGGGTCAGGGCCTCGGTGGTGGTGATCCGCAGGGTGGCGGTGGCGTCGACGAGCTTCGTCGTGGCGTCGTAGGCGAGGTCCAGGTGGTAGGCCGACACGCGGTAGCCGTCGTTGCCGAGGTCCGGGTAGACGGGGTCCCCCAGGGTCTCCGCGCCGGGAACGCCGCTCGCGGCGGCGGCCTGCGCCGGGGCTCCCCCGATGGTCAGTGCCGCGGCCGTACCGATCAGGGCGGCGGGCGCCGTCACTCTGGTGCGATATCTCATGGTCCGCTTTCGCTCGGGCGGCCGGGGTGGTCGGTTCCGGCCGTCGGATGAGTGTGATCACCCTCCTTCACTCCAAGATCGGGTGCTGGGGTTGCACGCGAGGGCACACAAAATCCGAGAGCGTGTGCGAGGACCCCTGTCGAGCCGGGCTCGATCACGAGATATCTTGATGTCGAGCAATGTTGCAGACGTGGAGCGGAGCACCCGGTGACTGACTCGACCATCATCTATACGCACACTGACGAGGCCCCGGCCCTGGCGACGTATTCCTTCCTGCCGGTGGTCCAGGCGTACGCCTCGCAGGCGGGGGTCGCCGTGGAGACGCGGGACATCTCGCTGGCCGGACGCATCATCGCGGTGTTCCCGGAGTACCTGACCGAGGACCAGCGCATCCCGGACGCCCTGCACGAGCTGGGCGAGCTGGCGAAGACGCCCGAGGCCAACATCATCAAGCTGCCGAACATCTCGGCGTCGATCCCGCAGCTCAAGGCCGCCATCGCCGAGCTGCAGGCGCAGGGCTACGCGCTGCCGGCCTACCCGGACGACCCGAAGACCGACGAGGAGCGGGACGTCCAGGCCCGCTACGACAAGATCAAGGGCTCCGCGGTCAACCCGGTCCTGCGTGAGGGCAACTCCGACCGTCGCGCCCCCGCCTCGGTCAAGAACTACGCCAAGACCCACCCGCACCGCATGGGCGCCTGGTCCTCGGACTCGAAGACCAACGTCGCGACCATGGGGCAGAACGACTTCCGCTCCACCGAGAAGTCCGTCGTGATCTCCGAGGCCGGCGCGCTGAAGATCGAGCTGGTCGGCGAGGACGGCACGACCAAGGTCCTGCGCGAGTCCGTACCGGTCCTCCAGGGCGAGGTCGTCGACGCGTCCGTGCTGCACGTGGCCGCGCTGCGTGAGTTCCTCACCGCGCAGATCGCCGAGGCCAAGGCCCAGGGCGTGCTGTTCTCCGTGCACCTGAAGGCCACGATGATGAAGGTCTCCGACCCGATCATCTTCGGCCACGTGGTCCGCGCGTTCTTCCCGAAGACCTTCGAGCAGTACGGTGCCACGCTCGCGGCCGCCGGCCTGTCCCCGAACGACGGTCTGGGCGGCATCCTCAAGGGCCTCGACGCCCTTCCCGAGGGTGACGCGATCAAGGCCTCCTTCGACGCCGAGCTCGCCGAGGGCCCGGCTCTCGCGATGGTCGACTCCGACAAGGGCATCACCAACCTGCACGTGCCGTCCGACGTCATCGTCGACGCCTCGATGCCGGCCATGATCCGCACCTCCGGCCACATGTGGGGCCCGGACGGCGCCGAGGCCGACACCCTCGCGGTGCTCCCGGACTCCTCGTACGCCGGTGTCTACCAGGTCGTCGTCGACGACTGCCGCGCCAACGGCGCCTACGACCCGTCGACCATGGGCTCCGTGCCGAACGTCGGTCTGATGGCGCAGAAGGCCGAGGAGTACGGCTCCCACGACAAGACCTTCGAGATCGCGACGGCCGGTACGGTCCGTCTGGTCGACCAGGCCGGCAACGTCCTCATCGAGCAGCCGGTCGCCGCGGGCGACATCTTCCGCGCCTGCCAGACCAAGGACGCGCCGATCAAGGACTGGGTGAAGCTCGCCGTCACCCGTGCCCGCGCCACCGGCGACCCGGCCGTGTTCTGGCTCGACGAGACCCGCGCGCACGACGCCAACCTGATCGCCAAGGTCAACGCGTACCTGCCGGAGCACGACACCGAGGGACTGGACATCCGGATCCTCGCCCCGGTCGACGCGACGAAGCTGTCGGTCGAGCGCATCCGCCGCGGCGAGAACACCATCTCGGTGACCGGCAACGTCCTGCGCGACTACCTGACCGACCTCTTCCCGATCCTGGAGCTGGGCACCAGCGCCAAGATGCTGTCGGTCGTCCCGCTGATGGCGGGCGGCGGCCTGTTCGAGACGGGCGCCGGCGGCTCCGCGCCGAAGCACGTCCAGCAGCTGGTCAAGGAGGACTACCTGCGCTGGGACTCGCTGGGCGAGTTCTTCGCGCTGGTCCCGTCCCTGGAGCAGTACGCCACGGCCACGAACAACCCCAAGGCCAAGGTCCTCGCCGACACCCTCGACCGCGCCACGGCGACCTTCCTCAACGAGGACAAGTCCCCGACCCGTCGCGTCGGCGGCATCGACAACCGCGGCAGCCACTTCTTCCTGTCCCTGTACTGGGCGAAGGAGCTGGCCGCGCAGACCGAGGACGCCGACCTGGCGAAGGCCTTCGCCCCGCTCGCCGAGACCCTCGCCTCGAACGAGCAGAAGATCGTCGACGAGCTGAACGCCGTCCAGGGCAAGCCGGCCGACATCGGCGGCTACTACCAGCCCGACCCGGCCAAGGCCGCCGCGGTCATGCGCCCCTCCACCACGTGGAACGAGGCCCTGGCGTCCCTGAGCTGACGCCCACCCCGCGGACGCCCCGCCCCGGTCGGCAGTTGCCCGGCCGGGGCGGGGGCGTTGGGCGGCTTTCACCACTCCCGCGTCGCGATCAGCTCCTCCGAGTCCGCGTCCGCGAAGCCGTAGGCGTGGGCGATGAACCAGAACTGCTCGCCTATCTCCTCCCGGGCGACGGTCTCTATCTCGCTGCCCGCCTCGTCGAAGGCCGCCTCGAGGTCGTTGAACTCCTCGGTGGCCGCATGCGTCAGCACGTACAGCGCGGCGAGATCGGCCGGCCGCTCCGCCTCGATCCGCTCGCACAGGCGCAGCAGGATCTCTCGACCCCGGTCCAGCACCTGGTCGGGGTAGTAGTCGTCGTCGTAGAGCGGCTTGAGGAACGGGTGGGCGGCCACGAGCTCGTTGCTGATCGTCATGCTGTGATCGTGCACCACCCCACTGACAGCACCCCGGGAGCCGCCGCATGACCTCCGTCGTACCGTCCTTCGAGCTGGTGGCCGGGGCCGTGGAGTCCCCCGTGATTCTGCATGTGCCGCATTCCTCGCGGGAGATACCGGACGAGGTGCGCGCGGGGATCGTGCTGGGCGATGCCGCGCTGGAGCGGGAGCTGGATCACCTGGTGGACGCGCACACCGCGGAGCTGGCCGCGCGGGCCGCCGGGCTGTCGGGGGTGACGCCGTGGCGGTTCGTCAATCGGCTGTCGCGGTTGGTCGTCGATCCGGAGCGGTTTCCGGACGGGCGGGAGGAGATGCTCGCCGTCGGGATGGGCGCCGTATACACGCGGACCGCGCACCGAGGAGTGCTGCGGCCCGCGGACACCGACCCCGAGCCTCTGCTCGCGCGGTACTTCCGGCCGTACGCGCGGGCCATGAGCGAGGCTGTCGCCGAGCGGCTGGCCGTGGCGGGGCGGGTCGTGATCGTCGATGTGCACTCGTACCCCAGTGCGGCGCTGCCCTACGAGATGCATGGCGACGGGCCGCGGCCGGCTGTCTGTCTCGGTACCGATTCCTTTCACACCCCGGCGGAGCTGGTCACCGCCGCCCGTGACGCTTTCGGGGAGGTCGGGCTGGACAGCCCGTTCAGCGGGACGTACGTGCCGTTGGAGTTCTACGGCCGGGAGCCCCGGGTCACCGCGCTGATGGTGGAGATCCGCCGGGACACCTACATGAGCGAGCCGGGTGGGGCCGCCGACGCGGGGCTGGGGCGGCTCGCCTCCGCGCTCGCGAGGCTCGTCGACGCCGTGTCCCGCTGACCTCCGGCTGGAGCACTCCCGCGCGACACCCGGCCCGCACGCGGCGAGGGTGGAGGGCATGACCGAGGAGACCACCACGCTCACCGGCCCTCCCGTACGGGACTGGCCCGCCCACGACCTGGCCGGGACGGAGTTCGACCCGGTGCTGGCGGAGCTGATGCGGGAGGGGCCGCTGACCCGGATCCGGCTGCCGTTCGGAGAGGGGTGGGCATGGCTGGCCACCCGCTACGAGGACGTCAGGCAGATCACCAACGATCCGCGGTTCAGCCGTACCGCGGGAATGGACCGCCAGGTCACCCGGCTCGCTCCGCACTTCGCGCCGCGGCCGGGCTCCCCCGCGTGGGCCGACCAGCCCGACCACAACCGGCTGCGCAAGGCCGTGGCGAGCGCGTTCACGGTGAGCGCGATGAAACGGCTGCGACCTCGCGCGCAGGAGCTCCTCGACCCGCTGGTGGCGGGGATCGTGCGGGACGGCCCGCCCGCCGATCTCGTCGAGCGTGTGCTCGAACCCTTCCCGGTGGCCCTGATCTGCGAGGTCATGGGGGTGCCCGCCGCCGACCGGCCCCGGATGCACGCCTGGGCGGCGCAGATCGTCTCCACGAAGGGCGGGGCGGAGGCCGCCGCCGAGGCCAAGAAGGGCATGTTCGGCTGGATCGCGGAGACCGTCCGGGCCCGCGCCCACAGCGACGGCGACGACGTGTACTCGCTGATCGGCGCGGCGCTGCGGCGGGGTGAGATCAACGAGGCGGAGGCGGTCGGACTGGCCGCGCCCCTGCAGATCGGCGGCGAGGCGGTCACCCACAACTGCGGGCAGACGCTGTACCTGTTGCTGACCCGTCCCGAGCTGATGGAGCGGATGCGCGATCGGCCCGAGGCCCGCGCGAGCGCCCTGGACGAGCTGATGCGCTATGTCCCGCACCGCACCGCGGTCGGGCTCGCCCGGATCGCCCTGGAGGACGTCGAACTGGGCGGGCAGCGGATCCGTGCGGGCGATCCGGTGTACGTCTCCTATCTGGCCGCCAACCGCGATCCGGACGTCTTCCCCGACCCGGACCGCATCGACCTCGACCGGGACCCCAACCCACACCTGTCCTTCGGCAACGGCCCGCACTACTGCACGGGCGCGGTGCTGGCGCGGCTCCAGATCGAGCTCATGGTGGGCGCCCTCGTCGACCGGCTGCCGGGACTGCGGCTCGCGGTCCCGGCCGACCAGGTGGTCTGGCGCCGGAAGACGATGATCCGCGGGCCGCAGTCCCTGCCCGTCATCTGGGACTGACTCGCAGGACGCCGCCGGCTCAGACCGTCAGCCAGTCGGTGACGATCGCCTCCCTGCCGGTCCTCAGCCGCAGCGCGAAAGGACCGGCAGGGGGTTGGCCGTAGGTGAAGCGCCCCATGTCGTCGGTGGTCAGCGGGGTGCCGGTCTGCGGCCCGCTGAGCACCTCGATCAACGCCTCCTGGGGCGGCAGCACCTGCCCCAGCAGGCCCTCCCCGGTGACCTCCACGTCCACGGTGACCTCGCCCGCCCGGAAGGTCAGCATCCGCGGTACGTCCGTGGCTCCCCTGACGGGGATGGCGTCCACCACCGAGTCGAAGGTCAGCTCGGCGATCCGGGAGTCGAGGTCGTGCAGGGCGTAGGCCTCCACGGCGATCTGCCGCAGCTGGGCCGGCACCGGGTCGAGGATGCCGGCGGCCCTGCGGAGTTCCTCCTCCAGCAGGTCCGCGTCGGCGTCCAGGGCGTCGTAGTCCTCGTCGAACGTGTCGTCGTCGTTCATCTCGTCCCTCATACCGCCCCCCGCGCTTCGAGTCGGGCCCGCAGCCGACGCAGACAGCGCTGGCGCAGGGGGCCGATGCTGCCCACGGCGATGCCCAGCGCGGCGGACACCTCCTGGTAACTGGGCGGCGGCGAGGCCATCAGGATGCGCAGCAACTGCCTGCACCGGTCGCCGAGTTCCTCGAACTCCTGCCACAGATGGCGGATGCGTTCGCTCTGTACGGCCGCCTCCTCGGAGTCGAGGAGGGACTGTTCCGGCGTACGGTCCTCGCTGACGCGGTCGAGCAGTTGCGGATCGTCGGTGGGTGTCAGTCGCCTTAAGCTCTTGAGCACCTTCAGACATTCGTGGCGCGCGGTGCTGGCGAGCCACGATCCGGCCTTCTGCGGCTCTCGGATCCGGCCGAGGTGCTGGGCGAAGCGGAACCACACGGTCTGGTACACCTCGTGCGCGTCGGCGTCACTCAGCCGGTGTGCGCGCACGACGGACCACACCAGTGGGCTCAGCCCTTCCACGAGCGCCTTCCAGGCCGCCGCGTCACCGTCGACGGCGGACTGGACCAGCGCGCCGACATCTGCTCGGTCCACGGCCCCACCCCTCGTGTACGGCAAGTCATCGTACGCCGTGGAGGGGGCGAGTTCGGCCCTCATGCCCCAGGAGAGAGCTGTACGACCGTCCCCTGGCGCCAGGTGGGCGGTACGAGCGCCGGCACGTGCGCCCCGCGCACTTCCGCGAACTCGGTGTTGGCGGCGAGCAGTTGCCCGCGGGCGGCGCGTGGGTCGGTCTCCTTGTGGGCGGTCATGTGGGCGGCGACCAGGGCGGCGGCGGCCGGGGTGGCGAAGGAGGTGCCGCTCCAGTGGGCGTAGCCGTCGAACATCACCTGGTCCGGCTTGGCGGAGGTGCCGTCGTCGCTCAACACGCCGGTGTGGCGGGGGTGTTGGCAGGTGCAGAGGTAGGTGAAGTTGAAGCGGCAGGCGTCGTAGGTGGAGTGCTGGTAGACGTACGGAACGGGTGCGTCGAAGCCGGTGAGGGTGCTGGTGAGGCGCTCGCCGGGAGCGTAGGCGTTGACCCAGGAGCCGTGGTTGCTGAAGCAGGCGCCGTGGTCGCCGTCGGTGCGCAGGGCGCCGATCGACAGGACGCTGCTCGCGTAGTCGGGCAGGGAGGCGTAGGCGGCGGGCCAGAAGGGTGTCGCGCTGGAGTTGTTGCCGGCCGCCGCCACCAACAGGGTGCGCTGCTGCCGCAGTTCCTGCATGAAGGCGTCCACGCCGAGCAGGCCGTCGGTGCGGCCGTTGGAGGTGCCGGCGGAGAGGCTGATGATGTCGGGCCAGCCGTCACGGTCGACGGCGGCGAACAGGGCCTCGCCGAAGTCGGATTCGAGGATGGCGCCGGCGTCGTTGAGGGTGTTGCGCACGGTGATGTTCGTGTTGGGCGCGACGGACGCGACGATGCCCGCGATGAACGTGCCGTGGCCGACGTAGATCTTCAGGTTGCCCTGGTCGTCGGTCTCGGTGCCGTGCAGGTCGCCCTGGACGTGCGTCAGGAGCGGGACCAGCGTGTGGTCGTGGGTGAGACCGTTGTCGATCACGAGGACGCCGACCGCGGTGTCGGCGTCGTAACCGGCCTCCGCGGGGGCCGGGTTGGTGCCGCCGGTGAGCGGGGCGGGCACGGGTTCGTCGCCGGGACAGGAGTTGACGGCGATGGACACCACGTGGTTGCGGCTGACCAGCCGGCGTCCCGCGCGTCCCTCCGGTTCGCGCATGGCGCGCAGGGCGTTGGCCACGGCCCGGTCGGCGCGGCGGTCGCCGTGGCCGGGGTCGCCGACCTGGATACGGGTGATGCCCGAGCGGTTGGTCTGCGGCCCCGCGCGGCGTACCTGGTCGCCGCTGAGGCCGGTCGCCGCGGTGAAGTGGTCGCGGACGGTGTTCTCGACGAGCGCTGCCTCCTCACCGTCCCGCGCGAGGACCACACCCTTCTCGTAGATGAACTCGGCCGCGTCGTCCGGTCCCATCGCGAGGGAGACGTCGGGCATCGATCGCTGGATCTGGTCGAACTGCTCCGGGAATCGCTGAGGTGCCATGGCGTGTCCTCCCACTTGAGCGGTGGTCGTCAGTCAGAGTCTCGGGTCCGCCGATTGATACAGCGCCACCCCTGTGTGCCGTACGACCCGGAGCACTACCATCCGTTGGGTGACGGCGGGAAGCGACACGGTTCTCGAACTGCTGCCCATGGTGTTCGCCGCCCCCAAACAGGCGCTGGCGAGGGCAGAGGAAGTAATCGGCTCCGACCCCTCACCGCTGCATGCCTCCGTCGCCCATCAGGTGATCGGCATCTGGCAGCGCGACTGGGGCGACATGAAGATCGCGCTGCGCCATCTGCGCCGCGCCCGCGACCTCGCCGTACGCGCCGAGTCCGCCGACCGCGAGGCCGACGTGCTGGCCGCGCTCGGTGTGGCGCTCGTGACCGCGGGGCGCACCCGGCAGGGTCTGGACGCGCTGGAGCGCGGGGTCGCGGTGAGCAGCGGGCACACCCGCGCGCGGGTGCTGTACCGGCGGGCCTACGCCTCCTGGGTGCTCGGCCGGCACCGGGAGGCGCTGGAGGACGTACGCCGGGCGATTCCCGTGCTGCGGCAGGTGGACGACGTGATCTGGACGGCGCGGGCGCTGACGCTGCGGGCGACCGTGCATCTGGCGGTCGGTGCGGTGGAGCGGGCCGAGGCGGACTTCGCGGCGGCCGAAACGCTGTTCGACACCACGGGCCAGGAGCACGACAAGGCGGACGGGGTGGAGAGTCGGGGGCTCGCCGCGTTCCGGTCCGGTGACGTCCCGGCGGCGCTGCGGCTGTTCGACGAGGCCGGGGAACGGTACGCCAAGCTCGGCACGCCGTCGTTCATGCTGTACATCCGGCGCTGCGAGGTGTTGATGGCGGCCGGGCTGGCGCCTGAGGCGCTGGCGGAGGCGGACGCGGCGATCGCCGTCCTTGACGGGATCGGCGGGCAGTCCACCCTCAAGGCGGAGCTGCTGCTGGCCGCGGCTCGGGCGGCCCGGCGGGCGGGCGATCCGCACACCGCGATCGCGCGGGCGGCGCTCGCGGTGCGGCTGTTCGCCGCGCAGCGGCGGTCCTGGTGGGAGACGCACGCCCGGCTGGTGCTGGTGGAGGCGCGTCTGGCCGCCGGACGCGGCTCGGGGCGGCTGGTGGCCGACGCGGCCGAAGTCGCCGAGCGCCTGGCCGGGTTCGGGGCGCCGGCCGCGCCCGAGGCCTCGCTGCTGGCGGGGCGGATCGCGCTGGGGCTGGGCTGGACCGCGGATGCCGAACGGCATCTGGCGATCGCCGCCCGCAGCCGGCACAGCGGTCCTCCGCTGGCGCGGATGACGGGCTGGGCGGCGCAGGCGCTGCGGGCCAGGGCGGCCGGTTCGGGGCGGGGCATCCTGGAGGCCTGCCGACGTGGCCTCGACGTGCTCGACGACCATCGGATGACGCTGGGTGCCTCGGAGCTCAGGGCCCGGGCCACCGAACAGGGCGCGGAACTGGCCGCGTTGGCCCAGCGGGCGAGCCTGGACTCCGGCAACCCGCGCCGGCTGCTGGTGTGGAGCGAGCGCTGGCGGGCCACCGCGCTGTCCGCGCCGCCGACCCGCCCGCCGGCCGACCCGGCGCTGCTGAGCGATCTGACGGCGTTCCGGGAGATCGCGGCCCGCGCGGAGGCCGCCCGCCGGGAGGCCCGCCCGCTGCCGGTCCTTGAGCGTGAACAGCGGCGCCTGGAACGGGAGATCCGCTCCCGCACCCTGCACATCCGCGGCGACCACCCCGGCGACGGCATCCGCTTCGACCCGAGCCGGCTGCTGGAACGGCTGGGTGACGACGTACGCCTGGTCGAACTGGCTGTGCTGGACGGGCGTGTCCAGGTGCTGCTGTGCGGGCAGGGGCGGGTGCGGCGGTTCGAGGCCGGCTTGCTGCACGAGGCGGAGACCGAGGCGGAGCATGTGCAGGCCGGGCTGCGCCGGCTGGCGCATCCGGGGGCGGAGGCACGGCTGCCGGTGGTGGAGGCGGCGGGGCGGCGGCTGGAGAAGCTGCTGCTCGGTCCGGCCGCGGCCCACCTCGGCTCCGGGCCGGTCGTCGTCGTACCGCCGGGCCGGCTGCACCGGGTGCCGTGGGCGCTGTTGCCGTCGCTGCGGGAGCGGGTGCTCAGCGTGTCGCCGTCGGCGAGCAGCTGGCTGCGGGCCCGCGAGACCGAACCGCCGCCCGGTGGCCGCCATGTGCTGGTCCGTGGGCCGGGGTTGGCGACCGAGGGCGCCGAGGTGCCCGAACTGGCGGGCCGGTACGGCGGATCGACCGTCCTTGAGGAGGACGAGGCCCGGGTGCCAAGGGTGTTGACGGAGCTCGACGGGGCCGCGCTGGCGCATATCGCCGCGCACGGCACCTTCCGCGCCGACAGCCCGCTGTTCTCCTCGCTGCGGATGGCCGACGGGCCGATCGTCGTGCACGACTTCGAACGCCTCGACCGCAGCCCGTACCGGATCATCCTGTCCTGCTGCGACACCGCCCGGTTCGCCTCGGTCGGCGCGGACGAGCTGCTCGGCCTGGTCACCGCGCTGCTGCCGCTGGGCACGGCGGGCGTGGTGGCGTGCACCGCGCCGGTCAACGACGCGGCGGTGGTCCCGCTGATGCTCGCCCTGCACCAGGCGCTGAGCACCGGTCTGTCCCTGGCCGAGGCCCTGCGCGACGCGCGGGCGGCACTGCCGGGCGATGCCACGCACCAGGCGACGGGGTGGGCGTTCTCGGCGTTCGGCGCGGCGTGAGCGCGTGTCCGACGAGGGCGGCGGCCTGACCCCTCCCCCGATTACGGGGGTCAGACCGCCGGTCGGTGGGCCGGCTCAGGCCGGCTGTGCGGCGGGCAGTTCCACCAGCCACGGCAGCGCTCCGCGGTCGTTCGCGCCGAGCCGGGCGTAGGCGCTGTAGAGGTGGTTGCCGACGGTGCGGATGGAGAGCGTCAGCTTCTCCGCGATCTGCCGGTTGCTGAGGCCGGCGGCGGCGAGGGTGACGATCTGCCGCTGGCGTGCGGTGAGTTCGCCGAGGACCAGTCCGGACAGGGCCGGGGTGCGGGCCCCTTGGCAGCGGCGGGCGAGGGCGACGGCCCGGGTGCGCGAGGTGCGGGCGGCGCGCGGGTCGCGGTGGGCGCGGACGGCCTGCGCGTGCGCCTCGGCGGCGAACAGCAGGAACCCGCGCTCCTCCAGCCGCTCGGCGGCCCGGTCCAGCGCCGGTCCGTCGTTGCGGGCGAGCGCGTCGGCGTGCAGGGCGAACACCCCGGTGCCCGGCCGCGCGTGGGGAGCTCCGAGGCGTACGGCGTCGTAGGCGTCGGTGACGGTTTCCAGAGCGGTGTCGAGGTCACCGCGCGCCGCCGCGAGCCATGCCGTGACCGGTCCGCCGGTGTCGCCGTCGAGGCCCGTCGTCTCTCCCGACTGCGTTGCCGCCAGGGCAAGTTCGGTACGGCAGGCCGGGTCGGCCGCCGTTTCCCGCAGTCCCTCCCTCGCCCAGGCCGCCGCCTCCCGCAGCTCTCCGCGCAGCCGGGCGAACCTCGCCCGTACGGCCGCGTACCGCGCCGGGACCGGCTGTCCCTCCGCGATGAGCCACTCCCCCACGGGCGCGTCCGTCTCCCGTACGTCGGCGCGCTCGATCCGGTCCGCGAGCGCGGCGGCCTCCGCCGCGAGGGCCGCCGCGCACTGCTCCGGCCCGCGGGCCAGCCGCCTGGCCCGCAGCCGGCCGGCCGCGGCCCGCAGCACCGGGCCGTGCAGGGGGTGGGCGAGACGTACGGCGCCGTCGTCGTCGACGTGTACCAGGCCGTCGGCTTCGAGGCGTTCGAGGGCGGGCAGGTCGAGGTCGTCCATGGAGTGCGGCAACGGCTCGGCGAAGGCCAGGAGTTCGAGCGTCTCGCGGTCCGCGCACTCCAGGACCCGCGCCGTCCGTTCCCGCACGGTCGTGGTGACCGGCATCGGGCCCCGCCACGCCCGGTCCTCCGAGTCGGGCTGCCGGGTGAGCAGCCCGCTCTCGCGGACCGCGCCGATCAGCTCGCGCAGCAGGCGCAGATCGCCACGGCACAGCCGGTGCAGTCGGTTGACGGTGAGCGGTTCCAGGCCGCCGCCGACACCCGCCGCGGCCAACTGGGCCGTCTCCTCGTGGGGCAGCGGTTCCAGGACGAGCCGCGGCAGCAGCTCACCGGTCCACAGCCGGGAGACGGCGCCCGGCACGGGGGCGCCGTCGGTGGCGACGACCAGCAGCCGCGTGCGGCCGTGCACGGCGAGCTGGTGGACCAGGGCGGCCGAGGCGTCGTCGAGCAGCTGGGCGTCGTCGACCAGCAACAGGCGGACGGCGGACAGCAGTTGAACCGCCCGGTGCAGGTTCACCGTCTCGGGCAGCAGATGGGCGAACGCGGCGAACGGGATGTGCCGGGTCTCGGGCGTCCCGGCCACCCTGGCGCAGTCGGTGCCGCGGACGGCCTCCGTCACGAGCCGGGTCTTGCCGCAGCCCGCCGGGCCGGTGACCACGATGCCGTGGTGACCTGCGGCCGACGAGCGGCGGATCAGCTCGAGTTCGTCCTCCCGGCCGGTGAACGGCCAGGGCAGCTCCAGGGTTTTCGCGTCCCGTTCGAAAGTCATCACACCTACAGGAGCGCGAGTACTCAAGCCTGATACACGGGGACTTGAGTAGCCCTCGACTCAGGCGCCCGCGGACGGCCGACGGCACTCTTGGCGCATGGCTTCCCGCTACTGCTCCCTCGCGCAGCAGTCGGCCCCCGTCTTCACACCGGGGTTGACCGCCGAGCGGTTGAGCGCGCTGGTCGGCGGGGGCCGGATGTGGGTCAACAACACCGTCCTGCACTACTACTTCTTCGACGGCGACTCGGACGCCTCGGTGATCGCGATACCCGGCAGCGGGGCGACCCGCCGGGTGTCGTGGGTCGGCGCGGAGAAGCAGCGGGACGTCGTACGGGAGTGCTTCCTTCAATGGCAGGACCTCGGCATCGGGGTCACGTTCACCGAGGTCGGCGAACGTTCCGAGGCGGAGCTGCGGATCGGGTTCCAGCTCGGCGACGGCTCCTGGTCGACGGTGGGCAAGGACGCGCTCCGGGTCGGACTGCACGAGCGCACCATGAACTTCGGGTGGGACCTGACCGCGCCGGGGGAGCGCGGGACGGCCCTGCACGAGATCGGGCACGCGCTCGGCATGCACCACGAGCACCAGAACCCGTTCGCCGGGATCCACTGGGACGACGAGGCCGTCTACGCCGAGCTGGCGGGCCCGCCGAACTTCTGGACCCGGGACAAGACGTTCTTCAACATCCTGCGCAAGCTCGACCCCAGCGAGGTGAGCGGCTCCGCCTGGGACCACCAGTCGATCATGGAGTATCCGTTCTCGGCGGGGCTCATCCTGGAGCCGGAGCAGTTCCGTGCGGGTCTGACCCCGCCCGGCACGCTCTCGCCCTCCGACAAGGAGTACGTCCAGCGCTGGTATCCGTCGGTCGGTCCCACACTGCCGCCCGCGCTGATGCCGTTCCGCTCGGCGCCGCTCGGGCTCGGCCCGGGCGAACAGGCGGACTTCACCGTCGAGCCGCCGGAGACCCGCGAGTACAGCGTGGGCACCTTCGGCGACAGCGACACCGTGGTCGTGGTCTTCGAGGAGCGGGACGGGGAACCCCGCTATCTCGGCGGCCAGGACGACGGGGGAACACCGCACAACGCCACCGTCAGGGCCCGTCTCGTCAAGGGCCGCCGCTACTTCGTCCGTGTGCGCCTGTACTCCGCGTGGGGTTCGGGGGAAACCGCGGTCATGTGCTGGTGACAGCACGTACGGCCGCACACGGGCGAGGCTGGACCACTGTCCGGCGCCGGGGGAATGGCCGGCGCTCGTTACCTTCGGGGGAGGGAAACGAGCGCCGGCCACACGGCGTGTTCGAGGGGCAACTCAGGTGAGGCCAGGCGGCGTTCAGCGGTCCATGGGGCGCGCCGGGTCCTTCGACCACTCCTCCAGCGAACCGTCGTACAGCGACACGTCCCTGCGTCCCAGCAGGGTGAGCGCGAGGGCCGCGCCCGCCGCCGAGATGCCGCCGCCGCAGTAGAGGACGACCGGGGAGTCGGTGGTGGTGAGCACCGCGCCGAGGCGGGCGGTGAGTTCGGGCGCGGGCAGCAACCGGCCCGCGGCGTCGAGGAGTTCACGGCCCGGCAGGCTGCGGCTGGCCGGGATGTGGCCCCGGCGGGTGTAGCGGGTGGGGGCGGTGCCGTCGAAGCCGCCGGTCGGCAGCGCGCAGACGAGCACACCGGGACGTTCGCCGCGGCTGACGGCGGCCACCTCGTCCACGTCGGTCCAGAGTCCGGGACGCGGTACGGGGGTGACGGGCGTGACCGCGGGCACCGGGGCCGGCTCCGCACCGGAGGCGAGCGGACGGCCGGCCGCCTCCCATGCCGCCAGCCCGCCGTCGAGCACGGCCGCGGGGACGGAGATCGCCCGCAGCATCCACCACAGCCGGGCCGCCCAGATGCCACCGCCGTTGTCGTACGCCACGACCGCGTCGCCCTCCCCCACGCCGAGCCGGGCGAGCGCCGCGGCGAGCGCCTCGGGGGACGGTACGGCGAAGTGGTAGGGCGCGTCGTGGTCGGAGAAGTCGCCGGTCAGGTCGGCGTGCCGGGAGCCCGGGAGGTGCCGCTCGGCCCAGGCGGCCCGGCCGCTCGCACACCGGTAGTCGCCGTCGTGCCGGGGCGAGGGCAGCAGGGCGGTGGCGTCGAGGACGACCACCCGTGGGTCGTCGAGGCGGGCGGCGAGCCAGGTGTCGTCGACCAGGGGGCCGGGCAGCAGGGAGGTCATGGCGGCCGATGGTACGCCCGTGAGCTGGGCGTCTTACGCGTCGAACAAGGCCGTCCCATATTTCGGACCAGGCTTGCACAGCCTCCCGGGCATGCCGTTATGGTTTCGGCCATCTACGCGGGAGCCCCTACCCGACTGGGCTGAGAGGGCGTCTGGGATCCGTTCGTTCGAACGCGGTCCCCATGGGGACGCCGACCGCACCAACCACGCCAGCCAGGCGTCCCGCGTAGGAGTACACGTGTTCACAGCAGTCGAGCCGAAGCGACCGGTGTCCCCCACCCCGGTGCGCTGCTCCTGTTGTCGTCACTGACCCACCCTCGCCTCTCTCACCGTTCACCGCGCCTTCGCGCGCCTCCTTCGGAGTACCTCCATGCCGCACATCCGGGTCATGCTGGACTATTTCCATCCTTGGCCGAATTCAGCCGGTCTGTACCTGTCCCGTGCCCGTGGCTGGTTCGCCGAGGCGGGCCTCGACGTGGAACTGGCCGTCCAGGATCCGGGACGCGGCGACACGCTGGAGTACCTGGCGCGGGGCGAGGTCGACTTCGGGATCTTCCCGCCGAACCGACTGCTGGCCCGCCGCGCCGCCCACGGCCAGCCGCTGATCGCCGTCGCCGCGGTCAACCACCGTGGTCTGGAGGCGATCCAGACCACCACCTCCACCGGCATCACCCGCCCGCGCGACCTCGCCGGCCGACGGCTCGCCCTCAACCCGACCCCACGCGGCCGTGCCCTGGTCCACCACCTGGTCGCGGCCGACGGCGGCGACCCGGACGCCGTGCTCCTCCTCGACGCGGGCGCCCGCGAACTGACCGTGGACGACATCGAGGCGGGTGAGGCCGACGCCACCTTCGGCAACTACTGGTCCTGGGACGCCCTGCGCGGCGACCTGCCCGAGGAGCGGCGGCTGACCTGGCCGGTGGACGAGATCGGCGCACCTCGCTACCACAGCTACCTGCTCGGTACGAGCGAGCGGCTGCTCGCCGAACAACCCTCCCTGGTAAGGGACTTCCTGGCGGTGACGGCTCGTGGCTACGCAGCCGCCGCCCAGGAACAGGACGGCACTCTGGAGTTGCTGGAAGCCGTGATCCCCTACTTCCCGCGTCCGCTCATCGCCCGTTCGCTCGCGCTGATCGCGCCCACCTGGACGGACCGGGACGGCCGTTGGGGTGTCATCGACGAGAGCCGGATGGGACCGTACGCCCACTGGCTCGCGGAGAACGGCGCGATCGCGCACGACCGCGACTGGGACCGCTCCTTCACCAACGGCCTGCTGGACGTGACCGCGTGACGCTGCTCACCCGGCGGCTCGCCGTCGACTTCAAGCGGGTGGCGAGCGCGCTGTGTCGGGCCTGACCGCCCCGCACCGCTCGCCTCTCCTCCGTACGAAGGACCCGCCATGCACCGCCGCACCCTGCTGTCCGCGATCGCCGCGACCTCCCTGCTCGCCGTCACCACGGGATGCCAGGCCGACTCCTCGGCCGCCACCAAGGACGGCACCACGACCGTCACGCTCGCCCTGGACTGGACGCCCAACACCAACCACACCGGCATCTACGTCGCCCAGGCCAAGGGCTGGTTCAAGGACGCCGGCATCGACCTGAGGATCGTGCCCTACGGCTCGACCGCCCCCGAGACGCTGCTCGCCGCCCACAAGGCCGACTTCGGCATCTCCTACCAGGAGGGCGTGACCACCGCCCGGGCCGCCGGTGCCGACATCACCTCCGTGTACGCGGTCACGCAGAAGACGAACGTCACCATCGCCGTGCGCGCGGGCCGCGACGACATCAGCTCACCGAAGGACCTCGACGGCAAGACGTACGCCGGTTTCGGCGCCCCGTACGAGAAGCCGCTGCTCCAGAAGGTCATCCAGAACGCGGGTGGCAAGGGCGACTTCAAGCAGATCACCCTCAACACCTCGGCGTACGCGGCGCTCTACGCGGACAAGGCCGACTTCGCCATGCCGATGCCGACATGGGAGGGGCTGGAGGCGGAGCTGAGCGGCAAGCCGCTGAAGAACTTCCAGCTGTCCGACTACGGCTTCCCCGCGATCTACTCGACGCTCGTCGCGTCCTCGGACCGGTACCTGAAGAAGAATCCGGCGGTCGCGAAGAAGTTCCTCGCCGCCCTCGACAAGGGCTACCGGTACGCGGCCGACCACCCCGACCAGGCCGCCGACCTCCTCGTCGCCCAGAACAAGAGCGTGCTCACCAACACCGAACTGGTGCGGAAGAGCGAGCGGTTGCTGGCGAAGGAGTACTACAAGGGGCCGGACGGCGAGATCGGGACGCAGAGCGCCGAGCGCTGGCAGGCGTTCGCCGACTTCGAGTACCAGGCGGGGCTGCTGGTCGACGAAGACGGCAAGAAGCCGGCGAAGGCGCCGGACGCGTCGGAGTTCTTCACCGACGACTACCTCCCGGCCGCCAAGTGAAGCCGCTCCTGCGGTCGTTGTGGCCGCCGCTGCTGGTGCTGGCCGTCGTGGTCGGCGGCTGGCAGCTGTACGTGAGTGCCGCCGGAGTCGATCCGACGACCCTGCCGTCTCCCGCACGGGTGCTGGAGCAGGGCTGGGCGAACCGCGCGGACCTGTGGGCGCAGACCCTGCCCACCCTCCAGGAGACCCTGCTCGGTTTCGCCCTGTCCTTCACGGCGGCGTGGCTGGTCGCCGTGCTGCTGGACTTCTCCGCGGCGGCGCGGCGGGGCCTGTATCCGCTGCTGGTCGCCTCGCAGACGATCCCGATCGTCGCCGTGGCGCCTCTCCTCATCATCTGGTTCGGCTTCGGGCTGCTGCCGAAGATGCTGGTGGTGACGTTGACGACGTTCTTCCCGCTGGCCGCCAACCTGGCCGCCGGGTTCGCGGCGACCGACCGTGAGGCGATGCGGCTGCTGCGCTCACTGGGGGCGGGCCGGTGGCGGACGTTCCGCCTTGTCCGGGTGCCGAGCGCGATGCCGTACTTCTTCGCCGGGCTGCGGGTGAGCATCACCTACGCCGTCGTCGGTGCGGTCTTCGCCGAGTACGCGGGCGCGGAGGCGGGCCTCGGGATCTATATGCAGGCGCAGAAGAGCGCCTTCCGCACGGACCTGGTGTTCGCGGCGGTGGGCGTGACGGCGGCGCTGAGCATCGCCCTGTTCGGGGCCACGTATCTGGTGCAGCGGCTGGTGCTGCCCTGGGAACGGAAGGTCGGCACATGAGTTCGCTGCGCATCGAAGACGTCGGCAAGTCCTTCGGCGATCTGGAGGTCCTGCGGGACCTCGAACTCTCCGTGGAGCCGGGTGAGTTCGCGGCCGTGATCGGCCCGAGCGGCAGCGGCAAGAGCACGCTGTTCAATCTGGTCTCCGGTCTGGACCGGCCCACGTGCGGGCGGGTGCTGGTGGAGGGCGAGCCCGCCGGGGTGGCGTCCGGCAAGGTCGCCTACATGCCGCAGAAGGACCTGCTGTTCCCCTGGCGGACCGTGCTCGACAACACGGCCCTCGGCCTTGAGGCACAGGGCGTGCGGAAGAAGGAGGCACGGGCCCGGGCCGACGCGCTGTTCGCGGACTTCGGGCTCGACGGCTTCCAGAAGGCGTACCCGTCCCAGCTCAGCGGCGGGATGCGGCAGCGGGCCGCACTGCTGCGCACGGTCGTCCTGGAGCGGCCGGTGCTGCTCCTGGACGAGCCGTTCGGTGCGCTGGACTCGCTCACCCGGACCGAGATGCAGCTGTGGCTGGCGGACATGTGGCAGCGCCACCGCTGGACGGTCGTCCTGGTCACGCACGACATCCGCGAGGCCGTCCTGCTCGCCGACACCGTGCACGTCCTGTCGCCGCGCCCCGCCACCGTCGTCGACCGCTTCGAGGTGCCGCTCGCCCGCCCGCGCGGCGCGGACGACTTCACGGCACCGGAGTTCGCGGCGACCGAACGCCGGATCCTCGAGGCGTTGAAGGGCACGCGGACGGTGGGTGCGGCATGAGTTCACTCAAGGCACACGGCCTCGGCACCGAGCCCGCCGAACCCGACTGGCCTCCCCTCACGGACGCCGAGGTGACGGAGGTCGTCGGACCGGCGCGGGTGGTGTGGCGCAGCCCGCGCCCGCTGTCGGCGGCGGCCGTGGTCGAGCGGGCCGGCCGACGCCTGTTCGTGAAACGCCACCATGTCACCGTACGGACCCTCGAAGCCCTGGCCGAGGAGCACGCGTTCCTGCGCCATCTGCGGGAGCGGGGGGCGCCGGTGGTGGAGGTGCTGGACGTGGCGGAGCGCGGCGAGTGGACGTACGAGGTGCACTCGCCCGGTGACGGCATCGACCTGTACCGGGACGCCCTGTCCTGGTCCCCGTTCCGCTCGGCCACCCACGCCCGGGCGGCCGGTGAGGCGCTGGCCCGGCTGCATCTGGCGGCGGAGGGTTTCGACGCCCCTGCGCGCCAGGTGCGCCCGCTGGTGGCGTCGTTCACGGTGTTCGCGTCCGACGACCCGTGGACGGCCCTGGCGGAGTACGCCGCCCGACACCCTCACGTCGCCGACGGGCTACGGCACTTCCCCTGGCGTGAGGACACCGCCCGCGTGCTGATCCCTCTGTACCAGGACCTGGCCCCGCACCTCCCCCGCCTCACGCCCCTGTGGACGCACAACGACTGGCACGCCTCCAACCTCCTGTGGGACACCTCCGGGCAGGTCGCGACCGTCCTCGACGTCGGCATGAGCGACCGCACGACGGCCGTGCACGATCTGGCGACGGCGATCGAGCGCAACGCCGTCCAGTGGCTCCGCCCCGGTTGTCCCGTACGCGAGGCCGACGCACTGGCCCTCCTCGACGGCTACCAGTCCGTACGACCGCTCAGCGCGGCCGAGTCGGCGGCGCTGCCGGAGCTGTTGCCGCTGGTGCACGCGGAGTTCGCGCTCTCCGAACTGGGCTACTTCCACGGCGTGACCCGCTCGGCGGAGAACACCCGGCTGGCGTACGAGTACTACGTCGGGCACGCGGAGTGGTTCGGGGGTCGCGCGGGGCGACGGCTGCGGTCTACGATCCGCTCATGCTTGCGACGGAGGGCAGCACGGTCCCGGACCTGGAGCGATACGTCCGGCTGATGCTCTGGCTGTTGCCGATCACCGCGGTGCTGTGTGCCGCGTTCTGTGCGACGTTCCTCGGCGCGATGCGTCGCTCCAGGGCCGCCGGCGAGGCCCAGGTCGCCACGGCCAAGGCGCGCAACGCACTGGCGACCGCGCTGCTCGCCGCGTTCCTGGCGGCGTGCTGGGGCGGCGCCACCCTGCTGCTTCAGTAGCGGGCGGCCGTTCGGCGCGCCGTGTCGGCCACCAACTCCCTTACCTCCGGCGGTTCCAGCACCTCGACCTCCGGTCCGAAGCCGAGGAGCCGTCGGCAGGCGGCCCGGGCGTCGTCGAAGCGGAGATCGAGTCGATGGCCTCCCGCATCCGGGACGGCCCCCGCGGCTGACCGCGGGTCGCCCAGCACCGCGGGCAGTGCGGCGAGCCCCGCGTCCGACAGCCTTACGGTGACCCGGAGTTGATCGAGGCTCGCCTCGAACTCCGCCGTCCAGCCTGCCCAGAAGGCGGCCAGGTCGAACCCGGCGGGGCGCCGGAAGGACTCGGGCAGCATCTCGGCGCCGGTGATCCTGGCCGCCCGGTGGGCGCGGACGCCCCGGTCCGAGGCGACGACGAGATACCAGACGCCCGCCTTGGCGACGAGGCCCAGGGGATCCACGGTGCGGGTCCGGTCCCCGTGGGTGAGGCGCAGGCGGCGGTCTCGTCGTACGGCGTCCACCAGCGCCGGCAGCGTCGGCACCGGCTCCGCGGGCTGGAACCAGGCCTGGCTGTCGAGATGGAAGCGGGCCGCCGCGGCACGCGTGTCGTCGCGGCCGGACGCGGGCAGCGCGGCCAGCAGCTTCAGCCGTGCCTGGGCGAGCGCGTCACCGAGCGCGATCCGCTCCAGCGGCCCGCCCGCCGACACCGCGAGGAGCGCCGTCGCCTCCTCCGCGCTGATCCCCAGCAGCGGGCTGCGCCAGCCCTCGATCAGCCGGCACCCGCCGCCCGGTCCGCCGCTGGCCACGACCGGCACACCGGCCGCGCTCAGCGCCTCCAGGTCGCGGTAGACGGTACGGACCGACACCTCCAGCTCTGCTGCGAGTTGACGGGCCGTCATCCGCCCCCGGGCCTGGAGGCAGAGCAGCAGGGACAGCAGCCGGTCCGCGCGCATTTCCCGATCACCTCATCGCCGTACGACTGACAGAGGATGTCAGCCATCGGGCCCTAACGTCTCCCTGGACCCCCGTAGAGGAGACAGCACATGATCAACGGTTATGTTCTCGGCGAGAGCCTGCGCCCCGGTGCCGAGTTCGCCCCGCCCGGGCTTCGCGTCCGTGCCGTGCGCCGGCTCGATGTCTCGGACAGCGCTCGGGCCGGGCAACCGCCCTTGTGGACGCTGGTCGAGTGGGAGGCGGACGACGGTCTGTCGGCGTCGATCGCCGACGCGCTCGCCGCGGCGCTGGAGCCGGCGCACGGGTGGTACGCCGACTTCGTCGCCGGTGACGAGCGCGTCGTCGTCTTCGCCGGAAGGGTGTTCCGGTATCGGCGCGGCGACCGGCGAGGCCGCGCCGAGGCGATCGCGTACGGCAGGTCCCTGGGGACCCCCGAGCATCAGCTCGACTGGAGCGAGTGACCTCGCCTGCGCCACTCGGCGGCGAGCAGCTCGTAGGAGCGGACCCGGTCCGCATGGTCGTGGGTGATGGTGGTGAGGAGCAACTCGTCGGCGTCCGTGGCCTCCTGGAGCTGTTCCAGGCGGTCCGCGACCGTGGTCGGAGAGCCGACGAACCGGGTGTCGAGGCGGTCCTGGACCAGTTCCTGGTCCGCCTCGGTCCAGGGGTGGGCGCGTGCCTCGTCCGGGGTCGGGAACTCGATGGCGCCCTCGGCGGTACGGATGCTGCGCACCCATGGGCCGTAACCGGTGGCCCGTTCACGCGCTGTGGCGTCGTCCTCGGCGACCACGACATCGGCGGAGACGCTGACGTACGGCTTGTCGAGGACGTCGGACGGCTGGAAGAAGGACCGGTAGCCGTCCACGGCCTCCAGGACCGTGGCCGGGCTGACGTGGTAGTTCGCGGCGAAGCGCAGGCCCCGCGCGCCCGCGACCTCCGCGCTGGTCCCGCCGCTGCTGCCGAGGATCCAC
This sequence comes from Streptomyces sp. NPDC051913, assembly GCF_044593635.1. Taxonomy (NCBI): domain Bacteria; kingdom Bacillati; phylum Actinomycetota; class Actinomycetes; order Kitasatosporales; family Streptomycetaceae; genus Streptomyces; species Streptomyces sp. NPDC051913. Next base: position 67,082 of record NZ_JBIUCI010000015.1, on the reverse strand, counting down.
ACCTCGACGTCGGCGCCCTCGCCCGGCACCACGTGCGCCTCCACGCCGTCGTCGGTGCGGTAGGTGCCGGCCAGCAGCGCGAGCAGGTCGTCGATCTGCTCGGCGTACTCCTGCGACTCGGCGCCCGGGAGCAGGAGCAGCTTGCGCTGGAGGGCGATGCGGGGCGAGCCCAGGAGGCGTTCGAAGGAGAAGCGGGGCGGTACGACGAGACCGTTCGGGGCGTGGCCCGGGGGCGGCGGCTCCGCGGCCGGTTGTCCCGGTGGGCGGCCGCCGGAGCGGCCGAGGCCCAGGTCGAGGCGGCCCGGGTGCAGGGCGTCGATCAGGCCGAACTCCTCGACCGTGTTCAGCGCGGTGCGGTGACCGAGCTGTACGGCTCCGGAGCCGAGCCGGATCGTGGAGGTCGCGGCGGCCGTCAGCGCGAGCACGACCGCCGGGGAGGTGCCCGCCACCCCGGGGTTGAGGTGGTGCTCGGCGAACCAGTAGCGGGCGTAGCCCAGTCGCTCGGCGCGCCGGGCCAGGTCGATGGAGTTGCGCAGGGCGTCGGCCGCCGTGGAGCCGCTGGAGATCGGGACCAGGTCGAGGATGCCGAGGGGGATGTCAGGCATGGACGGGCTCCTCCCGTACGGGTTCCCACGCGAACGGCGGGTCCGGGATGTCACGCCGCAGTACCGGGGCGACCCGTGACTGGAACAGCTCCAGTGAGTCCCGGTGCTGACGATCCGTCAACCCATGCGCATCCGCGTGTAGATGGAGGACGGTGTGCCCGAACTGCTCGTGGTAGCGGTGCACCTTGTCGATGATCTGCTCGGGGCTGCCGATCAGGGCGGAACTGCGCTCGACGAAGTCCTCCAGGGTCTCGAAGACCACGGGGAGGCCCGCCTTCTCGTAGAAGGCGAGGTTGGCCTCGAAGAGCGGCCGGTAGACGTCGAGGGCCTCCTGGGAGGTGCGGGTCACCAGGAGCCCGGCCGTCCCGGCACCCACCGCGATGTCCGCCGGATCGTGCCCGTAGTGCTCCCACCGCTCGCGGTAGTAGCGGATCAACTCGGCATACGGCTCTATGGGGTTGGTGACGTTGGCCGAGAAGAGCGGGTCGCCGTAGCGGGCGGCCAGGTCGACCGACTCCTTGCTGGTGGCGCTGCCGTGCCAGACCCGCACCGGCCGCTGGTAGGGCCTGGGCCACACCTCCGCCTCCTTGAGCGGCGGCCGGAAGCGGGTGTCGGCGGTGACCTTGTCCTGCCGCCAGATCTGCCGGAAGACCTCGTAGCTCTCGGCGTTGCGGTCCCACTGGTCCTCGGGGGTGACGTGGAACAGCTCACGCTGGGCGGTGCCGTTGCCCTTGCCGATGATCAGGTCGAGGCGGCCCTCGGAGAGGTGGTCGAGGGTGGCGTAGTCCTCGTAGGCGCGGACCGGGTCGAGCAGGCTGAGGGTGGTGACCGCGGTGAACAGGCGGATGCGGCGGGTCAGGGCGGCGATGTGACCGAGGACGACGGTCGGCGAGGAGGAGAGGAACGGCCGCTCGTGCCGCTCCCCCACCCCGAAGCCGTCGAAGCCCAGCTCCTCGGCCAGCACGGCGTTGTCGAGCACCTCGCGGAACCGCTCGTGCGTCGACTTCAGCACCCCGGTGACCGGGTCCGGTCGGTGCACGATCAGCGTGATCGCGAGGAACTTCACGACGCGGCCCGTTCGCCGCGCACCTCGTCCGGGTGGGCGAGGCCGAGGTGGTCGCGCAGGGTCGTGCCCTCGTACTCGGTGCGGAAGACGCCTTGTTCCTGGAGGAGCGGGACGACCTTGTCGGCGAAGACGTCGAGGCCGGTGGGGGTGATGTGCGGGACGAGGATGAAGCCGTCGCTCGCGTCGGCCTGGACGTACTCGTTGATGGTCCTGGCGACCGTCTCCGGGGAGCCGACGAAGGTCTGCCGGTTCCCGGTGTTGATGACCAGGTCGCGGATGGACCACTGGTTGGCGGCGGCCAGTTCGCGCCACTCGCGGGCGGTGGCGAGCGGGTCGCGGTACATACGGACCTGGGCGCGGCCCTTGGAGATGTGGTTGTCGCTGACATCCGGGTCGATGTCCGGGAGCGGGCCCTCCGGGTCGTACGAGGACAGGTCCCGGTTCCAGACGAACTCCAGGTGCTTGAGGGCGGTGGCCCCGCTGACCTGCTGCCGGCGCACCTCCCTCGCGAGCTCCTCGGCCTCTGCGTCGGTGTCGCCGAGCGCGAAGGTGGCGGCGGGCAGGATGAGCAGGTCGTGGTGGCCGCGGCCGTACTTGGCGAGGCGGTTCTTGACGTCCGTGTAGAAGGCCTGGCCCTCCTTGAGGGCGGCGTACCGGCTAAAGATGGCGTCGGCGGACGAGGCGGCGAACTCGCGGCCCTCCTCCGAATCGCCGGCCTGGAAGATCACGGGACGGCCCTGCGGGGAGCGCGGGACGTTGAACTGGCCGTGGATGTCGAAGTGTTGGCCGGAGTGGACGAAGGCTCCGGCCTTCGCGTCGCGCAGGAAGACACCGGTCTCCTGGTCGGCCAGGATCTCGTCGCCGTGCCAGGAGTCGAAGAGCTCGCCGGCCGTGGCGAGGAACTCCTTGGCGCGTGAGTAGCGCTCGTCCTGCGGCAGGAAGCCGCCACGGCGGAAGTTCTCGCCGGTGAAGGCGTCCCAGGAGGTGACCACGTTCCAGGCGGAGCGGCCGCCGGAGAGGTGGTCGAGGCTGGCGAACTGGCGGGCCACCTCGTAGGGCTCGTTGAAGGTGGAGTTGATGGTGCCGGTCAGACCGAGGTGTTCGGTGACGGCGGCGAGCGCGGAGAGGATCGTGAAGGTGTCGGGGCGCCCGACGACGTCCAAGTCGTATATGTGCCCGCCCTGTTCGCGGAGCCGGAGGCCCTCGGCGAGGAACAGGAAGTCGAACTTGGCCCGTTCGGCGGTGCGGGCGAAGTGGGCGAAGGAGCTGAACTCGATATGGCTGCCGGCCTCGGGGTCGCTCCACACGGTGGTGTTGTTGACGCCCGGGAAGTGGGCGGCCAGATGGATCTGCTTCAGCGGCTTGGTCATGGCTGTGCGGTCCTTCCCGTCTCAGGCGGCGGCGTAGCGGTTGGCGGGGCGGGTGAGGCCCAGCAGGCCGCGCAGGGTGTCGGCTTCGTAGGCGGTGCGGAAGGCGCCGCGGCGCTGGAGTTCGGGAACCAGGCCCTGGGTGATGGCCGGGAGGTCGTGGCCGAGGACGGCGGGGCGGAGGCGGAAGCCGGTGAGCCCGGCGGTCTGGAACTCCTGGAGCAGGTCGGCGAGTTGGGCGGGACTTCCGGCGAAGATGCGGGCGTCGCTCTCGTACGGCTCCCCCGCCACGGCGTCGAGCCGCTCGCGGCGCGCGAGTGCCGTCGCCGGGTCGTCGTCGAGGAAGACCACCAGGTCCCCGAAGACATGGACGGGCTGGTCGGCGCGGCCCGCCGTCTCCTGCTCGGCCCGGATCTCGGCGACGATCGCCCCGGCCCCCTCGGTGTCGAAGGGGGTGACGTATCCGACGTCGGCCTGACGGGCCACCAGCCGGTACGGGACGGTCTGGTGGGCGAGGGCGGTGACGAGGGGCTGGCCCTGCGGCGGGCGCGGGGTGATGGAGGGGCCCTTGACGCTGAAGTGGCGGCCCTCGAAGTCGATGTAGTGCAGCTTGTCGCGGTCGATGAAGCGGCCGGTGGCGACGTCCCTGATCTCGGCGTCGTCCTCCCAGCTGTCCCAGAGCCTGCGCACGGCCTCGACGTAGTCGGCGGCCTCGTCGAAGTACTCGCTGACGAGTTCTTGTCCGGCCGGGCTCTGGAGTTCGTCCAGGGTCAGCTGCGGGACGGTGCGGCGCCCGAAGTGCGCGGCCTCGTCCGGGCGGGGCGAGATCTGCACCCGCAGGCCGGCGCGGCCGGTGCTGACGTAGTCGAGGGTGGCGATCGCCTTGGAGATGTGGAACGGCTCGGTGTGGGTGGCGATCACGGTCGGCACCAGGCCGATGTGCCGGGTCAGGGGAGCGACGCGGGACGCGATCAGTACGGCGTCCAGGCGACCGCGGACCTGGTCGGTGCGGCCGTCCAGCCCGCCGAAGACCGAGGACTGCAGGCCGAGTCCGTCCTCGATGGTCACGAAGTCGAGCAGTCCGCGCTCGGCCTCGGCGACCAGGTCGGCCCAGTAGCGGGCGGTGAACAGGTCACCGGGGCGGGCCACCGGCTCGCGCCAGGAGGCCGGGTGCCAGCCGGTGCCGTCGAGGGCGACGGCCAGGTGCAGGGCAGAAGAAGGGGACACGAGAGGGTGCCTTCCTGGAGATCCGTACGAGAACACCGGCCCGGGCACACGGCACTCAGGGCACGGCGGAGAACAAACGGGTCAGGGGCGACAGAGCGCGCCGGCGACGCGCTGGAGGTCGATGTGCAGGCGGAGGTGAGGGATACACATGTCCCTGCCTCCCGTTCTGTCGGCGCGCGCCTCGTCGCACCTCACAACGCCTCCGCCCCGGCATCTGTTCCGGGGGCGCGCACCTGAAGGATGGTCGTACGGCGGCGCAGGGTGAAGCCGAGCGACTCGTACAGCCGGATCGCGGTGGAGTTGTGGGCGGCGGCGTGCAGGAACGGGGTCTCGCCGCGCTCCACGATCCCGGCGGCGACCGCGCGCACCAGCCGGGTGCCGAGACCCCGGCCCCGGTGGGCGGGGTCGGTGCAGACGGCGCTGATCTCGGTCCAGCCGGGGAGGCGGAGCCGTTCCCCGGCCAGGGCGATCAGCCGGCCTTGGTGGCGGATGCCGAGGTAGGTGCCGAGGTGAACGGTGCGGGCGAGGAAGGGTCCCGGCCGGGTGCGGGCGATCAGGTCGAGGATCTCCGGGACGTCGCCCGCCCCGAGCCGTACGGCCTCCGGGGCGGGCTCGGTCCGCAGCAGCCCGGTGGCGACGAGCTGGACGCCCTGGCCACCGCCGATGACGTCCCAGCCGTCGGGAACCGATTCGACCCCCTTGACCTTGGCGGTGGCCCCCGGGCCGAGCAGCGCGTGCAGGTCGGCCCAGGCGGCCGGGTCCGCCGGGTCGGCGAGCGCGGCGAACGCGTACACGTCCGCCGGGTAGCGCGCCGCCCGGCCGAACTGTTCGGCGAACCCGGCGTGCGGGCCGTCGAGCGCGGCCCACACGGGGTTGTCCAACAGGTGGGTGCCCAGAGCGGTCTGGTGGGCCACGATGGCCTTTCTCTCAGTGGGTGATCAGGAGTTGGTGAGCGGCAGCCCGGGCGGGTTGACCTCGGACTTGGCGACGGCCTCGCCGGAGAGGTTCCAGGCCTTGAGCCACTTCGCGTACTGCCCGTTGTCGATCAGGTGGTTGATGGCCGCGGCGAGCGGCTTGGCGAGGCCGCTGTCCTTCTTGGCGGTCGCGGCGATCAGGCCCTGGAGGGTCTCGCCCGCACCGGAGAACTGCCCCGCGACACGGGTCGCCTGGGGCGTCTTCGCGGTCTGGGTGGTGTGGTACGAGAGGTTGGGGCTGGGGCCGAAGTAGGCGTCGATCTTGCCGCTGTTCAGGGCCAGGTAGAGGCTGTTGGTCTCCTGGAAGTACTTGACCGTGAGCTTCTTGCCCTCCTTCTCCAGCTTGGCCTTCCACTCCAGGAGGATCTTCTCCTGGTTGGTGCCGTTGCCGACGGAGACGGTCTTGCCGGCGAGGTTCTCGTAGTTGTTGTCGAAGTTCCAGGTGTTGTCCTTCTTCACCTCGAACGCGAGGTCGTCCTTGCGGTAGGAGGCGAACTCGTACTTCTGCTTGCGCTCCTCGGTGTCGGTGACGTTGGAGAACGCCACGTCGACCTTGCCGCTGTCGAGGCCGATGAAGAGGTTCTCCCAAGTGGAGCGCTGCACCTCGGGCTTGAGGCCGAGGACCGCGGAGACCAGTCGGGCGAGGTCGATCTCGGAGCCGGTGAGCGTCTTCTGGTCGCTGCCGATGAAGCCGAGCGGCGGGGCGCCGGAGGGCAGGGTGCCCGAGCCGATGACCAGCTTGCCGCTCTTCTTGATGTCGGCCGGCAGCAGGGCGCTGATGGACTTCACCTCGCCGACCTTCAGGGCGGTCTCGGTGGCCGCGCCGTTGGACAGCCGACCCACGGTCACCGTGCCGGCGGCGTCGTTGGTCTGGGTGGCGGCGTCGCTGTCGCCCCCGCAGGCGGCGAGCCCGGTGGCGAGGGTGGCGACGGCGGTGGCCGCGGTGATGCCCCGTATCAGGCTGCGTCGGGTGAGGTGGGTGCGCATGGCTGTCCTTGTCGTGTGAGTGAGAGGGGTGGAAAAAGGGGTGTTGGTCAGAGGACCTTGCTGAGGAAGTCCCGGGTCCGTTCGTGCTGCGGCTTGTCCAGCACTTCGGAGGGCGGGCCCTGTTCGACGATCTTTCCGCCGTCGATGAAGACGACCCGGTCGGCGATCTCGCGGGCGAACCCGATCTCATGGGTGACGATCACCAGGGTGGTGCCGCTCTTCGCCAAGTCCTTGATGACGGCCAGGACTTCACCCACCAGCTCCGGGTCGAGGGCGGAGGTGGGCTCGTCGAAGAGGATGACGCCGGGCCGCAGCGCGAGGGCGCGGGCGATGGCGACGCGCTGCTGCTGTCCGCCGGACAGCTGGCGCGGGTAGGCGGTCTCCTTGTCGGCGAGGCCGACCCGGTCCAGGAGTTCACGGGCGAGCCGTTGGGCCGCGTCCCGGTCCAGTTTCCCGGTCGCCACCGGGGCCGCGGCGACGTTCTCCAGCACCGTCAGATGCGGGAAGAGGTTGAAGTTCTGGAAGACGAACCCGATGTTGCTGCGCTGGGCCAGGATCGCCCGCTCGCTCAGCTCCTTGAGGTGTTCGCCCTGCTTGCGTACGCCGATGAGCTCGCCGTTGACGCTGACGTACCCGATCTCGGGCTTCTCCAGGTGGTTGACGACCCGGAGCAGGGTGGACTTTCCGGAGCCGGACGGCCCGAGGATGACCGTGACCTCGCCGGCCCGGACGGTCAGGTCGACACCGTCCAGGACCCGGTGGGTGCCGTACCACTTGTGCACGTCGTGGACCTCTACGGCGGCGGGCACGATCTGGAGGGTCTCGGTGGTCATACGGCGGCCTCCCTGCGGATACGGGCGCGCAGGTCGCTCACCGAGGCGCGCAGCTTCTGCAGCGGGGTCGGCGGCAGGGCGCGGGTGGCGCCCCGGGCGAAGTACCGCTCGACATAGAACTGCACGACGGAGACGACGGTGGTCAGGATCAGGTACCAGACGGTGACGACCAGCAGCAGCGGCACGATGTCGCCGGGGTAGGTGGCGCCCATGGTCTGGGCGGCGCCGAACAGGTCGAGCAGCGACACGTAGAACACCAGCGAGGTGGCCTTCACCAGGTCGATGAGCTGGTTGACGTAGTTCGGCGTGATGGAGCGCAGCGCCTGCGGGAAGACGACCTTGCGGAACTGGTAGCCCTTGGGCAGTCCGAGCGCTGCCGCCGCCTCGTGCTGGCCCTGGTCGACGGAGAGGATGCCGCCGCGGACCGCCTCGGCCGCGTACGCCGCCTGGTTGAGGCTCAGGCCGACGACGGCGACGACGATGTCGGTGGCGAGCCGGGACTCGTCGAAGCTGAAGAACGCCGGTCCGAAGGGAACGCCCACGCTGAGCGTCTGGTAGAGGGCGCTGAAATTGTAGAGGAAGAGCAGGATGACGATCAGTGGGATGGAGCGGAACGTCCAGATGTAGATCCAGCTGACCGCCCGCAGGACGGGGCTCTTGGAGAGCCGGGCCAGGGCGAGCAGGATGCCGCCGAGGAGACCCAGCACCGCGCTGTAGGCGGTGACTTCGAGCGTGACGAGCAGTCCGTCGAGGATCGTCGGCCGCAGGAACCAGTAGCCGAACCGGTCCCACTGGTAGAACGGATTGGTCACCAGGCCGTGCACGAACTGGGCCGCGAGGACCAGGACGACGGCGGTGGCGATCCACCGGCCGGGGCGGCGCTGGGGCAGAACGCGCTGGGCGGCAAAGGACTGTGACGGGGTGTCAGTAGCGGTCGGCGGTGCCTCGGTGAGGGACACGGCGGCGCCTGGGGGTTCGCTCATGGAGGGGCTCCGGCGGGAGTCGGATTCCCCGGGTACGGCGAACGAGGCGTGTCACGACCTGAGGGGCGTGACACACGAGGACGCACGGGCACCGGGGCTTGGTGGACAACGGCACACCGCAAGGGCGGTGTTCGTCTTCGGGGCGGGGCTGCGGAGGTGGAGAGTCAGCCCCGACAGCGGGCGCGGCCCGGTGCGGTACACAGTGCGCTGTTCACGCGGAGCAGATCGACGGCCCGGTCGGCGACGAGCAGGTCCACGTACGGCAGTACGCAGCCGTGGGAGCGGCGCGGGGCCGTCCTGGGGGCTGCGTACATGTCCGTCACCGTGTTCTTCCGGCCCGTCGGGCCCTCGCGCTTACCGATATGTCGTCGGTCCGGTCGTCACCTGGGGCACCCCACCGCGGAGCGAGGGTTGCCGGTCAGCAAGCCAGGGCTTTTCGCTGACGCTCATGACCGTTCTGGGGCGTAAGTTAAGACATGCGCCCGAACGGATGTCAACGCCGTTCCACCACGTGGGCGGTGTGCGCGGCCCAGTCCAGGATCTGTACGGCCGACCCGGCGGCCTCCAGGCCACGACAGCGGGCGTGGTGGCGGCGGGCGATGCCGTCGAGGTCGAGGTGGGCGCCGAAGGCTGGGTGGGCGGCCAACCGGCGTGCGTAGGACCAGAGTTCGGGGTGGTCGGCGATCCGCTGGACGGCGGAGGCGTCCAGGTGATGACGGTGCACGGTGTCGAGCTGCACCAGGGTGACCCACAACTCGACGTCGGCCGCGGTGATCTGATCTCGGATCAGGTACTCACGTCCGACCAGCCAGCGCTCCAGCGAGCCGAGGGTCTCCAGCAGCTTGTCGAGCGCGGCCGGGTCGCCGCCGGCCGATCCGGCGAGCTGGGCGGCCCCCTCGATGCCGTCCGCGCACAGCCGCTCTACGGCCTCGGTCTCCGACTCCGAGCCGCACGGGTACAGCACCGGCCGGTCGCCGCCGAAGCGACGGGCCAGGTCACGGGTGATGTCCGGGGCGTGGGTGCTGACGATGCGCCCCGACCAGTCGTCGCTGAGGACGGGTCCGGAGGCGGCACCGGTGTAGTGGTGGGCGCTCGCCTCGTACAGCGGGCGCAGTGCGGAGTGTCCGCCGTCGGGACAGTCGGGGACGGCGTCCAGGAAGGTCACGGGACAGGCCTCGGCGAGGCCGAGCAGGCTGTGCACGACGGCGATGCGCAGGCCGTCGGGACATGACGTCGACAGATGGAGCCGGTAGCGGCGCGGCACGGCGTAGTGCCCGCTGCGCGCGTCCCGGCCGATGCGGCCCCGGAAGGCGGGGAGGGGCTGCGCGATCGTGACGGGGGCGAGCGGAGTGACGGACATGGGTCTCCCTGGGTGTGGGCGCGCGGACGTACGCGCGGCGGAAGCGACGTCGGGCCGGAAGGAGGGGGGCGTGCCCGTGCCCGGCGGCACGGCGGACGCGACAGGGAACGGCGACCTGGTCAGCCGCGGGCGCGGATGGCGCTGCAGACCCGCTGGAGGTCGATGTGCCGGCGGGAGGTGAGAAGAGGCGACGGCCGAGACGTACGGCTCACTCGGCCGACGGCCGGTTCAAGGCGCCTCATGTTTCCCTACCTGTTCACTAGGATTCCCATCTGGAGTGTCGATCGAGTCGCGGTGGACGTCAAGAGGGCGTCCACAGGCCGGTCACCGGGCGGGGAGGGCGCCGTACGCTGACCCCTCATGGAACTGGTCTTCACCGGTCAGGTGATCGAATGGCGCGGCCCGGCCCCCTACTACTTCGTCCCCGTACCGGACGACGAGTCCGCCGACATCCGCGAGGTGGCGACGGCAGCCTCGTACGGCTGGGGAGTGATCCCGGTCGAGGCGAGCATCGGCGAGGCCACCTTCACCACGTCGCTCTTCCCCAAGGACGGCCGCTATCTGCTGCCGCTCAAGGCCGCCGTGCGCAGTCCGCGAAGCCTGACGACCGATGACGACGTGACCGTCCGGCTGACCGTCCTGCTCTGACGCCGAGGTCGGCAACTCCCTTCCCTCAAGGCTTACTTCACCCCTTGACGGAAATGGTCCATACCTTTAGGTTCCCGTTCTGCAACGCCCCCGTGTGACGCCCGCTCACCCCACGACACCCCCCTCAGGAGCGTCCCCACCATGCCCTTGTCTCTTCGCGTCGGCAGACTTCCGGTCCTCGCCGCGCTGCTGGCCGTCCTGACCGCACTGTTGACCGTGACCCCGGCGCACGCCGCCAGTGGGTCGATATCCGGGCTCGCCGGCAAGTGCGTCGACGTGGCGGGCGCGAGCAGCGCCAACGGCACCCCGGTACAGCTCTACGACTGCAACGGAACCGGCGCCCAGATCTGGTCCAACTCCGGTGACGGCACGCTCCGGGCACTCGGCAAGTGTCTGGACGTCGTCGAGCGGAGCACCGCCGACGGGGCCGCGGTCCAGTTGTGGGACTGCTCGGGCGGCGCCAACCAGCAGTGGGTGGTGAGCGCGGCGCGCGACATCGTCAACCCGGCCGCGAACAAGTGCCTCGACGTCCGCGACAACAACAGCGCCAACGGCACCCGGCTGCAGATCTGGACCTGCGCCGGCACGGCCAACCAGAAGTGGAACGCGCCCGCGAGCGGCGGTGGCGGCACCCCGTCCGGGTTCGTGGTCTCCGAGGCGCAGTTCAACCAGATGTTCCCGAGCCGGAACTCGTTCTACACCTACAGCGGGCTCGTCGCGGCCCTCAGCTCCTACCCCGGCTTCGCGAACACCGGCAGCGACACGGTGAAGAAGCAGGAGGCCGCCGCCTTCCTCGCCAACGTCAACCACGAGACCGGCGGCCTGGTGTACGTCGTCGAGCAGAACACCGCCAACTACCCCCACTACTGCGACTGGAGCCAGTCGTACGGCTGCCCGGCCGGTCAGGCCGCCTACTACGGTCGCGGGCCCATCCAGCTCAGCTGGAACTTCAACTACAAGGCGGCCGGGGACGCGCTGGGTCTCGATCTGCTGGGCAACCCCTGGCTGGTGCAGAACGACGCGTCCGTGGCCTGGCGCACCGGCCTGTGGTACTGGAACACCCAGACGGGACCCGGCACCATGACCCCGCACAACGCCATGGTCAACCAGGCCGGCTTCGGCCAGACGATCCGGTCCATCAACGGCTCCCTGGAGTGCGACGGCAGGAACCCGGCGCAGGTGCAGAGCCGCGTCGACGCCTACAACCGGTTCACCTCGATCCTCGGCGTCGCGCCGGGCGGCAACCTCTACTGCTGACAAGGAGCCGCTGTCATGCCCAAGTTGAGATCGTTCACCTCGGCACTCCTCGGCGCACTGGCCCTCGTCGTCGCCGTCCCCACGTCCGCCCACGCCAACGTCCTGACCCTGCTCCCGCAGAACGCCGACGGCCTGGAGCAGACCTACTCCCCGGCCTACGACTACGACGGCGACGGCTGCTACGCGACCGCCGCGATCGGCGCCGACGGCACCCTCAACCCCGGTCTGAAGCTGGGCGGCGACGTCAACGGCCACTGCCACGACCACGCCCAGCTCGCCAACGCCAACACCTACTCGCGCGCGAAGTGCGACAACGGCTGGTGCGCGGTGATGTACGCGAGCTACTTCGAGAAGGACCAGGCCACCCTCGGCCCGGCGGCCATCGGGCACCGGCACGACTGGGAGCACGTCGTGGTGTGGATCAACGGCGACCAGGTGCAGTACGTGTCCGTGTCCCAGCACAGCGGCTACCAGGTGGCCGCCCGCGGCTCCGTCCGCTTCGACGGCACGCATCCGAAGATCGTCTACCACAAGGACGGCGTGTCCACCCACTGCTTCCGCTTCGCCAACACCAACGACGAACCACCCGAGAACGCCACCGGCGGCTGGTTCTTCCCGCGCCTCGTCGGCTGGAACGGCTATCCGGCCGGCTACCGCGACAAGCTGCTGGGCGCCGACTTCGGCTCGGCCACCATCAAGATCGACGACGGTGACTTCCAGTACGCCCTCGGGCTCTCGAAGCCCTCCGGCATCCCCTTCGACCCGAACGCCTGAGACAGCCACCGGCAGACGAGGAGAGGGGCCCCGCGAGCTTTCGCCCGCGGGGCCCCTCTCCTGCCGTCGGGACGACAGGATTTGAACCTGCGACCCCTTGACCCCCAGTCAAGTGCGCTACCAAGCTGCGCCACGTCCCGGCCGCGATCGCCACGGGTGTTCCGTGTGAACGCGCAGGTAAACCCTACCGCACGCGCGCGGCCGATCCGACTGGCCAGACGTCAGCCCCGGGTGGAGACGGTTTCCGGGCGGGCCGGGGTGTTCACGGTGACCCTGCGTACGGCTCGCCCGACGGGGACGAGCAGCGCGGCCAGGGCCGCCCCGAGCAGCAGCAGCGCCAGCAGGGTGAAGCCATGGGTGTATCCGGACTCGTACGGCAGTCCGGAGGGCTGGAGGTGCCCGGTCACCAGGACGCTGGTGACGGCGGCGCCGATGGAGCCGCCGATGGTGCGGATGTTGGCGTTCATGCCGGTCGCGGCGCCCGTCTGGTCGGCCGGGACACTGCCCACGATCAGGTTGGCCATGGAGGCGAAGGCGAGCCCGACGCCGAGGCCGAAGAGGGCCGAGACAAGGGCGACCTGCCACTGCTCGTCGTGCCACAGGGCGAGGAGACCGACGGCCCCCGCACCCAGCGCGGCGCCCGTCACCAGCAGTGTCTTCGCGCCGACAACCGGCTCCAGCCGGCCGCCGACCACACCCGAGAGGAACATCGCCACCAGCATCGGCAGCATGAGGAGCCCGGCCGCCGTGACACTCGCGCCGAAGCCGTACCCGGCCGCCTTCGGCGTCTGGACGAAGCCCGGCAGGAAGGACCACAGGGCGTACATGCCCGCGCCGAACAACAGCGCCACGGTGTTGGTGGTCCACACGGCGGGCAGGCGCATCACCCGCAGATCGATCAGCGGCGTGCGGGAACGGGCCTCGGAGTACAGCCACAGCGCGAACAGGACCACGGCCAGGGCGAACAGGCCGATCACCCGCGCCGACCCCCATCCCCAGACGGCGGCCTGGCTGAGCGGCAGCAGCAGCGCGACCAGCCAGGCCGACAGCAGCCCGGCGCCGAGCCAATTGACGCTGCCCTCGGCCCGGTTGGGCGACTCGGGCACATACCGTACGGCGATCAGCGTGGCGACCGCGACGACACCGACCGGGATCCAGAACAACCAGCGGTAGTCGAGCGCGGAGACGATGGGTCCGGCGGCGACGATGCCGACGCCACCGCCGGCGGCGATCACGGCGGACAGGTTGCTGATGCTCCTGCTCACCTGCGACGGGGCGAACTCGTCCCGGATGATGCCGAAGGAGAGCGGGAACAGGGCGCCGCCGACGCCCTGGACGACCCGGGCCACGATCAGGACGCCGATGGTCGGCGCCAGCGCGGCCAGCAGACAGCCGACCGCCACGGTGACCAGGACGGCGACGAGGGTGCGCTTCTTGCCGATCAGGTCGCCGACACGGCCGAGGATCGGGGTGAAGATCGACGCGGAGAGCAGGTACGCCGTCATCACCCAGGTCGCGGTGGACTGCGAGGTGTGCAGGGCGTGCTGGACGGTCGGCAGGGCCGGCGCGATCAGCGACTGGAGCATGGCGAACACGCCCGCACCGGTCGCGAGGACCGCGAAGGTGAGGCGGGTGGAGTTGCGGGGCATGGAGAAGCCTCTCCGAGCACGGGGGTGTGCGGCCGGAGCCTCTTGGGAGCGGTCGCGGGAAGGATGGAGGAGGCACCTCGACTGCTAAAGTGGAGGTGCGCCTCCACTCTATCGGAGGCAACCCTCCGCTTCAACCCGTATCGGAGGCATACCTCCGCTTCACCCTCCGGGAGGCGTCCGTGACCACCCAGCCCTTCCCCGTCACCGAGCTGGTCGCGGCGCGCCGCCCCACCCGGAAGGACGCCGCCCGCAACTACGACGCGCTGCTGGCCGCCGCGCGGGAGGCGTTCGCCGAGCATGGCGCGGAGGCGTCGCTGGAGGACATCGCGCGGCGCGCGGGAGTCGGCATCGGCACGCTGTACCGGAACTTCCCGACCCGGCGGCAGCTCTTCGAGACGGTCTACGCGGACGAGGTCAACGCGCTGTGCCGGCTGGCGGTGGAGGTGGCGGACCGGGAGCCGTGGGAGGCGCTGACGGCCTGGCTCGACCGGTTCGCCGGATACATGGTGACCAAGCGGGCGGTGCGGGAGGCTCTCGACGGCGAGTCGGAGGTCTTCGTGGCGTGCCGGGAGTCGATGTACGCGGGTGGCGGGCCGCTGTTCGAACGGGCCCAGGAAGCGGGGGCCGTGCGGGAGGACATGGAGTTCGGGGATCTGCTGCGGATGGTCGCGGGGATCATGGCGACGGCGTTCGAGGACGAGGCGCAGCAGGTCCGGGTGCTGGGGATCGCGTTGGACGGCGTACGCATGCGGAAGGACCCGGGCGCCTGAGAGCTCGGGTCCTTCTCGCCGTTCGCGTGTGCGGGTTGTGGGGGTTGTTCGCGCCCACGCGGCGGAGCCGCGAATTGATACAGCCCCGCGCCCCTAGGCAGGTACAGGCACGCCTAGTTGTTCAGCTCGCTCCGTCAACTCACGCCATACCTTCGGGGCTACCGGGATGCCCTTCTCCCCTCGTTCCGCGGCCACCGCTGCGCTGCGCTCTCCCGGGTAGTAGACGCCCTCTTCGCTCGGGAGAGCCTTCAACGCCCCCAGCGTGCCGTCGACTGCCTCCACAAACGCATCCGCGTCACCGAAGGCCACCGGGTCGATCGCGATCAGCAGCGCGTTCTGGCGGTGCTTGCGGCCCTTCGGGTCGTCCGAGTGGAAGGACGTGAAGATCGGGGCGCCGACCAGGACGCTGGTGAGGAGTTCGAAGGCGAGGGACATGCCGGAGCCCTTCGCCCCACCCAGCGGGAGGGGCATGACCGCCAGCTCGGGGTCGGTCGTCGGGGTGCCGTCCGCCGTGGCGGCGGCGCCCTGCGGGAGCGGCGTGCCGCTCGCCTTCGCCTGGCGGATCTTGCCGAGGGCGATGGTGGCGGTGGCCATGTCGAGGAGCAGCGGGGCGTGGGTCCGGGCCGGTACGGCGATGGCGAGCGGACTCGTGGCCACCGCCGCGCCCTTGGCGCCCGTGTAGCCCATGTTGGGCATCCCGGCCACGAAGCCGAGGCCGACCAGGCCCTGTTCGGCGATCTTGGAGACGTAGTGGCCGATGGCACCGGTGTGGACGGTCTCGCGTACGCCCACGGTGGCGATGCCGGTCGTACGGGCCCGACGTACCGCCTCTTCCGCCGCCGCGCTCAGGGCCACCGGGCCCGGGGCGCGGTCGGCGTGGAGGACCGCGGCGGCGGGCGTGGTCGACTCGACCCTGATCTCGGGGGTGGCGTTCGCGACGCCCTTGGCGAGCAGGTCCAGATAGGCCGGGACCCGGGCGGTGCCGTGGGAGTCGACGCCGCGCTGGGCGGCCCAGACGAACACGTCGGCGGTGGTCCGGGCGTGCTCGGGACTCAGACCGCCCTTCTCCAGGAGGGCGGCGGCGAAGGTGCGCAGGTCATCGGCGGGGACGAGCACCTTCTGGGGAGTGGTGGACATGAAGGTCTCCTAGCGAGTGACGAGGACGTCGACGACCGCGGTCGTGCCCTCGGCCACGGACTTGAGGGCGCGCTCCAGCGCGGGGGTGAGTGCGTCCGGGGTGTCGACGGTCTCGGTGTGCAGGCCGAACGGCTCGGCGAACGCGGCCAGTCGGGGCAGGCGGTGCAGATCGGTGCCGAGCCACTCCCCCGTCTCCGCGGCGGCGCCCTCGGGGTAGAAGCGACGATGGTTGAGATTCATCGACTTGTAGACACGGTTGTTGAACACGACGATCAACAGCGGGAGTTCGTACGCCTTCGAGGCGTCGTACGACGGAATGACCGGGTTGTAGGTGAAGGCACCGTCGCCGATCGTGAGGACCACCGGGCGTTCGCGCGCGGCGAGTTTGACTCCCAGCGCCACCGCGATGCCCTGGCCCAGTCCGCCCTGGACATAGAAGTACGAGTCGGGCTCGGCGGTCTGGACGTGCCGCTTCACCACGCGGCTGTGGGTGATGGTCTCGTCGACGACGATCCCGTTCTGGCCGTCGAGCAGCTTTCGCAGGGTCGCGGCCACCAACACGGGGTCGACGCCCCCGACTTGAGAGGCGGCCCTCGACTCGGCCGCCGCGATCGCCTGCTGCTCGGCGGTGTGCCGTTCCTCCTGTGCCGACCGGCGGACCGCCACCGCGCTCGCGTCCAGATCCTTCGCCCGCTTCGTCAGCTGGCGCAGGGTGTTGGCGACGTTGCCCTCCAAGTAGCGGTCCGCGAAGAGGACTTGGTAGACGACGTGCGGGCGTTGCGGCACCTCGTCGATCACCACGATCGTCGCCTTCGAGGGACGGCGCGACGGCGGGTAGAACGGGGCGCGGCAGTTGACCAGGAGGATGAGGTCCGCCTCGTCCATCCAGGGGCCGATGTCGCTGCCGGCGTGCAGCGGGTGGGTGCGCGGGAAGTTGCCGCAGACCGCCGAGTCGGGCTCGACGACCGGGATGTTCCAGGCCTCGGCGAAGGCGACGAGGGCCTCGAAGCCGCCCGCCTCACGGCCGGCCGTCTCGGTGACGACGACCGGGTTCCTCGCCTCCCTGATCAGCTGCGCGACCGGGTCGACCTCCTCCGGTGAGCTGTGGGTGGAGCCGGGGGCGACGAGGGGCTTGGCCTCGCGCCCGTCCCACTCCTCCAGGAGGATCTCCAGCGGGATGTTGAGGTACGCCGGTCCCGCCGGCGCCCGCCAGGACAGTTCCGCCGCGCGGGTGACCATCGTCGGCAGCGTGTGGACGCTCGCCGCCTCGGTGGACCACTTGGTGAACGGCTGGGCCACGGAGTGCGGGCCGCCCACGATGGACAGGTTGCGGTACCACTGGCCGCCCGGGTCCTGACCGGGGCCGTCGCCGTAGGTGGTCGACTCCGAGGAGCTGACCACCATCGGGACCCCGGCGAGCAGCGCCCCGTGGACCGCCATCGAGCCCTGGAGGAGTCCGGGCGCCGCGTGCAGCAGCACCCCCTGGGGGCGGCGCCTGAGCAGGCCGTAGCCGGTGGCCATGCCGACCGCGACCGTCTCGTGGGTCAGGTCGAGGTACTCGGGGCAGGGCAGCCCGTCCCGGTGGCGGCGGGCCAGGGACTCCCACACCGGGGCCCATTCGGACCCCGAGGAGCAGAAGAGGTAGTCGGCGCCGACGGCGTTGAAGGCGGTGACGAGAGCGTCGCCGCCGTCGGCGCCGGGGGATGTGGTGGTGTCGGTCATCTCTCGTGTTTCCTCAGCCCTCGATCGGCCAGTTCAGGACCTCGGAGATACCGCGGCCCATGATCCATTCAAGCTCCTCGGGCGTGAAGTCCCAGTGCTTGGTGAACTGCTCGATCGTGTCGGTGTAGGTGATGCCGTGGCCGAGCAGGCGGGTGATGTCGGTGCCGTAGAAGCAGCGCTGCGGGCCCATCTTGTCGACCATCTCGCGCACGTACTTCTGGATGTTGTTGTTCGGGAAGGGCTGGGTGGAGTAGCCGGGCAGCGCCGAGACCTTGACGTAGATGTTGGGGTGGGCGGCCAGGTCGGCGGTCTCCGCGACCCAGTAGCCGATCGCGTCGTCCACACAGCGGGCCATGATGCCCATGTGGTCGATGATGATCTTCAGCTCGGGGTGCTTGGTGGCGATCTCGCCCAACTCCCGCTTCCAGATCGGCGCGTGGACCATCGTCGGGATGCCGAGCTCCTCGGCGATCGGCCAGTACCAGTCGTTGGTGCCGTCGATCATCCAGTTGCGGTCCTGCGGCCGGTGGAAGGTGAGCCGCGTGCCCTTCACATGCGGGTTCTGCGCGAAGTCCTTGAGCATGGCCTTGCCCTCTTCGGGCTTGTTCTGCGGGACGCGGGCCATGATGCCGAAGCGGTCCGGGTGCGCCTCGCACGCCTCCAGGGCGTAGTCGATGCGGTCGCCCTCCCAGGACGGCGGAAGGATCAGCGCGCGGTTGACGCCGGCCTCGTCCATCAGCTCCAGGGCCTCCTCGTAGGAGAAGGGGTCCTCGCGGTGACCGTTGAGGCGGATGCGTTCCCGCGCGCCGGGCACCCAGGGGCGGTCCGCGGACTCTTCCAGCCAGATGTGGATCTGTGTGTCGACAACGAACATCGTGGGACTCTTTCTCTTCGAAGGCGGGGGTGACGCTGTGGTGCGGGTGGAACGCTAGGCGGGTTCCGAGGCTCTGCGGAGCCCCTGGGAGCGCAAGCACTTGTTGCGCTCAAGTGCCCTCTCAGCAGGGCACTTTCAGCGTGCGAACACTGCATCGACGATGTGTTCCGCGATCGCCATCGAGGCCGTCGCGGCGGGCGAGGGCGCGTTGCGTACGGCGGTGATCCGGCCGGCGCCATGGATCCGGAAGTCGTCGACGAGGGTGCCGTCGCGGTCCAGCGCCTGGGCCCGTACGCCCGCTCCGCCGCGTACGACGTCCCCTACGCCGACGCCGGGGACGTAGAGCCCCGCGTCCTTCATGAAGGCCGCCGTGGACAGGGCGCCGCGGTACTCCTTGACGCCGGTACGCCAGTGCTGGGCCGCCATCCGCCAGGTGCCTGGGTAGGCGGCGATGCCCAGGAGGTCCTTCGGGGAGATCCTGCCGAGCGTGTAGCCCTCTTTGGCCAGGGCCAGGACGGCGTTCGGACCGACCTCCACCGAGCCGTCGACGCGTGGGGTGAAGTGCACGCCGAGGAAGGGGTAGCGCGGGTCGGGGACCGGATAGACGAGGCCCCGTACGAGGTGCGTGCGATCCGGCTTGAGGAGCATGTACTCGCCGCGGAACGGGATGATCCTCGGTTCCCGCTTGTCCTGGGCGAGTCTCGCCACCGCGTCCGACTGGAGGCCCGCGCACAGGATCAGCCGGTCGACCCTGATCCGCTCCTGGCCGGAGGCGACCTCGATGCCGCCCGGGACCTGGGTGATCGAGGTGACGGGGAAGCCCAGTCGCACCTCGCCGCCGGAGGCCTCGATGTCCCGGGCGAACTCCCGGGCGATCGCCTTGTAGTCGGTGATCGCGGTGCGTGGTGAGTGCAGGGCCGCGATACCGCCGGCGTTCGGCTCGATCTCCTTGATCTCGTCCCTGGAGACCCTGCGCAGATCGGGCACGTGGTTGTTCTTCGCCCGCTCGTAGAGGTTCTCCATACGGCCGAGTTCGTCGTCGCGGACCGCCATCACGAGCTTGCCGATCTCCTCGTACGGCAGCGCCCGTTCCTGGCAGTACTCCCGCAGCAGCGACACGCCCCGTACGCACAGGTCCGCCTTCAGGCTGCCCGGCGCGTAGTAGATGCCGGCGTGCACGACGCCCGAGTTGTGGCCGGTCTGGTGGACGGCGACTTCCTGTTCCTTCTCCAGCACCACGACCCGGGTGCCGGGGCGGCGCAGGGCGATCTCCCGGGCGGTGGCGAGCCCCACGATCCCGGCGCCGACGACGCCGACGGTCTCGTCAGCCACGCGCCGTCTCCCCGAAGTGGACGGCGACGGTCTTCACCCGGGTGGAGAAGCGGAGCACCTCGTCGCCCTGCTCCTTGTACGCCGTACCGGAGTCGCGGAAGCCGCCGAAGGGCAGGTGGACGTCCCAGCCGGTGGTGGTCGTGTTGACCGCGACCTGCCCGCACTCGGCCTCGTCGGCGAACCGGTACGCGTTGCCCAGGTCGCGGGTGAACACGGCCGCGGCGAGCCCGAAGTCGGAGTCGTTGACCGCGTCGACGGCCGCGCCGAAGTCGTCCACCGCGCGCAGGGCGAGGACGGGCCCGAAGACCTCCTCGCGCCAGATCGCCATGTCCGGGGTGACGTCGGCCAGCACGGTCGGCCGGACGTAACAGCCGTGCGGTCGGTCGGTGTCCGCCGTTCCGCCGGTGAAGAGGGTCGCGCCTTCCTCGATCGCCTGGTCGATGTCGGCGAGGACGCTGTCGCGCTGCCTCGGGCTCGACAGCGGGCACAGGGTCGTCGCCGGGTCGCTGCCCGGGCCGACCGTCAGCGCCTCGACCTCGGCGAGCAGGAGGCGGGCGAACGCGTCGTACACGGGCCGCTCGACGACGACCCGGCTGGTGGCGGTGCAGCGCTGGCCCGCCTGCCCGAAGGAGGCGGCGACCACGGCCTTCGCGGCGGCCGCCAGATCGGCGTCCCGCAGGACCACGGACGCGTTCTTGCCGCCGAGTTCGCCCTGGAAGCGGACGTTGCGGTCGGCGAGCCGGCGGCGGATGCGGTTGCCGACGGCGTTGGAGCCGGTGAAGGTGATGCCGGTGATCCGCGGGTCGTCGAGGAGGGCTTCCTCCAGCTCGGCCGTACGGCCCGTGACGACGTTCAGGACACCGGCCGGCAGGCCCGCGTCGTGCAGGGCGCGGGCGAAGTGCAGGCCGGAGACCGGGGTTTCGCCGGCCGGCTTGAACACCGCCGCGTTGCCGGCCGCGAGCAGCGGGGCGAGCTTGCGGGCCGGGGTGATCAGCGGGTCGTTCCACGGGCTGATCACCAGGATCACGCCGATGGGCTCGCGCTGCGTGTGCGTACGGTGGTTGGGGCGTACGTCGTGCAGCAGGGTGCCGTAGCCCTGGCGGCCCAGACCGGCGTAGTAGTCGAGGAAGTCGGCGGCCTTGAGGGTCTCGCCGCGGGCCTCGGCGCGCGTCTTGCCGTTCTCGGCGGTGACGTCGGCGGCGATCTCGTCCACGCGCTCGCGGATCAGCCGGGCCGCGTCGGTGAGGATCTGCGCCCGCTCGAAGGGGCTGGTGCGCTTCCAGTGGGCGAAGGCGCGCTCGGCGTGGTCGTAGGCGCGGGTGACGTCCTTGGCGGCGAGGGCGGGGACGCGGGCGAACGAGGTGCGGACGTCGGCCGGGTCGTGGACGTCGATCCACTCGCCGGTCGTCACCCACTCCCCGCCCGAGAGGGTTTCGAGAGTACGCATGTCGTTCACGACACCTCACGGGACGGTGATGGGACCAGCTCCGGGGCGGCAGACATTGCTTGCACTCCGTGCGAGCCGCTCATCAGGGCATTCATGGTGGGATCGGTGAGCCGGACGATCCATGAGGAGGAACCCGATGGCCTACGCAGTCATCGCCCGTTACCACTGCGCCGCCGCCGACGAGGCGACCGTGCGGGGTGCGTTGCTGAAGGTGCGCGAGCACACCCGCGCCGAGCCCGCGAACCTGGCGTACGAGGTGCACACGGAGGTGGGCGAGACCGGGAGTTTCGTCTTGTACGAGCAGTACGCCGACCAGGCGGGCTTCGAGGCGCACAAGGCCGCTCCGCACTTCACCGAGTTGATCGCGGAGACGGTGTGGCCGTTGCTCACGGAGCGTTCCGTGACATTCGCCGAGGTGCTCTGAGCGTTTGCTGGCTTGTGTTTCGTTGAGGGGCGCGGGTGCTCTGTGGCTTGTCGCGCACACGCGGCGGAGCCGCAAATTGACACAGCCCCGCGCCCCTCAAGGCCCTTTTAGAACTCGTTGCCCCAGACGTACCGGGCCAGTGTCTCGACCAGGACCAGCTTCTTGCGCTGTTCCTCTGTGGTGAGGAAGGGCCTGCTTGCCACGTCGGCGAAGCCTCTCGACGGGGACAGGGCCGCGTCCTCCAGGTCCTTGAGCTCGCCCACCGCGTCGATACGAGCCAGTACCGTGTCGAGGTCCTCCAGGTCGGGCACCGTCGCGTCGACCACGCCCAGGCAGACGTCCCGGTCCTCCGGCAGGGCCCTGATGAGGTCCAGCTCGGCCTCGGAGCCGTCCAGGAGGGGCAGGATCCAGCGGTCGGCCGGGATGCCCGCGTACAGCTTGTCCAGGCGCGCCCGGTCCACCTCCGCCGGGGCCGTCCAGCCGGGGCAGACGCCGATGCGTACGCCCTCGGGGCGCTCGTCGAGCCCTACCGCGAGCGCGTCGACCGCCAGCGCGTCCTCGTAGGACAGCGCCCCCGGATCGGCGTCGAGCAACAGCGGGTTGTTGAGCTGGATCAGGCGTACGCCCTTCGAGACCAGCAGCGCGATCTCCGTCGCGATGATCTCGGCCAGCGCCTCCCCCAACTCGCGTGCGGAGCCTGCGCCGAGGCCGGGCTGGAAGGTGGTGGCGGCCAGGTAGGCCGGGGACGGCAGCGAGACCTTCGGGGCGATCACCGTCAGCTCGGTGAGGCGGGTCGCCCAGTCCGCCACCAAGGGGCCGTTGGCCTTCGGGAGGGCCTCGGCCACCCAGCGGACCAAGCCCTCGGGCCCCGTCTCGTCCGTGCGGCGCAGACCTGACACCCCGTCAAGGACGGCGCTGCGGAAGTCCTCTCGGGGGAAGTCGCCGTCGGTGACGACCGTGGAGCGCAGTTTGCGCTGGAAGACCACCGCGTCCTGGACCGCCTGATCGGCGCCGGTCGCGTCGAGGTCGGTGGGCCGGACCAGGCTGCCGTGGTGGTCGATGCGGTAGTTGAAAGTGTCGGCCATGATGTCAGTTCCCTCCGCCCGCGACGCCCCACGCGGCGAACTCCAGTTCGTAGCCGAGGGAGTTGAGGACGTCCTCGGCGATCTGCTGGTCCTCGGCCGCGGTGCCGCCGGCGATGCCGAGGCCGCCGATGATCTCGCCGTCCTTCTTGATGGTGACGCTGCCCTCGGTGGCCATGATCGGCATCGCGGCGCCGGGGAGCTGGGAGAGCTGGGAGAAGAAGACGGGCTGGCTCTCCTGCCACTTCTTCAGCATCGTGCCGGGGCGCTGCATGACCGCCGCGGTGTAGGCCTTGGCGCGGGCGATGTCGGGGGTGAGGGGACGGGCGCCGTCGGGGCGGCGGATGGCGACGGGGAAGCCGCCGGCGTCGACCACGGCCACGCTCACCGCCTTGCCGATCGCCTGGGCGCGCTGGTGGGCGGCGTCGAGGATCTTCTCGGCGGCGTCCAGGGTGAGGGTGGTCATGCGGAGTCCTTCGGTGCGGTGAGGGTGCGGCGCAGGTGGGCGATCGCGGTGTTGTACGGTCCCGGCGTCTCCCAGTACATGGAGTGCGGGGCGCCTTCGACGATCTCCAGGTGTGAGCCGGGGAGCAGTTCGTGGGCGCGGGTCACGGTCTTCACGCTGAGCACCGCGTCCTTCTCGCCGGCGAGGAAGGCGACCCTGACGCCGGATGCCTGGATCTCCTCCAGGGAGGGGCCGTCGGTGTCGAGGTTGCGCAGGTCCTGCATCCGGGCGACGTTGAAGGTGCCCATCTGCTGGAAGAGGAAGGTCAGGTCGGCGCGGGTGGTCTGGAAATCCTTGGTCAGCAGCCGGTCGATGACGGGCAGCTGCACCGCCTCGGCGCGGTCCGCCGCGGCCAGTTCCCTCAGCTCGGGGTGGCTGATGCCGCCCAGGGAGTGGCCGAGGACGACCGAGGAGACGCGCTCCGGGCGCAGGAGGCCGGCGCGCAGGGCGGCGACGGAGCCGATGGACTGGCCGACGAGCATGGCGTCGGTGAGGTCTTCCTGGTCCAGGACGGCCACGACATCGCCGGGGAAGTCCTGGCCGTCGAACTCCGGCATGGACGAGTCGGACTTGCCGAAGCCTCGCAGGTCGATGGTGACGACGGTGAACTCGTCGCGCAGTGCGGCCACTTGCTGCCACCAGGCGGCGTGGTGGCCGCCGCTGCCGTGCACGAACAGGATCGCCGGACCGCTGCCGTGGCGCTCGTAGTAGATGGAGGTGCCGTCGGAGTCGGCAATGGGCATGGGGGTCAACTCCCGTGTACGCAGGCTCAGTTGGGGCGCTTGGCGTGGTAGACGAGTTCGATCATGGTGTGGTCGGGGTCGTGGATGTAGCAGAACTTGGACTGGTTCTCGGGGCGCTGGATCGGTCGGGTGTGGCGGATGCCCAGCTCCCCCAGGTGTGCGAGGAAGTCGTCCCAGTCGTCGACCTCGACGGCGAAGTGATAGGGCGCCATGCGCTCCATCTCCTCGACGGGGGTGAAGTGGAGGTCGAAGTTGCCCCGGGTCATCAGCACCACACGGGTGTTGGACTTGGGCATGATCCGCTTCATCCCGAAGACCTTGGCGTACCACTCCGCGGTGCGGTCGGGGTCGGTGGTGGGGAAGTTGACGTGGTGGATGTAGCGCGGTGCCGCGGTCATGGCTGATTCCCTTCGAGGTGTACGGGGTTGGAGAGCACGCCGATGCCGCTGATCTCGACGTCCACGGTGTCGCCCGGCTCCAGTTGGCAGGTCGACTCGGCGCCCGTCCAGAGCACGTCGCCGGGGTGGACGGTGAGGTGCCGGGTCATCTCGGCGAGGTAGGCGAAGGGGTCGAAGACCATGTCGCCGGTGGCGAACTCGGCGCGCTTCTCGCCGTTGACGCGCAGCGTGGTCGTCTGGGCGAGGGCGTCGACGTCCGTCTCGATCCAGGGGCCCATCGGCTTGAACGTGTCGCTGTTCTTGCTGCGCCAGAAGGTGCGGTCCTGGTGCTGCCAGGTGCGGGCGCTGACGTCGTTGCCGATCGTCCAGCCGAAGACGGCCTTGCGGGCCTCGTCGTAGGTGGCGTGACGCAGCGTGCGGCCGATGACGGCGACGAGTTCGGGCTCGGCCTCGAACCGCCCGGTGACCTCGCGCGGCTTGACGATCGGCGAAAGGTGCCCGGTGAGCGCGTTGTTGGCGCGGTAGCCGACCTCGGGGCGGTCCGGGGTGGCGACTCCGGCGTGGGCGATGTGCCGGGGGTAGTTCATGCCGACCGCGTAGAAGACGCCGGGCACGACCGGCGGCAGCCAGACGGCCGTCGCGCGCGGCACCGTGCCGATGACGTCGGGGGCGTCCTCCAGCGGGGAGCCGGACAGGAGCTCGACGTCAGTCTCCCCGACCCGGCCCCAGACCGGCCGTCCGCCGACCGACAGGCGTGCGTACCTCATGGCACCAGCAGATGGGAGACGCGCTTGGTGACCAGGTAGGCGTCCAGGGCCTCCGGCCCGCCCTCGCGGCCGTAGCCGCTCTCCTTCACCCCACCGGACGGCGCCTCGTGCACGGAGCCACCGCAGTGGTTGATCGAGAGGATGCCGGCCTCCAGCTCCGCCGAGAGCTTCTCGGCGGTGGCGGCGGAGCGGGTGAAGCCGTAGGCGGCGAGACCGTACGACAGCGCGTTCGCCCGCGCGAGGACCTCGTCCAGGTCGTTGAAGGGGACGATCGGGGCGACCGGCGCGAAGGGTTCCTCGTGCAGCAGCCCGGCGTCCTCGGGCACGTCGGTGAGGACGGTCGGCGCGAAGAAGTAGCCGGGGCGGTCGAGGGCGGCGCCGCCGGTCAGGACCTTGGCGCCGCGCGCGACGGCGTCGGTGACGAGCCGCTCCAGCGCCTTGAGGCGGCGCTCGTTGGCCAGCGGTCCCATCGTCGTGCCCTCGGCCAGTCCGTCGCCCACGGTCACCTCCTCGGCGGCCCGCACGAACTCGGCGGTGAACTCCTCGACGAGGCTCTCGTGGACGTAGAAGCGGCTCGGCGAGGTGCACACCTGGCCGGCGTTGGCGAACTTCGCCTGGGCGGCCCTGCGGGCGGCCCGCACGGGGTCGGCATCGGCACAGACGATCACCGGGGCGTGGCCGCCCAGCTCCATCAGGGAGGGCTTCATGACCTCTCCCGCCCTGGCCGCCAGCAGCTTGCCGACCGGGACCGAGCCGGTGAAGGCGATGAGCCGGGTGACAGGTGAGGCGATGAGGTGCGCGGAGACCTCGGCGGGCTCACCGAAGACGAGGTTGAGGACACCGGCGGGCAGGCCCGCGTCCTCGTAGCACTTGACGAGGGCCGCGGCGGTGGCGGGCGTCTCCTCGGAGCCCTTGATGATGATCGAGCAGCCCGCGGAGAGGGCCGAGGAGATCTTGCGGTTGGGGCCGCCGACGGGGAAGTTCCACGGTACGAAGGCGGCGACCGGGCCGATGGGCTCCCGCCGGACGGTCAGTACGGTGCCGGGCTCGGTCGGGATGATGCGGCCGTAGGCGCGGCGGGCGTCGTCGGCGTGCCAGCGCAGGGTGTCGGCGGTGCGGCGGGCCTCGCCGGTGGACTCGGAGAGGGGCTTGCCCTGCTCCAGGGTGCTGACGCGGCCGATCTCGGGGGCGCGCTCGGCGATCAGGTCGGCGGCGGCGTGCAGGATCGCGGTGCGCCGGGCGATCGGCGTGGCACGCCAGACACGGAAGCCCTCGTCGGCGGCGGCGAGCGCGCGGTCCAGGTCGGCGGTGGTGGCGAGGGGTACCTCGCCGATCACCTCCTCGGTGGCCGGGTTCACGATCGGGGCGGTACGTCCGGTGCCGCCCTGGCACCACTCGCCCGCTATGTACATGCGGACGGCGGGGTAGCCGTGGTCGGTCGTCATGGGTGGGTGCCCTCTCAAGAGGCTTCGTTGTCGCGGTTGGTGCGCAGGGCCCAGATGTGGTGGGGCGGGGTGGTGGCGTGGACGCGGGTCTCGTAGGAGTCGTCGACCCGGTCCATGTCGGCGGCGTACTCGACGCGGCCACCGCTCGGGGCGTGCAGGAAGCGGAAGACGTTGGAGCCGATGGTGTGCCGGCCGAGCCTGCGGGCCTCGCGCCAGCCGTGTTCGATCATGTGGTTGCCGCCTTCGACGACGTCGTCGAAGCCCGGCACCTCGTAGGCGATGTGGTTGATCCCGGCGCGGTCGGGGCGGTGGCAGAGCAGCGCGGTGTGCTGGTCGTCGTCGCCGGGGGCCTGCATGAAGACGCCCATGGGTTCGACGACGTCCGTGGGCCGGAAGCCGAGGCGGTCGGTGTAGAAGGCGACGGCCTCGTCCTTGCCGGGCTTGGGGATGTTCAGCGCCACATGGCACATCCGCAGCGGGCGGACCCGCTCGATCGGCTCCAGGGCGGTGTTCCACCGCTGCACGTCGCCCGGCGCGTTGGCGGGGCGTGGGGTGACCGGTGCCGGTTTCGGGCGGGCCAGCGTCAGTCCGACGCCGAAGCCCGTCTCGTCGACCGTGTGGTGGACGCCGTCGGCGCTCGCGCGGACCTCGCGGTCCTTGCCGGCGGCGGCGACGATCCGGTCCAGCTCCTCCTGGGTGTCGACGCCCCACACGACCTCGCGCAGGGTGGGCCCGTCCTCCACCGGGGGCGGCAGCAGCGGGCTCGGCCAGGCGTCGAGGTGGAGGGTCTGCCCGGTGAGCGTCTCGAACACCGCGTGGTCGTCGGTCCGCTCCACCAGGAACAGTCCGAAATCGTCGTAGAACCGGACGCATTCGTCGAGGTCGTCAATGCTGTAGATGACCGATTCGATTCTCTGGATTCCCATGGATTCCTCGTTTCCGGGTCGCCTCGTGAGCGTAGGTTTCGCCGCTGGGCAGCCTCAATGGGCCGAGCCGCACGAGGTGCGCAATCGTTTCTTGCAGTCAGGACCGGATGGCCGGAATGGGGTTCTGGGAGAACCACTCGGCGAGGAAGTCCAGGAAGACGCTGACCTTGCGGGGCGTGTCCTGCCCGGGGCCGTAGATCGCGTACAGCGGGCGATCCGGGACCGCCAGCTCCGGCAGCAGCACCTGGAGGGCGCCGGAGACGAGGTCGTCGTAGGCCGGGCGCTGCGGGAGCAGGGCGATGCCGCGGCCGTGGACGGCGGCCTTCTGTAGCGCGATGTAGGAGTTGGACGAGAACGCGATGTTGCGGATCTTGTGCAGGGTGCTCGCGTGGCCGTGGCCGATGCGCCAGACCGGGTCGTTGACGTGGACCAGGCAGTCGTGGCCGGCGAGGTCGTTGGGGTGGGTGAGCGCCCCGTGCCGCTCGATGTACGCCTCGGAGGCGCACAGGACGAACGGCAGGGACGAGATCTTCTTCAGACGGACGCTCGAATCCCGGAGATCCCGGGTGTGGAATGCGATGTCGAATCCGCTGTCCAGAAAGTCGTACGTCCGGTCCGACATACCGCCGAGCTCGAAACGCACCTGGATTTTGGGATAGGCGGCGGAGAACGCCGCTATGGCATCGCCGAGATCCAGGCTGCCTATCCATTTCGGACAGATGATGCTGAGCGTTCCCTCGGCGCGGTCGTGCGACTGCGCGATTCCCGCGTCCTCGGCCTCGATCTCGTCGAGGATGCGGGCGGCGAACTCGGCGTACCGCTGGCCCGGCTCGGTGAGGCTCACCGAGCGGGCCGTACGGTTGACCAGTCGGACGCCCACCTGCCGTTCCAGCTCGGCGACGTGCCGGGACACCAGCGAGCCGGAGGAGCCCAGCTTCTTGGCGGCTCCGCTGAAGCTGCCCACCTGTGCGACGGTGACGAAGCTGTGCATGAGGAGCAGGCGGTCCATGGGTGGCTCCTTACTTGGGGCAGTACTGCGGCGCTTCGTCCACGTTGTCCTTGGTGACCAAGACAAGAGGAATGTTGGCAATCTTGTCAACGGTCTTGTCCTTGTTGAGCAGGGCGATCGTGTTCTTGACCGCTGTCTGCCCGATGGTCATCGCCGAGTTCGCGACGGTCGCGGAGAGCTCTCCGCTCTTCACCGCGGCGACGCCGTCCTCGGTGCCGTTGACGCTGACGATCTTCACGTCCTTGGCGCCGGCCGTGTCGAAGGCCTTGCGGACCGCGAAGGCCATCTCCTCGTTGGCGACGAAGGCGTAGTCGAGGTCCGGGTGTGCCTGGATCATGTTCTCGGCGACGTCCTGGGCCTTCGCCGGGTTGAACATGCCCGGCTGGTTGGCGACCACCTTCGCGGTGTCCGGCAGGGCGTCCTTGAAGCCGCCCACCAGCAGGTCGGAGGCGGCACCGGGCGCACCGGCGACGATCCCGACCTTGACGTCCTTGCCGGCCGCGTCCTTCTCGATCCAGTCGGCGTCCAGCGCGCCGACCTGCTTGAGGTCGACCTTGGCGACCCCGAGGACGTCGGACATGTCGTCGGTGGCGACGGAGGTGAGGAAGACCGGGATGCCGGCGCTCTTGGCCTTGGCTATGTCGCCTTCCAGGGCGTCGACGTTGACGGTCTGGACGATGAGGGCGTCCACGTTGCGGGAGATCATGTCCTCGATGTTGGACAGCTCGGTTCCGGCGTCCTGCTTGGAGTTGGCCGAGTAGAGCTTGGCGTCCTCGGCCTTGGCCGTCTGTTCCACGGACTTCAGCAGACAGGTGTGGAAGTGGGTGGCGGCGCCGTTGACGAAGCCGAGGGTGACCGCGCCGTCGGCGGCGCCCGAGGCGTCGTCCTCGGTACCGCAGCCGGAGAGCATCAGCGCGGCGGCGCCGAGGAGGGAGACCGCGGCGGCACGGCGCCTGCGGGGAGTGCGGATCATGGGTACGCCTTTCCTGCAACGTTGAAGAGAAGGAGCGACAAGTGGGGGGAGATCAAGGGGCGTCGGGGCTTCAGTGGCCAGGCGACGACTTGCGCTGGAACTCGTTGATGACGGCCGCGACGAGGAGCACTCCGCCGGTCACGACGTACTGGTAATTGCCGTCGACCTGAAGGAGGTTGAGGGCGTTGGCGACCACCCCGAGCAGCACCACGCCGAGGACCGTGCCGACGATGCTGCCGTGTCCGCCCGCGAGCGAGGTCCCGCCGATGACGACCGCGGCGACGGCCGTCAACTGGGTCATCAGACCTGCCGTGTTGGGGGCGGCGGCGCCCAGCCGGGAGAGCAGCATCAGTCCGGCCAGACCGGCGAGCGCCCCGGCGAGGGCGTACAACGCGAGTTTGCGACCGGGCACGTTGATGCCGCTGAGCCGGGCGACGTGCTCGTTGCCGCCCATGGCGTAGGCGTCCCGCCCGAAGGTGGTGAACCGCATCGACAGGCCGACGCCCGCGAGCACCAGGACCGCGACCACCGTCAGATAGGGGATGCCGAGCAGCTTGTCGTTGCCGAGGGACGTCAGCTTGTCGCCGATGGTGACGCTCATACCGTCCAGGACGAGGAGGGCGACGCCGTCGAGCAGCATGGCGGAGGCGAGGGTGGCGACGAAGGGCGCGACCCGGGTGAAGGTCACGACGAGGCCGTTGACCAGGCCGATGAGGGTCGCCAGCAGCAGGCTCACCACTACGGCGGCGGGGGTGGACCAGCCGTCGTGCAGGAGTTGGGCGGCGACCGACAGGGTGACGGCGGCGTTGCTGCCCATGGAGAAGTCCATGCCGCCGGCCGTCATCAGCAGGGTGAGTCCGGCCGCGATGACGGCGTTCACGCTGATCTGGCGGAGCACGTTGAGCAGGTTCTGCGAGGTGGTGAAGGAGTCGGCCTGGACGGCGGTGAACACGGCGACCAGGACGAGGACGACGACGAGTCCGCCGTGCGGGATGTGCAGCAGGGCCCGGGGGGACCTGCGGGGTGCGGTGGCTTCGACCGTGGTGTCCGGGGCGGCCGAGGGGGTCTTGAGGCTCACTTCGGCTGACCTCCGAGTGCGGTGGCGACGAGCTCGTCGCGGGTGATGGCGGTGATGTCGTGTTCGGCGACGGTGCGTCCGGCGCTGACGACGACGACCCGGTCGGCGAGGCGCATGACCTCCTCGGCGGAGGAGGAGGCGAGCAGTACGGCGACGCCGCGCGAGGCGAGCTCGTCGACAAGCGTGTGGATGTCGGCCATGGCCGCGACGTCGACCCCGTTGGTGGGGTCCTCCAGGAAGCAGGCGACCGGCTCGGTCTCCAGCCACTTGCCGAGCAGCACCTTCTGCTGGTTGCCGCCGGACAGGGTGCCGACGGGCGGGTTGCCGGTGAGGGCGACGACGCCGTAGCTGCCGCGCAACGGCGCTGCCCTGCGGGCGAGTTCGCCACGGCGGTGAAGTCGGCGCCGGGCGAAGCGGTCGCCGGCCAGCATCAGGTTCTCGTCGACCGTCATGCCCTGGACCAGGCCGAGGGTGCGCCGGTCGCCGGTGACGCAGCGCAGCCCGCTGGCGAGCGAGGCCGGCACCCGCCCGAAGGGCACGGCCCGCCCGTCGACCCGCAGTTCACCGGCGTCGGGGCGCTGCCGTCCCGACAGCAGGTCGAACAGCCGCGACTGGGCGTCGCCCGCGGGTCCGAGGACGGCGACGATCTCCCCCTTGCGGACGTCGACGGAGAAGTCCTCGATGGCTCGGCCGTCGCTGAGCCCCCGGACGGTGAGCCCGCTCTCCGGCTTCGGAGCGGGCCGCTCCGGCCGACGTGAGACGACGTCCCGCCCGACCATGTTGCGGACCAGTGAAGCCGGGTCCATCTCGGCGGCCGGCGCGCTGGTCACCACCGCGCCGTCGCGCAGCACGGTGAGCCGGTCGGCGACGGCCATGACCTCGTCGATGTAGTGCGAGATGTAGACGACGGCGACCCCGTCGTCCCGCAGCGTCCGCACCAACTCCCGTATCCGGTCGGCGTCCTTGGCGCTCAGACAGGCGGTCGGCTCGTCGAGGATGAGGATGCGTCCACCGCGGCGGACCTCGCGGGCCACCTCGACCATGGTCTGCTCGGCGACGGTGAGGGTACCGGCGACGCGGTCCACGTCGATGTCGATGCCGAGCCCGCGAAGGGCCGTGCGGGCCGCGTCCTTCACCGCCTTCCAGTGGACGGTACGGCCCCGGGTGGGCAGGTCGCCGAGGAGGACGTTCTCGGCGACGGTCAGCCCCATGGCCAGCTCGCGGCGCTGCGGGACGCAGGCGATGCCCAGCCTGCGCGCCTTGCGGACGGTGAGCGCAAAGTGCCGCTCGCCGCCGACCTCGATCGTGCCGCCGTCGGCGGGATGGGCGCCGGAGAGGATCTGCACCAGGGTCGACTTGCCGGCGCCGTTCATGCCCATCAGGGCGTGGATCTCACCGGGGTACAGGTCGAGGTCGACTCCTTTGAGGGCGGCGGCCCCGCCGAAACTCTTGGTGACACCCCGGACCCGGAGTACCGCTGTCACGGCCGGTCACCCTCGGGGGTCACGCGCCCGTATCCGCGGACGTCCGGGAACGGGGGTTCCTTGTCGGCCTGGAGGTCCACCTGGAAGGTGTTCAGACACATGCCGAGCATCGTGAAGTTGCCGAGCGCGCCGATGGCGTCGACCAGCCCCTTGGAGCCGAAGTGCTCAAGCGCCCGGGCGAAGGTCTCGTCGCCGACGAAGTGCTCTTCGAGGATTTCCCGGCAGAACTGGTAGAAGGCCTGGTCGGCCTCGCTGTCGAGGACCGCCTCGCGCTTCTCGGCGATGGCCTGCACCGCCGCCGCCGGGATACCGGCCTCGATCGCCTGGTGGACATGCGCGTTCCAGGAGTACTGGGCGTCCCAGTTGCGGGCGGCCATCAGCAGCGTCAGTTCACGCAGATGCTTGGGCAGGCTGCAGTCGAACCGGGCGAACGCGCCGAGCGACTCGGCCCGCTCGCACATCTCCGGGCTGTGCAGCCAGACGCGGAACGGCCCACGGACGGCACCTCGGCGGCCGGCGATGCGCGCGGCCAGCTCCTGCTGCCGCTGGTCCATTTCCTCTTGGCTGAGAACGGGGAGCCTCATGTGGCCGATACCTGCCTTTTCTTTCCGGCGCGTTTCCGGCACGGATCCGAAAGCCGTGCGATGCGAGCCGACCGTACAGCCGGGTTCGCGAAGCTCACCCCTCCCGAAATGCAAGGTAAAGGTGCACGCCAGAGGGCACCGGTCGGAGCGCGCGCGACCTAACGTCGGTCGACACAGCACCGTGCAGTGGAGAGGAACTCCGGATGACCACGATCATCAAGGCCGCGTCGGTACCCCTGCTCGACCGGGGCGGGGCCGTGGTGACGACACCGCTGATCACCACGCTGTCGGCCGACGGGGAGAACCTGATCACCAGCGGGATGAGCGTCTATCCGGTCGGCTCCGGGGCGCCGCTGCACTCGCACAACTGCGACGAGCACGTGACGATCCTCGACGGCGAGGCGGAGGTGTGGGTCGACGGCGAGGTCACGCAGCTGGAGCGGTACGACACCACGTACATCCCCTCCCCCGTCCCCCACCTGTTCCGCAACATCGGGAACACCCCGCTGCGCATCCTGTGGGTGTACTCCTCGGGCCACGTCACCCGCACGTTCACCGAGACGGGCAGGACGGTGGAACACCTGTCGGCCGAGGACCAGATGGGCAAGGACTGACGTCACCCAGGCCGTGTCTTTCGGATCATCCCGGGGCCGCACCGGTTCAGCACCGTCGCTCCGAGTCGGGCTGATCCGAAAGACACGGCCTAGGCTTCCATGGCATGCGATTGACGGTTCTCGGCGGTTGCGGTGCCTGGCCCACCGCGGAACAGGCGTGCAGCGGCTATCTCGTCGAGTACGAGGGTTTCCGCCTGCTGATCGATCCCGGCTACGCGACGCTGCCCCGACTGCTCCGGCACATCCGAGTCGACGCGGTCGACGCCGTGTTGGTCAGCCACGGACACCCGGACCACTGCGCCGATCTCAACCCCCTGCTGCGTGCACGGGGGTTGAGTGACGTTCCGCCACCGGCCCTGCCGGTGTACGCCCCGCACGGGGCGCTGGACGCCGTACTCGCGCTCGACCGGCCGGGCATGCTGGCGACGGCGTACGACCTCCACGAGTTCCGGCCCGGCGACCCGCTGACCATCGGCCCGTTCACGGCCGACACATGGCTCCTGCCGCATTTCGTGCCCAACGCGGGTATCCGGCTCGCCACCCCGCACGCCGTGCTGGCCTACACCGGCGACACCGGCCCCAGCCCCGACATCCCGCGTCTGGCGGCGGGGGCTGACCTGTTCCTGTCCGAGGCGACGTACGTGGACAAGGTCCCGGACGCCGACGCGCCGTACCTGCTCACCGCGCGCCTCGCGGGCGAGTACGCCCGACAGGCCGGCGCCGGACGCCTTTTGCTCACTCACCTCTGGCCCGGCACGGATGCCGAAGCCGCACTCCAGACAGCCGCCGGGGCCTTCTCAGGACCCATCGACATCGCCGCGCCCGGCCTCACACAGGAAGCCGGCCACCGCCCCTGACTCCGCGGTGGCCGGCTTCGGCCTGCTCCCCCTGTGGTGACTCAGGTCAGTGTGAGCCGACCAGCTCCTGCTCGCTGCCTGTCGGCACGCCCTGCTTGGCGGTGCGCAGCGCGGCGAAGCCGATGAAGCACATCGACCAGACGCCGGTGATGGCGAACGCGGTGAAGCCCCAGTCGCCGTGGCCGCCCGCGAGCAGCTGGCCGCCGAGCCAGGGGCCGAAGACGGCACCGAAGCGGCCCATTCCGGACGTCCAGCCCACGGCGGTGGCGCGGTTGGCGGGGTGGGAGCGGATCGAGACCGTCGCGTAGATCATCGTCTGGGCGCTGTTGAGGAAGACGCCGGTGAGGAAGACGACGACCATGGTCAGGGTCTGGTTCATGTGGGTGCCGAGCAGGAAGACACCCACCGCGGTCAGCGCGAACCACAGGGCCGAGATGCGCGGGGCACCGAACTGGTCGGCGGCCCGTCCGGCGACCAGCATGCCCACGATGCCGCCGATGTTGAAGACGACCACGAAGGTCAGGGCGTCGGCGAGCGCGTAGCCCTCGGTGCGCATCAGGGTCGGCAGCCAGGTGGCGACGCCGTAGACCAGGAGCAGACCGCCGAAGGAGGCGAACCAGTACAGCAGGGTCTGGAGCCACTCGCCGCCGCGGAACAGGCCGACCAGCGCGTCCCAGCGGTCGGCCGCGGACTTCTTGCCGGCCGCGGCGGGCAGTTCGACGTCGTACTTCTCGGCCAGGGCCGCGGCCTCCTCGGTGCGGCCCTTGGCGACCAGGAAGCTCAGCGACTCGGGCAGCATCTTGGCGAGCACCGGCGCGAACAGCAGCGGCAGCACGCAGACCCAGAACGCCGCACGCCAGCCGACGGGGTCGATGAGCCACTTGGCGACGTAGGCGGAGAGGATGCCGCCCGCGTGATGGGCGGTCATCAGGACGCCGATGACGATGGCGCCGCGGCCGCGCGGGGCGTAGTCCGAGACCATGCTGATCGCGGTGGGCAGCAGACCGCCGAGGCCGACGCCGGCGAGGGTGCGGCCGAGGCCGAAGACCTCGACGCTGCCGGAGACCGCGCACAGCCCGGAGGCGAGCGAGAAGAGGGTCACGCAGACGACCATCAGCTTCTTGCGGCCGATCCGGTCGGCGACGGTGCCCGCGGTCAGCGCGCCGACCAGCATGCCGAAGGTGGCGTAGGAGCCGAGGTCGCCGGCCTGGTCGGCGGTGAGGCCGAAGGTCTTGGTGGCGAGCAGGTGCGGCAGCACGGAGCCGTAGATGAACATGTCGAGGCCGTCGAAGAGAACGGCCAGCCAGCACAGTCCGACGACCAGCTTGGCCAGTCTCGCGCCGCGAGCGGATGCGACGAGGGAGGGGGAGGAAGACATCGTTGGTTACCTCTCGTACTTGGTGCGCTAGACGCTAAGGAGCGACCCGCCAAGAGTCAACGTTTTTGTCAACAATCTCATCGACAATCGCTGACGACCCTTGGCGGACGCCCTTTTGCCCAGCTCAGGCGACCGGCGGTGTCCCGTGCGTATGGAACGACTCGATGGTCTTCAGGCCCCAGGCCTGCCCCTTCTTCCGCTCCTCCTCGGTCCAGGTGATCAGCGGCCAGTCGGGCGCGAGCACCAGCCGCGTGAGCGGGTTGCACAGCTCGATCCGGTTGCCGCCCGGCTCGTAGACGTAGAGGAAGAACGTCTGCTGGATGGCGTGCTTGTGCGGCCCGGTCTCGATGAACACCCCGCTGTCGATGGCGAGATCGGCCGCGCGCAGGATGTCCTCGCGGGTGTCGGTCGCGAAGGCGATGTGGTGCAGCCGCCCCTCGCTACCGGTCCAGTCCGAGGTGTAGACGACGTCGTACGACTTGTTCGTGTACGTCAGCCAGCGCGCCGCGATCTTCCCGCTGTCGAGCCGGATCTGCTCGGTGGGCCGGGCGCCGAGGACGTTCTGCTGGAACTCGGCGTTGGCGAGCACGTCGGCGGCGAGGAAGTTGATGTGGTCGAGGCGCCGTACACCCACGCCCCGGTTGGGCTTGGCCTGCGGCTGGTTCTTCAGCGCGGGCCTGAGCTCCTCGGGTGCGCGGTAGTGCTCACTCTCCCAGTAGAGGGCGTGTTCATGCCCGTCCGGGTCGGTGGTGACGTAGAGCTTCCCGAGGCCGGGTTCGTCCTCCACCCAGACCCCGGTGCCACCCGCCTCCTCGTTCGCCTTCACACGGCGGTGGAGGGCCTCCTCGCTGGAGGTGCGCAGGGCGAGCCGGCCGAGGCCGGGCTGCTCGCGGGCGGTGAGGACGAGGCTGTGATGCTCGTAGTCGTCGAAGGTCCGCAGATGGACCGTGTCACCGTCCTGGCCGTTGACCGTGAGGCCCAGATAGTCGGTGAAGAAGGCGACACTGGCGTCCAGGTCGGGGGTGAACAGCTGGGCGTGGCCGATGTGCGCGATGTCGCCGAGGGGCGGAGTCATCGGTGACCTCCTTGGGGTCGTGCGGCGGCCCGGGGGAAGACGGTGCCGTCGAAGATCTTGCGGGCCGTGCGCACCACGGCGGTGCGGCGGGCGGAGGGCAGGCCGTCGGACGTGGTGCCGAGGCTACTTTCGATATCCAGGAATCCGGTGGGGTGCTCTATGCGAATTCGGTCACTTTCGCCAGAAAGCTCCGCAAGCTCCTCACCCACCCCGCCGGCGATCCGCAGCCCGGCGGCCACACTGGCGGCGCCGAGCACCCCGATCGAGGTGTGGCAGCGGACGGGGATGAAGGTGCGGGTGCAGACCGCGCCGCCGTCGCGGGGCCGGGCGAGCAGGGTGAGCTTGGGGACGGTCGTGTCCGACACGTCACCGAGTCCCATCAGCCGTCCGGCCGCCAGGCGGATCTCCCGCAGCCGGTCGGCGAGCGTCAGATCCTCCTCCAGGTCCTTGGGCGTCTCGTACCCGGTCACCTTCAGTTCGGTGGCGGCGATCAGCACGGTCGGCATGCCGTTGTCCACACAGGTGACCGGGACCCCGGCGATGACGTCACGGGCGTTGCCGGTGGGCAGCAACGCCCCTTCCCCCGGCGGGAATTGGATGACCACCGCGGCGGCTGTGCCGGGCACCCCGGAGATCCGTGCCTCGCCGGTGTAGTCGACCCGGCCGCCCGGTGTGGGGAAGCTCGCGGTGGCGCGGTCACCGGAGTTGACCATGCGGATACGGACGGAGGTGCGCTCCTCCCCCGCCGGGACCAGTCCGCGCTCGACGGCGAACGGGCCGACGCCGGCCAGGATGTTCCCGCAGTTCTGACGGTCGCTCACCTCGGGCCGGTCCACGGCTACTTGCAGGAAGAGGTAGTCGACGTCGGCGTCCGGTGCGGACGAGGGTGAGACGACCGCCACCTTGCTGGTGAGCGGGTGCGCCCCACCGAGGCCGTCGATCTGCCGTTCGTCGGGGCTGCCCATGATGCGCAGGAGCAGCTCGTCACGGACGGCGGGGTCGCCGGGGAGGTCGTCGGCCAGGAAGTAGGCGCCCTTGGAGGTGCCGCCGCGCATCAGCAGACAGGGCACCTCCTCGGGCACGGAGGTCACGGCCGCTCTCCTTGGTACTCCTCGTACGTGCGGTACTCGACACCGAGCCGCTTGAGGGTCTCCCGCAATCCGTAGCGGTCCAGGCCGAGTTGCCCTTCCAGGAACGCGGCCCGGGTGGCGGCCTCCTTGGCCTCGCGGGCCTCGGACCGCTCGACCGTCTCGCGGACGCGCTCGCGCGGGACCACCACGACACCGTCGTCGTCGGCGAGGATCGCGTCGCCCGGGCGGATCATCTGGCCGTCGACGGCGATCGGTACGTTGACCGAGCCGCCGGTGGCCTTGACGGTGCCCTGCGAGGAGACGGCGCGCGACCAGGCGGCGAAGCCCATGTCGCGCAGCTCCTGGGTGTCGCGGATGCCGGTGTTCATCACGACGCCACGAACGCCGCGCTGCTGAAGTGCGGTCGCGAACAGCTCGCCGAACAGGCCGTCCGTGCACGGGGAGGTGGTCGTGACGACCAGGATGTCACCCTCGCCGCACTGCTCGACGGCGGCGTGGATCATGAGGTTGTCGCCGGGCCAGCTGAGCACGGTCACCGCCGTGCCCGCGACCCGTACGCCCTGCTGCACGGGGCGAATCGCCGGGCCCAGCAGGCCCGTTCGGCCCATCGCCTCGCTCACCGTCGCCACTCCGTAGCCGGCCAGCGCGTCGACGTCCTTCAGCTCCGCCTTCGGCGGGTCGGTGACGATCACGCCGCTCATGCCAGCTCCTTCGCGATCTGCGGGTAGGGGCGCATGTACGCCTCGGCCATGGTCTTGTGCGCGAGGCCCAGGTTCGGCCCCGCGTTGCGCTTGAGCTGGACGCCCCGGCGGACGGCGAGGTCGGTGTAGTAGTCCCACAGATGCTGCTGGGCGCCGAGGCACTCCATGGCCTTGCGCTTGGTGTCCCACACCTCGGTGATGTCGAGGAGGACCTCGGGCTTGAAGCCGCTCATCTCGGGCTGGTGCGGCTCGAAGAAGAACACCGGCGGGGCGCCGATGATCTCGCCGGGGCCGGGGTAGCCGATGGCCTGGGCGAGGACCCGGGCCTCCAGGGCCATGCGGTTGGCGGCGGGGTGGTCGCCGTTGTACGGGTCCTCGACGGGGTGGGTGAGCACGACGTCGGGCTGGGTGTCGCGGTACACCTCCACGAGCTGGTCGGTCAGCTCGGGGGTGACCAGCAGCGGGTAGTCGCCGGCGTCGAAGAAGCGGACCTCGGCGCCCAGGGTGGCGGCGGCGCGCTCGGCCTCGTCCCGGCGTATCGCCTTGATCTCCTCGAGCTTCTTCCCCTCGCGCCATGCCTTGGCGGACTCGCCGCGCTCACCGAAGGTCAGACAGGCGATGGTGACCTGCTCGCCGCGCGAGGCCGCGAGGGCGATGGCCCCGCCGGCCCGCCACACGAAGTCACCGGCGTGCGCGGTGACCACGAGGGTGGAGCGTGGGGTGGCGGGCGCGTTGGCCTGGGTCATTGCTGCAATCTCCCTTGGTAACAGGTGAGCGCCCGCCCCGGTCCGTCGCGATCAGTCGCGCAGCGCCTCGATCACGCTGGTGAGGTGGGCGCGGACGGCCTCCTCGGCCGCCTGCGGATCCCTGGCCCTGATCGCCTCGATCATCGCCAGGTGCTCGTTCAGGGAGTGCTGGGGACGCCCGGGCCGCAGCGCCAACTGGAACCGGTGGCGCACCAGTTGGGCGTTGAGCCGCTCCAGCAGGTCCAGTGCCGTTCGCTGGCCGGAGAACTCCCGGACCTTGGCGTGGAGCTCCTGGTTGAGCTCGGAGTAGGTCACCGGCTCGCCGTCGGCCACGGCCTTGGTCATCGCCGTGCCCAGCTCGGTCAGCTCGGCGAGCTGCTCGTCGCTGGCGGCGACGGCGGCCTTGGCCGCGCAGAGCCCCTCGAGGACCATCCGGCACTCGGTGATGGCGACCGCTTCTTCCACGGTCACCACCCGCACCCGGGAACCCCGGTTGCGGATCCGCTCGACGAGGCCCTGGGCCTCCAGATCGATGAGCGCGGCCCGGATGCTGGCCCGTGTCACACCGAACTGCTCGGCGAGCTCGTTCTCCACCAGCCGCTGCGCCGGTGCCATCTCGCCGTGCAGGATCGCCTGCCGCAGCTGCGCGAGCGCATGCTGTTTGGCCTGCTCCCCGGTGCTCGGACGGGCTTCTTTCGGCATCGTTGCCCTCCCTGAGTGAGTGCCTGTCGAACCTAAATCTAGCCAAACAAGATTGTCAACAATTTTGTCTGCCGTATTGCTTGCATCGGTCACGTGAATACCCGGGCGCGGGGATGTTCAGCCCTCGCGGTACAGCTCGGTGAGCAGTTCCATCACCGCCTGCGTCGCCGGATGCGGCTCGTCGCGCCACCAGGCGAGCCGCACGGCGATCGGCTCGCCGTCGCGCACCGGCCGGTAGACGACCCCGGGCCTCGGGTACTGGTTGGCGGTGGACTCGGCCGTCATCCCGACACACCGGCCGGTGGAGATCACGTTCAGCCAGTCGTCGACGTCATGCGTCTCCTCCGTGGCCGGCCGGGCCTCGGGCGGCCACAGGTCCGGGGTGGTGGTGCCGGTACGCCGATCCACCAGGAGCGTCCGCCCCGCGAAATCCGCCATCCGCACCGACCTGCGCCGGGCCAGCGGATCATCGGCGGCCATCGCACACAGCCGCCGCTCCAGGCCGACGATGGCCGACTCGAACCGCCGGTCGTCCAGGGCACGGCGTACGACGACCAGATCGCACGCGCCCTCCGCGAGGCCGGCGGTCGTCGAGTTGACGCGCACCAGGTGCAGCTCGGTCTCCGGACGCTCGCGCCCCCAGCGGCGCTGGAAGTCGAGCGTGTGCCGGCCGAGCGCCGCCCAGGCGTAGCCGATCCGCAGCTGGGCGTGGCCCGAGGTGGCGTCACGGACCAGGTCGTCCACCTCGGCGAGCACCCGGCGGGCGTGCGCGACGACCCGTACGCCGGTCCCGGTCGGGGTGACCGCGCGCGAGGTGCGCCGCAACAGCCGTACACCGAGGGATCGTTCGAGGGAGGCCAGGGTGCGGGAGACAGCCGCCTGGGAGACGCCGAGGGCGAGGGCGGCGTCGGTGAAGGTGCCCTCGTCGACGATGGCGACGAGACAGCGCAGCTGCCGGAGCTCCACATCCATGACTCAAGCGTATAGATGCCTCGGTCAATGCATTTTGCGCAAGCTGCGTGAGAACCCACGATCGGCGTATGCAAGGAGCCCCCGCACGCCGCCCCGCCGCAGCCCCTCCCCTGCCCGCCGCCGCCCGGGAGCACTCGGGTGTCTCCGTCGCCGGGGTGGCCACGATGGCCGGCAGCGGTCTGTCGAACCAGGTCGGTGCCGCGATCGGCTCGCTCGCCTTCCCCGTCATCGGCCCCGTGGGGGTGGTGGCGGTACGTCAATATGTGGCTGCGGCAGTGCTGTTGGCGGTCGGCCGACCGAGGCTGCGGTCGTTCACCTGGCGCCAGTGGTGGCCGGTGCTGCTGCTGGCCGTGGTGTTCGGGACGATGAACCTGTCGCTCTACACGGCCGTCGACCGC
Source organism: Streptomyces sp. NPDC051913 (assembly GCF_044593635.1). Lineage (NCBI taxonomy): Bacteria > Bacillati > Actinomycetota > Actinomycetes > Kitasatosporales > Streptomycetaceae > Streptomyces > Streptomyces sp. NPDC051913. The sequence goes on along the minus strand of NZ_JBIUCI010000015.1, from coordinate 26,118 downwards.
GTCGGCCTGGGGCTGGCGGTGACCCTGGAATTCCTGGGCCCGCTGGGCATCGCCCTCGCGGCGACCCGGCGGCGCGTGGACGCGTTCTGCGCGCTGCTCGCGACCGCGGGGGTGGTGACGCTGATGCGGCCGCAGCCCTCCACGGACTACCCCGGCATGGGGCTCGGTCTGCTCGCCGCGGCCTGCTGGGCGTCGTACATCCTGCTCAACCGCACGGTCGGCGGCCGCCTGCCCGGCGCGCAGGGCCCGGCGGCCGCGGCGGCGGTGTCGGCCGTGATGTTCCTGCCGGTCGGCATCGTGGTCGCCGTGCGCCATCCGCCCACCCCGGGGGCGGCGGGGTGCGCGGTGGCCGCCGGTCTCCTGTCCTCGGCGGTCCCCTACCTCGCCGACCTGTTCACCCTGCGGCGGGTGCCGGCTCCGGTGTTCGGGCTGTTCATGAGCGTCAACCCGGTCCTGGCGGCCGTGGTCGGGTGGGTGATCCTCGGGGAAGGGCTGGGGTGGCCCGAGTGGGCGGGCATCGCGGCGGTGGTCGGGGCGAACGCGATCGGGATTCTCACGGCGCGACCGACGGCGCTGCCGTCCGTGTGACGGCCGTCCGAGTGACGGCCGCGTGACCGTCCCTCAGAGGGTCCAACTCCCCAGCCAGTAACCGAATCCCCGCCGGGTGTGGATCAGCGCGGGCTCCTCCAGGTCCACCTTCTGCCGCAGCCTTGAGACGAGCTTCTCGATCGCCTGGTGCCCTCGGAACTCCCCCCACACATGCCGGCTGATCTGCTCCTTCGACAGCACCCGTCCCGCGTTGGCGAGCAGGTGGCGCAGCAGCCGGTACTCGGCGGGGGTGAGGTCGAGCGGCCGGGGTCCGCGGCGGGCGCGGCACGTGATGTCGTCCAGGACCAGGTCGCCGTGGCCCCGCATCGCGTCGTGCGATCCAGGGACCCGGCGGCGCAGCAGCACCTGCGCCCTGGCCAGGACCTCGGCGACCCGCACCGGTTTGATGACGTAGTCCTCCCCGCCCAGGCCGAGTTCGGGCAGCAGACGGTGGAGGGAGTCGCAGGAGGCGAGGTAGAGGAGCGGAGGACGGTCGGCGGGGGCGATACGGCGGCCCCGGGCGAGGTGTCTGAGGTCCGGCAGCGCGGCGTCCAGGACCACCAGGTCGAACCGCTGCCTGGTGAGGCGGGCCATGCCCTCGGTACCACTGCCCGCGGTGCCTACCTGGTAGCCGGCCAACTCCAGGGTGGTGGTGAGCAGTTCGGTGTCGCCGGGGTCGTCGGCGACGACCAGGACATGCTGTCCGCTGCCGCGGTGCGGCGACGGTTTCTCCATGAGATCCGCGTACATGGCATGACCAATCGTGGGGGGCGGATGCCTGGACGCCGGCGCGGTCAGGCGGAGGGCGTGGGATCGACACGGACCTCGGCATGGCCGACGAAGTCGTCGACGAGCCGGTGGAACAGCGCGGCCAGCCGGCGCAGGTCGTCGTCGGACCAGTCGGCCAGGGCCACTTCGAGCGTGCGGCGGCCGACCTCGCGTACACGGGCGACCGCGGCGAGTCCCTCGTCGGTGATCCGGACGCGCTGGGCGCGCCGGTCGTCGGGGTCGGCGACCCGGATCACATACCCTCCCCGCTCCAACTGCCGGAGTTGGCGGGTGACATGGGAGGCCTCCACGGAGAGCCGCACGGCCAGCACGCCGGGGCGCATCGGCTCGCTCTCGGCGATGTGCCGCAGGATCGCCACGGCCGCCCGGTCGAGGCGCAGGCCGGTCACCGCCATCAGCCGCTCGTGTCGCCGGGACCGGCCGACCAGATAGGCGACGCGGGTCAGCACGCGCTCGATCTCGGTCAGCGTGGCGGACGCGGGCGCTGCGGCGGGCGGCTCTGCGGGCATGCCCCCAGCCTAGAGGTGCTTGCCTAACTTAAGCAACGCATTTAATTGCTTAACTTACGTAACATTCCTATGCTTGCCTAACTCAAGTAACGGGATCGCATTGAGCGGATGCGGCCCCTCGCGCCCAGCCCGTGGGGACGGGGTGCGGCGCGGTCACCGGGCCGGCGGCCGGACACTCCCCCGTCCGCCGCCGGGCCGGTGACATTCGTCGCGGGACGCCAGAAGGTCCCGATGACGTCCGTCGCGGGACTTCCAGGGGTCCCGGCACTCCAGAAAGCGAGCCCCGCCCATGGCCACCATGAAGTCCGTCCTGACCGCCAAGGACAAGGTCGACGTCCAGGACGTGGAGCGCCCCGCGCCCGGCCCCAAGGACGCACTCGTACGGATCCGCGCCTGCGGCATCTGCGGCACCGACACCTTCTTCCTCCATCTGGGCGGCATGCCCGCCGGCACCGACGGGTCGATGCGGGCCATCCCGCTGGGCCACGAGCCGGCCGGCGAGATCGTCGAGGTGGGCGCCGAGGTCACCGACGTCGCGGTCGGTGACCGGGTCGTCGTCAACCCGCAGGGTGTGCCCTCGGGCATCATCGGCTGCGGCGGCGCACACGGGGCGATGAGCGAGTACCTGCTGATCGAGGGTGTCGAGACCGGCAAGAACGTCGCCGTCTTCCCCGCCACCGTGCCCTTCGAGGTCGCCTCCCTCAACGAGCCGATGGCGGTGGCCCGGCACTGCGTCAACCGCTCCGAGGCCCGGCCCGCCGACAAGGTGGTGGTCTTCGGTGCCGGGCCCATCGGGCTGGGCGCGACGATCTGGCTGAAGCTGCGCGGCGTCGAGCACGTGGTCGTCGCCGACGTCATCCCCGAGCGGCTGGAGACCGCGCTGGCCGTCGGCGCCGACGCCGTCATCAACTCGGCGACCGAGGACATCGCCGAGCGTCTCACCGCACTCCACGGCCAGGCCGCCAACGCCCTCGGCCAGCCCCGCCCCGGCACCGACATCTACATCGACGCCGCCGGCGCTCCCGCCGTCTTCCAGGCCGTCGTCGACAACGCCAAGTGGCACGCCAGGCTGGTCATGGTCGCCGTACAGAAGAAGTCCGACGCGATCGACCTCGGCGGCATGCTCCGCAGCGAACTCACGCTGATCGCCTCGCAGGGCTACCCCACCGAGATCTTCGAGGTGACGCCCGAACTCGTCGAGCACCACGAACGCTTCGCCCGCCTCATCAGCCACCGCGTCCCGTTCACCGACGTCGCCCACGCCTTCGAACTCGCCCTCACCCCGGGCGCCGCCGAGAAGGTCGTGGTCACCTTCGACGACCCGGCATGACCGGCGCCGACCGCCCACCTCCGGCCTTCGAACGGCCGGGAGGTGGGCGGTCACGCCCGTGCACACCTCCATGTCCCGTGGCGGTGAAGGGCCTTACTGATCGTCAAGAGCCTCCTGCCGGGCCAGGAACTCCTCGAACGCCGCCCGTTGCCTCGGATCCATGAAGCCGTGGCGGACCCGGTCGGCCTGTTGCCTGAGCCAGTACGCCTCCTCGGGGTCCAGCAGCTCGGCGACCACCACGCCCTGGCGAGCGACCGCCGTACGCCCTCCCACGCGGCGCCGGAACAACGTGAACGCGCCGCACTGCAACGGGTGGGCCAGTTCAGGCTCCTGCGTCGCGGTCTCGGCGGGACGCTCCTCCCCCGTGTCACTCCCCGGGTAGGCGGCAGGCGCCCAGTGCTCCCAGAGCGCGAGCGTCGCCGCGGGCACCAGCATCGCGCGTTCCGCCTTCTCCCGCCCTTCCCACAGGAACGTGACCGTGACGGGCTCACCGACCGCCTCGGCCAGCCCGAGCACCCGCTCCATCTCGTCGTCGACCGGTTGCCCCACGACTACATCGACCTCAATGCCCATACCGCGTGAGGCTACTGGCCGCCTCGGACAGGCCGACGGGTTCCCCCGCCCCCGTGATCGAGGCGAGTGCGTCCCGAGGGCAGAGGCGCCTCCTGCACCCAGTTCACAGACCTCGTCGTGTTCGGCGGGCAGGGTCTCCAGACGCACCGGCCACCGTACGTCGGCGTATCGCCGCCAGCGGGTGGGATCCGTCGTGAGCAGCGTGAACGAGCCCGTTGCGAAGGGCTCCCACGAGCCGGAACCACACCCAGCGTTCCAGGAGCGCCCGAGCGGTGAGCCCGACCGGCCCGCCCCCGACGATCAACACGGCCACGTCCGACTCCGCCACGGGCATGCCTCGCTCCTTGCACTCACCCCGAGTCCGCCTGGGCCATCGCCTTGATCCAGGATGCCGCAAATGTCCCGACCCGTCCTTCGAGCAGTCTTTCGAGCACGCTCCGCACCCCATACGGCAGACTCACCCCCATGGACATCTCCATGGACACCCCCTCGGACGCTCTCTCGGACGACGCCCCGTTGGGTACCGCCGAGTTCATCCGGATCCTCGACCGGGAGGGCCGCCTGCTCGCCGACGCCGCGGAGGAGGCCGGCAGCGACGCCAGGGTGCCGACCTGCCCGGAGTGGCAGGTGCGGGATCTCGTACGGCACACCGGCACGGTGCACCGCTGGGCGACCGCGTTCGTCGCCGAGGCGTACCCGACACCCCGCCCGCCGGGCGACGAGCCCGACCTCGACGGCGCCGACCTCGTGACCTGGTTCCGGGAGGGGCACGCGAACCTCGTGCGCACCCTGACCGCCGCACCCTCCGACCTGCGCTGCTGGCACTTCCTGCCCGCCCCGTCCCCGCTCGCGTTCTGGGCGCGCAGGCAGGCGCACGAGACGGCCGTGCACCGGTTCGACGCGCAGAGCGCCCGCGGCGGTACGCCGAGCGAGCTCAGCCCCCGGTTCGCCGCCGACGGCGTCGACGAACTGCTGCGCGGCTTCCACGCCCGGCCCAGGAGCAGGGTGCGCAGCGAGGAGCCCCGGGTGCTGCGGGTGCGGGCGACGGATATGGACGACGCCGTGTGGACCGTACGGCTGACCCAGGAGCCGCCGGCGGCCGAGCGGGGCGAGGCGGGGGACGCGGAGTGTGAGATCGCCGGGCCCGCAGGGGAGTTGTACCTGTCGCTGTGGAACCGGGTGCCGTTCCCGGACGTGAGCGGTGACGGCTCGCTCGCCGACCTCTGGCGCGATCGGTCCGCCATCGGCTGAGCCGGGGCGGCAGACCCCGCCCGCCGTCAACCGGACCGGGCTCGGCCCGGGTCCGACAAGGCCAGGCTCAGCCCGAGTTCAACATCCGCGTCAACACCGCACGCTGCACCGGCAGCACCGCGCCGTGCAGCGTGCGCCCCTTGTCCGTGAGGCCCACCCGGACGCCGCGCCGGTCCTCGGCGCACATACCGCGCTCGACGAGCCCGTCCTTCTCCAGGCGGGCGATCAGCCGCGACAGCGCGCTCTGACTGAGATGGACGCGGTCGGAGATCTCCTGGACGCGGTAGAAGCAGGCGCTGTCCTTCGCGCGCCCGTCGGCGAGCACGTCGAGGACCTCGAAGTCGCTTGCGCACAGGCCGTGTTGATGGAGTGCGCGGTCGAGTTCGCACTGGGTGCGCGCATGCAGCGCCAGGATGTCCCGCCACTGCTCCGCGAGCGCCTGCTCGGCCTTCTTCGCCGCCATGGGCGCACCGTAGCAGAGAACAAGAATTATTGCACCGTAATTAAATGCGCTTGCATTCGATGCATGCGCATGTAGTGTCTCCGGCATGACCTCTCCGCTCACCACCCCTACGCCCGAAGGGCGTTGGACCCCCCGGCTGTGGGGCACCCTGCTGGTGCTCTGCGCCGCGATGTTCCTGGACGCGCTGGACGTGTCGATGGTCGGCGTCGCCCTGCCGTCCATCGGTGCCGAACTCGGCCTGTCCACCTCGACCCTGCAATGGATCGTCAGCGGCTACATCCTGGGCTACGGCGGGCTGCTGCTGCTCGGCGGGCGCGCCGCCGACCTGTTGGGCCGCCGCCAGGTCTTCCTGGCCGCCCTCGCCGTCTTCGCCCTCGCCTCGCTGCTCGGCGGACTCGTCGACTCCGGGCCGCTGCTGATCGCCAGCCGTTTCGTCAAGGGCCTGAGTGCCGCGTTCACCGCACCCGCCGGCCTCTCCATCATCACCACGACCTTCGCCGAGGGCCCGCTGCGCAACCGCGCCCTGTCGATCTACACCACCTGCGGCGCCACCGGCTACTCGATGGGCCTCGTCTTCTCCGGCCTGCTGACGGAGGCCAGTTGGCGGTACACGATGCTGCTGCCCGCCCCCGTCGCGCTCATCGCCCTCGCCGTCGGCATCAAGCTGCTGCCGCGCACCGCGCACGAGAAGAACAGCGGCGGCTACGACATCCCGGGCGCCGTTCTCGGGACCGCCTCGATGCTGCTGCTGGTCTTCACGGTTGTGGAAGCGGCCGAAGTCGGCTGGGGCTCCGCCCGGACCGTCCTTTCCTTCCTCGCGGTCGCCGCCCTCCTCACCGCCTTCGTGGTCGTCGAACGGCGCAGCCCCAGCCCGCTCATTCGGCTCGGCGTGCTGCGCTCCGGCCCCCAAGTCCGAGCGCAACTGGGCGCGTTGACCTTCCTCGGCAGCTACATCGGCTTCCAGTTCCTGGTCACGCTGTACATGCAGCAACTGCTCGGCTGGTCGGCGCTCCACACCGCCCTTGCCTTCCTGCCGGCGGGCGCGCTCGTGGCGCTCTCCGCGACGAAGGTGGGCACCGTCATCGACCGTGTCGGCACTCCCCGGCTGATCGTGGTCGGCTTCGCCCTGATGGTCGTCGGCTATCTGCTCTTCCTGCGCATCGACCTCGACCCCGCCTACGCCGCGGTGATCCTGCCGACCATGCTCCTGGTCGGCGCGGCCTTCGCGCTGACCTTCCCCTCCCTCAACGTCCAGGCCACCAACGGAGTCGGCGAACACGAGCAGGGCATGGTGTCGGGTCTGCTCAACACCTCGGTACAGGTGGGCGGCGCGCTGTTCCTGGCCGTGGTGACGGCGGTCATGACCGCCAACGCCCCGCAGGACCCGGCCGCCTCGAAGCAGGCCGTCCTCGACGGCTACCTGCCCGGCCTCGTCGTCGTCACCGGCATCGCGGTCGCGGGCCTGCTGATCTCCCTCACCGGTCTGCGCGTCCGTCGCCCGCGGGAGCCGTCCGTGGTGGTCGCCAAGTCCACCTCCCAGGAGAAGGCGGAGCGCGTCGTCGTACGCGACTAGGGCCTGTCCGGTGCCCGGCGGAGCCTGCTTGCTCCGCCGGGCACCCGGCTGTGAGACTCGTCGTATGACCACACACGGGGGACGACCGGATCAGGCCAGGCGGGACGCGATCACCGTCGAGATCGGATACGCGCTGTTCAGCGCGGCGTTCGCGGCGGCCGTCGTGTTCGGGGCGGTCGCGGGGCCGGCGCTGCTCTTCGATCTGCCGGACACGCTGGAGAAGGTGCTGATCCGCGTCGGGCTCTGGATCGCCCCCGTGCTGTTCGCCGCCCGGGTCATCAGCGTGCTGCTCCGCTTCCGCCGCGACGCCGCTCAGCCCAGCCAGCCCGGCCGCACCAACCCCGACTCATAGGCCAGCACCACGAGTTGGGCCCGGTCACGGGCGCCCAGCTTCACCATCGTGCGGCTGACGTGGGTCTTCGCGGTGAGCGGGCTGACCACCAGCCGGCGGGCGATCTCCTCGTTGGACAGCCCGATGCCGACCAGGGCCATCACCTCGCGCTCCCGTTCCGTGAGCCCCGCGAGGGCGCCCGCGGCCGCGGGCTCCTTGGAACGGGCCGCGAACTCGCCGATCAGCCGGCGCGTCACCCCCGGCGACAGCAGCGCGTCGCCCTCGACCACGGCCCGTACGGCGCGCAGGAGTTCCTCCGGCTCGGTGTCCTTGACCAGAAAACCGGAGGCGCCCGACCGGATCGCCTCGAAGACGTACTCGTCGAGTTCGAAGGTCGTCAGCATGACCACCTTCACCTCCGCCAGCTCGCCGTCACCGGTGATCCCACGGGTCGCGGCGAGCCCGTCGAGCACCGGCATGCGGATGTCCATCAGGACGACGTCGGGGCGGAGTTCGCGGACCATGCGCAGCGCCTCCGCGCCGTCGGACGCCTCCCCGGCCACCTCGATGTCCGGCTGCGCGTCGAGCAGCGCGCGGAAGCCGGCCCGTACCAATGACTGGTCGTCGGCGAGCAGTACGCGGATCACCGGTCATCCTCCTTGGCGTTGACCTGCAACGGCAGTACGGCAAGCACCCGGAAGCCCCCGTCGGGCCGCGGTCCCGCCTCGATCGTGCCACCCAGCGCGGCGGCCCGCTCCCGCATTCCGGCCAGCCCGTTGCCGCTGCCGCCCGCGTCGGCGCCGGTCGCGGGACCGTCGTCGTCGATGCGCAGTCGCAGCGCCGTACCGCCCCTGGAATCGAGGCGCACGCGCGCGTGCCGCGATCCCGAGTGCCGTACGACGTTGGTCAGGGCCTCCTGGACGATGCGGAACGCGGCGAGATCCGTGCCGGGCGGCAGCCTGGGCGCCTCGCCCTCGACCGCCACGGTCAGACCGGTGCGCGCGGCCTGCTCCACCAGCTCGGGCAGGCGGCCGAGGCCGGGAGCGGGAGCGCGGGGCACGTCTCCGGGGGCGCGCAGGGTGTCGAGGACCTGGCGAACCTCCCCGAGCGCCTCCTTGCTGGCGGCCTTGATGGTGGTGAGCGCGGTGCGGGCCTGTTCGGGGTCGCTGTCCAGGAGGGCGAGGCCCACACCTGCCTGCACATTGATCACGGAGATGCTGTGGGCGAGGACGTCGTGCAGTTCACGGGCGATCCGCAGCCGCTCCTCGTCGGCCCGCCGCCGCGCCGCCTGGGCCCGCTCGGCCCGCTCCCGCGCCCACTGCTCCCGCCGGGTCCGGACCAGCTCCGCCAGGGCCACGATCGCGACGGCCCACGCCGCGACCACGCCCTGCGACCCCCAGGAGGCGGCCGCGTCCCCGGACGGCGGCAGCCACGGGTAGAGCCAGTGGGCCACCAGCAGATGTCCGACCCAGAGCCCGCCGAGCGCGGTCCAGGCGGCCGTACGGTGTCCGGCCACGACGGCGCTGAAGCAGGCCACGGCGACGGCCACGAAGACGGGTCCATAGGGATATCCGGCACCGAGATAGAGCATCGTGGCGGCCGCCGTGCCGAACACGACGACCACCGGGTACCGGTGCCGCCACAGCAGCAGCCCGGCCGCGAGGACGAGCAGCACACGCGCGAAGGTGTCGAGCGGCGCCCGGTCGTGCATCTGTTGCTGGGCCGCGAAACGGGACCCACCGAGCACGAAGGCCGTGATCAGCACGGTGGAGGGCCAGGGCAACCGGGAGGCGCCGCCCTCGTCGCCCCACCGGTTCCACCACGGCGGCCCGTGCCGCCACCACAGCGGCGGACCGCCTCCGCGCACGCGCTGCTCGTCCATGTCCGCCACGCTAGACGCCACCGGCGGCGCGGGGCGTCAGCCGGGCGAGGTCATCACGGGTACTCCCGGGGAAGTACGAGGGCCCGACCACGACGTACGCGCCCCGCTCCGCGAAGTACGTCCACGGGGCCCCGCCCTCTCGGATGCGCGCACCGGCCGAGCCCGGGCGTCCCCTATCCCCCGTACACCAGCCCGACCCCGTGGGCCAGTTCTCCCACCGCGTGCCGGAAGAACGTCGCCCGGTCCTCGACCACCCGGTTGAACTGCCCGAACAGCTCGAACCCGATCAGCCCGTACAGCTGGGCCCAGGCCGCCACGAGCGCCGTGACCGTCTCCGGGGGGAGGTCGGGGGCGAGGTCGGCGGTCATACGCTCGGCCTCGGGGCGCAGTTCGGCGGGCAGCCGGGGCTTGGCGAGGCCGCGGCCCTGATACGCCTCGCGGGTGAGGCCGATGAGGAGCAGCCCGACCCGGGAGGCGGCCGGGACGGTCGCCTGGGGAGCGCTGTATCCGGGCACCGGGGAACCGTAGATCAGCGCGTACTCGTGCGGATTGCCCAGAGCCCAGTCGCGGACCGCCTCGCAGACCGCGACCCAGCGCTGTGCGGGCGCGGCGCCGGCGGCTTTGTGGTGCGCGGCTTCGGCGCTCTCGCCGAGGGAGTTGTAGGCGTCGATGATGAGCGCGGTGAGCAGGTCGTCGCGGCTGGGGAAGTAGCGGTAGAGCGCGGAGGAGACCATGCCGAGCTCACGTGCCACGGCGCGCAGCGAGAGCTTGGCGGCGCCGTCGACCGCGAGCTGTCTGCGCGCCTCGTCCTTGATGGCCGCGGTGACTTCGATACGGGCGCGCGCTCGGGCGCCGCGGGGGGTGCTGTCGTCTGCGGTGCTCATGAGAGCCAGTGTCCCATGAAAGGAGAGCAGTGCACACAAACGAGAGCGCCGATATAAATCGAGAGCACTGCTCTTGCTTTGGAGCACCGATCCGGTGCAGACTGAAGGCCAAGCGAGAGCATCGCTCACAAAAGAGAGCGGCGCTCCACTCAGACCCTCTGGGGGACCTCATGGCCGCGTCCACGCACGTCAAGAAGCCCGGCTGGTTCACCGTCAACGTCTTCAACCGCCTCGTGGCCTGGCTGACCCGCCGCGGTCTGAGCGTCTGGGGCTCCCGGGTGCTCGCCGTCCGCGGCCGCAAGAGCGGCGAATGGCGGACCACCCCCGTGAACCTGCTGGCCGTCGACGGACAGCAGTACCTCCTCGCCCCGCGCGGTCACGTCCAGTGGACGCACAACATGCGCGCCGCCGCCGGCGGAGAGCTGCACCTCGGCAAGAACGTCGACGTGTTCACCGCCGTCGAGGTCGCCGACGACGACAAGGTGCCGCTGCTGCGCGCCTACCTCAAGCGCTGGAAGGCCGAGGTCGGCGTCTTCTTCGACGGAGTCGGCCCCGACTCCCCCGACGCCGACCTGCGCCGCATCGCCCCGGACCACCCGGTCTTCCGCATCACGATCACGAACTGACCCCGCTCACCACGACCGCCATCACGCTCCGCCGGTGCCGGCACCCTCCACGGCGGACGCGTACGCACCACAGGCCGACGCCCACGCACCACACAGGCGGATGCCCGGCACGAAGGGCCGACGCCGCGCGCTACAGACCGACGTCCCCCGCACACACACGCAACGGGCCGACGCCCGCGCTACGACAGGCCGAGAAGCCGGGGACGAGTCACCAGCGCCACGGCGACGACGCCCACCGGCCGGGCTGCGGCGTCCGGCATCCGGCATCCGGCATCTTCGACACCAGCCACCGGGCGAGCGCCCTCAGACGGCCAGGACCGCACTCCGCCGCTGACGCATTTCCTACGACCGCCGCCACGCGCCGAGGCAGACGCCACGCACTCCCCGGCCGACGCCAGGCACAACAGGCCAACGTCCCGCTTCAGCGCTGACACGACGCTTCACCGCCGACGCCATGTGCCATCGCCGGCACCACGCGTGCCCGCCGCCCCCGGCCGACGCCCGCCACTCATCGGCGCGGCACCCACCTCACCGACACGGCGCCCACCCCACCGGCGGACCCCGTACCTCACCGGCGGCCCCCTACGTCAGGAGCCCGGCTCGCCGTCGGCGGGAGCGGCCGGCGCGGTCGGCTCGGCCGGCGTCGGAAGACCGATCCGCCGGTCCAGCGCCGCCAGCGCCCGCTGCGCCATCGGACGCCCCCGCACCATCTCCCCGAGCGACGTCGACCCGCGGGTGATCTCCATGAACGCCCGCCAGGCCGGCCGGAACCCGGTCAGGGCGGCGTGGAACAGCCCCGGGCGACGCTCGAACGCCAGCAGCAGCCGCCGGCCGACACTCATCTCCACGCCCAGCCCCGCCTTGATCGCGAAGGCGTAGTTCAGGGCCTGGCGCCGGGTGTCCACGGCGTCGTGCGCCTCGGCGATCCGCACCGCCCACTCCCCCGCGAGCCGCCCCGAACGCAGCGCGAACGAGATCCCCTCGCGGGTCCACGGCTCAAGGAGACCCGCCGCGTCCCCGCACACCAGCACCCGCCCCCGCGACAGGGGCGAGTCATCGGCGCGGCAGCGGGTCAAGTGCCCGGAGGAGATGCTCGGTTCGAAGCCGGCGAGGCCGAGCCGGGCGATGAAGTCCTCCAAGTACCGCTTGGTGGCGGCGCCTTCACCGCGCGCGGAGATGACCCCGACCGTGAGGGTGTCGCCCTTGGGGAACACCCAGCCGTAACTGCCCGGCATCGGCCCCCAGTCGATGAGCACCCGCCCCTGCCAGTCCTCCGCGACCGTGTCGGGCACCGGGATCTCCGCCTCCAGGCCGAGATCGACCTGGTCGAGCTTCACCCCGACATGTGCTCCTATGCGGCTGGCGCTGCCGTCCGCACCGACCACGGCATGCGCCAGTACCGTCTCGCCGCCCTGGAGGACGACGGCGACCGTGCGCCGGTCCGGGACCGCCGAGCCGTGCTGCTCGACGCGCTGGACGGTGACGCCCGTACGCAACTCGGCGCCCGCCTTCTGGGCGTGCTCGACGAGCTGCTGGTCGAACTCGGGCCGGTTGATCAGCCCGAACAGCATCTGCTTGGAGCGGCGGGTGCGGGTGAAGCGGCCGTTGTGCGAGAACGTCACCGCGTGCACCCGGTCCCTGAAGGGCAGTTCGAAGCCCGGTGGCAGGGCGTCGCGCGAGGGACCGATGATGCCGCCGCCGCACGTTTTGTAACGGGGCAGCTCCGCCTTCTCCAGCAACAGCACACGCCGCCCGGCCACAGCCGCCGCATAGGCGGCCGAGGCCCCCGCGGGTCCCGCGCCCACCACGACGACGTCCCACACCTGCTGCGCGTCGTCCGCCGAAGAGTTCTCGCTGGTCACGATGGTCTGCCGCTCCGATCAAGCCGCTTGCCGCTGCTGCCTTGTGCATCCTACGACCGCCATCGCCGCAGGCCACTGTGGGAGGATCTCTCCACCCACACGTACAACGTCGCACCTACAAGGAGCGTGCCCATGTCGTCGAATCCGGTCGCCGAGACCGTCGCCTCGCTGATGCCCCGGGCGAAGGCGGAGCTCACCGAACTGGTGGCGTTCAAGTCGGTGGCGGACTTCGACCAGTTCCCCAGGAGCGAGAGCGAGGGCGCGGCCCGCTGGGTCGCGGACGCGCTGACCGCCGAGGGTTTCCAGGACGTGGCGCTGCTCGACACGCCGGACGGCACCCAGTCGGTGTACGGCTACCTGCCCGGCCCCGAGGGCGCGAGGACGGTCCTGCTGTACGCGCACTACGACGTGCAGCCGCCGCTGGACGAGAACGCCTGGACGACTCCGCCGTTCGAGCTGACCGAGCGGGACGGCCGCTGGTACGGGCGCGGTGCAGCCGACTGCAAGGGCGGCGTGATCATGCACCTGCTCGCGCTGCGCGCGCTGAAGGCGAACGGCGGTGTGCCGGTGCACGTCAAGGTGATCGCCGAGGGCTCGGAGGAGATGGGCACGGGCGGTCTGGAGCGTTACGCCGAGGCCCACCCGGAGCTGCTTGAGGCCGACACCATCGTGATCGGCGACGCGGGCAACTTCCGCGTCGGCCTGCCGACGGTGACGACCACCCTGCGCGGCATGACCCTGGTCCGTGTCCAGGTCGACACCCTCGCGGGCAACCTGCACTCCGGCCAGTTCGGCGGCGCGGCGCCGGACGCGCTGGCCGCGCTGATCCGCGTACTGGACTCGCTGCGCGCCGAGGACGGTTCGACGACGGTCGACGGGCTGGCCCCCGAGACGGCGTGGGACGGTCTTCAGCACGACGAGGAGCAGTTCCGGCAGGACGCCAAGGTGCTGGACGGAGTGGAGCTGATCGGTTCCGGCACGGTCGCGGACCGTATCTGGGCGCGTCCGGCCGTGACGGTCCTCGGCATCGACTGCCCGCCGGTCGTCGGCGCCACCCCGTCCGTGCAGGCGGGCGCCCGGGCGCTGGTGAGCCTGCGGGTGCCGCCGGGTACGGACGCCGCCGAGGCGACGAAGCTGCTCCAGGCCCACCTGGAGACGCGTACGCCGTGGGGGGCGCGGGTGCGCACCGAGCAGGTCGGCCAGGGCCAGCCCTTCAGCGCCGACCCGACGAGCCCGGCGTACACGGCGATGGCCGAGGCGATGTCGGTGGCGTACCCGGGTCAGGAGATGCAGTACGCGGGTCAGGGCGGCTCCATCCCGCTCTGCAACACCCTCGCCGCCCTCTACCCGGGCGCGGAGATCCTGCTGATCGGGCTGAGCGAGCCCGAGGCGCAGATCCACGCGGTCAACGAGAGCGTCTCGCCCGAGGAGTTGGAGCGCCTGTCGGTGGCCGAGGCCCTGTTCCTGCGCAACTACGCGGCGATGTGAACCGCCTGACCGCACATTCCGACATCGGTATGTCCCTGGCCCGTCTCGACGACCACGACCTCGCCGGGCTCGTGGCGGCGGGGCGGCCGCTGGGCACCGGAATCGGCGGGCGGGCCACGCTCGTCGAGGCCGCCGGCCGGCCGGTGTTCGTGAAACGGGTGCCGCTCACCGACATCGAGCGGCACCCGGACCATGTGCGGTCCACGGCGAACGTCTTCGGCGTGCCGACCTACTGCCACTACGGCATCGGAACGATCGGCGCGCCGGGCTTCGGGGCGTGGCGTGAGCTCGCGGTCCACACGATGACGACCGACTGGGTGCTGTCCGGCCGGTACACGGGCTTTCCGCTGCTGCACCACTGGCGGGTGCTGCCCGACTCACCCCAGCCGCTGCCGGCCGAACTGGCCGATGTGGAGCGGACGGTGGCGTACTGGGGTCCGGGGGTGCGCGAGCGCCTCGAAGGGCTGCGGACGGCGTCCGCGAGCCTGACCCTCTTCCTGGAGTACGTGCCGTACACCCTGCACGACTGGTTGGACGTCCAGTTGCGCACCAGCCACGCCGACCGCGCCTGCTCCCTGGTGGAGCGGGGCCTGCGGTCCGTCACCGACTTCCTCCACGCGCGCGAACTCCTGCATTTCGACGCCCACTTCAAGAACATCCTCACCGACGGCCGGCAGCTCTACCTCGCCGACTACGGCCTCTCCCTCTCCGCCCGCTTTCAACTGGCCCCACACGAACGCGACTTCTTCGCGAGGCACCGCCATTACGACCGCGCCTACACGGCGAGCTATCTGGTCAACTGGCTCACCGTCGCACTGCACGGCTACGGCCCCGACGACCGCCGGTCGTTCATCGAAGCGTGCGCCGAGGGCATGCGGCCCAGGGGCATCCCCCGGGCCGCCGCGAGCATCCTCGTCCGCCACGCGCGCGTGGCCTCGCTCATGGGCGACTTCGACCGCCGGTTCCAGCGGGAGAGCAGGACGACGCCGTATCCGACGGACGAACTGAGACTGGAGAGCGCCTAACCCACCGGAATCCCGGCCTCCAGGTACAGCGCCGCCCCGCGTTCCCGCGCCCGCAGCGCCCAGCGCAGCCGCTCGTAACGGACGGGAGGCAGCAGGTCGGCGGCCTCCTCCTCGTCGGCGAAGCGCCATGCGCGCAGTTCGGGCCCGGGCAGCAGCAAGCGTCCGGCCTCGGCCGAGTCGAGCCGGCCGCCGTCGAAGAGGAGGCGCAGACCGCCGTATCCGGGTGGCGCGGGCTGTTCCCAGTCGACGACCAGCAGACGTGGTACGTCGTCCAGCTCGATCCCGGTCTCCTCGGCGACCTCGCGCATGCCCGCGCGCGCGGGAGCCTCGCCGGGCTCGACGACGCCGCCGGGGAACTCCCAGCCGGCCTTGTAGGTGGGGTCGACGAGCAGCACCCGGTCCCGCTCGTCGAAGAGGAGAACGCCGGCGGCGACGGTCTCGGCGGTCGGCTCGGGGGTCTGCACGATGTCGCAGACGGGCACGGTGCCGGATCCGACCGCCTCGGCGATCCGGACGGCCGTCTCGTACGGGGTGAGGGCGCTGGTGTCGACCAGGTGGGCGTCGGCGGTGAGCCAGGAGGCGAGGGCGGTGCGGTACGGCTCGATGTGGTCGTACGACCACTGCCGTACCCGTATCTCGCCGTCCGGGAGGTCGGGCGGGATGTCCCGCCCGGCTATTCGCTCGCGCAGGATCGTTTCCGCCGGGGCGAGGAGGAGGTGCTGGACGCTGATGCGGCGGGCCGCGAGGCCGCCGAAGATCTCGTCGCGGTACTCCTGGCGCAGCAGGGTCATGGGGACCACGAGGGTCCCGCCGAGCTCGGCGAGCATCGCTGCCGCCGTGTCGATCACGAGGCGGCGCCAGATCGGCAGGTCCTGGTGGTCGCCGACCTCGGCGAGGTGTTTGGGCGGGAGCAGGTGCGCGAGCGCCCCGCCGATCACCTCGGGGTCGAAGAGTGTGCTGTTCGGGAGCAGTTCGATCAGTTCCCGTGCGGCGGTGGTCTTCCCCGCACCGAACGCGCCGTTGATCCAAACGACGGTCACGGTTCCCCCTCTTCTGTTGGCCCCCTGAGGCTTGCCCGCTCCACCCTGCCACGGAAACCAGCCCCAGTTGAGGGCCCACGTACGACGGTGCCGGCGCCCCCTGCGGCGAGGGGCGCCGGCACCGTGGTCCCGCTCTCGTCAGTCGTTCTGGCCGAGGGCGTTCTTGTCGACGGCCAGGCTGTCGCTGGCGATGGTGTGGTCGAGGGTGCTGAGGGTCTTGTCGACGTCGAGATCGGTGAGATTGTCGCCGACCGCGTGGGACGGGGTGATCGCGGCGACGACGAAACCGGTGGCCAGGGAGGCGATGGCAGCCATGGTGCGCTTCTTCATGCCCGGTTCAACTGCGAAACCGGTCATGGGTCACGCCCCACTCCGCGCGGGCACCCGGCCGGCTCCGGCACGAGCGCGAAACACGAGCTCGCGGGCGGCGTCGGACCACTGCGGGTGCTCGAAGGCGAACCCTGCCTCCAGGGTTGAACGCGTTCACAACCCAGGGCTTCCGCCGGCCCGCGCGACAGGCGGTCTACCGGGATCACACCGTGGCGCGTACATGTAGTCATCCCACCTTTCGCCGGTACGGAGGAACGTAACGATGCGTCACCTTCACACCCGCACAACCCGTGGCCGAGTGGTCGGAGCACTCACCGCCGCCCTGCTCGCCGCCGCCGGACTCGCCGCACCCACGGCGCAGGCCGCCGCACCCGCCCTGGACGACGGTCTCGCCCTCACCCCGCCCATGGGCTTCAACAACTGGAACTCCACGCACTGCCGTGCCGAGTTCAACGAGGCCATGGTCAAGTCGATCGCGGACATCTTCGTGGACAAGGGCCTCAAGGACGTCGGATACCAGTACGTCAACCTCGACGACTGCTGGGCCCTGCCCGACCGGGACGCGAACGGCAAGCTCGTTCCGGACCCCGCCCGCTTCCCCAACGGGATCAAGGCGGTCGCGGACTACGTGCACTCCAAGGGCCTGAAGTTCGGCATCTACACGAGCGCGGGCACCAAGACGTGCAACACCGCGGGATTTCCCGGTGCGTTGGGCCATGAGTACAGCGACGCCCAGCAGTTCGCGGACTGGGGCGTGGATTACCTCAAGTACGACAACTGCAACAACCAGGGCGTGGACGCCAAGTCGCGTTACACGACCATGCGCGACGCCCTGCGAGCGACCGGCCGGCCCATCGTCTACAGCATCTGCGAGTGGGGTGAGAACAAGCCCTGGGAGTGGGCGTCCGACGTGGGCCACCTGTGGCGCACGACCGGTGACATCAGCGACAACTGGGGCTCGATGCTCTCGATCCTGAGGCAGAACCTCCCCCTCGCCGAGCACGCCGGCCCCGGGCACTGGAACGACCCGGACATGCTGGAGGTCGGCAACGGCGGCATGACGGACACCGAGTACCGCTCCCACTTCTCCCTGTGGTCGATCATGGCCGCGCCGCTCCTCATCGGCTCCGACCTGCGCAGCGCGAGCGACGCGACCTACGAGATCCTCGGCAACAAGGAGGTCGTCGCGGTCGACCAGGACCCGCTCGGCAAGCAGGGCACCGTCGTCTCCTCGGAGGGCGGCCGGTGGGTCATCGCCAAGCAGATGCGGGACGGCAGCCGCGCCGTGGCCCTGTTCAACGAGTCCGGCACTCCACAGCGCGTCGCCACGACCGCCGCGGCGGTCGGCCTGCCCGCCGCCGACGCCTACACGCTGCGCGACCTGTGGCAGCACCGGAGTTACAACACCGCGGGCACCATCGCGGCGACCGTCCCGGCGCACGGCACGGTCCTCGTACGGGTCTCCGCCGACCCCGCGTGGGCCAAGCACCCGCCGGCCGTGGAACTCGGTCTGGAAGGCAGCCCGTTGATCGAGGCCGGCACCCAGGCCGCGCTGACGAGCTCGGTCACCGATCTGGGCCGCACCCCGGCCCGGCAGGTCTCCGTCGCCCTCACCGGCCCCGCGGGCTGGTCCGTGCGCGCCACCTCCGCGACCACGGCGGCCGTCCTGCCGACGAGCCGTTCCCTGCGCACCGGATGGACGGTGGCCGCACCCGCCGGGACGCCTGCGGGGTCGTACGACCTGACACTCAAGGCGCGTTACCGCTCACCGGCCGGTGCTCGCGTCACCACCGCCCTGACCGTGACGGTCTCCGTGGTGGTGCCGCCGCCCTCGGGCACCTCCGAGCTGAGTGACCTTCCATGGCTGTCGGCCCTCAGCGGATGGGGGCCGGTGGAGCGCGACACCAGCAATGGAGAGAACACCGCGGGCGACGGACATCCGATCACCATCGGCGGCGTGGTGTACGCCAAGGGCCTGGGCGTGCACGCCCAGAGCATCATCGAGTACTACACGGGCAAGACGTGCGAGACGGTCAGCGCGGACGTCGGCGTCGACGACGAGAAGGGCGCCGCCGGGACGGTCGCCTTCGAGATCTGGGCGGACGGCACCAAGGTCGCCTCGACCGGGGTCCTCACCAACGCGATGCCGGCCCAGCCGCTCACCGCGGACGTCACCGGTGCCCAGGTGGTCCGGCTCGTCGTCACCGACGGCGGCGACGGCCTCGACTCGGACCACGCCGACTGGGCGGACGCCCGGTTGAGCTGCTGAGGTCCGTCGGCGGCCGGGTGCGCCGAACGGCGGGCCCGGCCGCCGGCCTGAACGTTCCTGCGGGACCGTGTCAGACCGTCGCCCTGTCCGCTCCCTTGGCGAGCGCCGCCGCGGCCGCCCCCACCAGCCCCGCGTCCGTGCCCATCTGGGCCGGTACGACCGCGAGGCGCTGGACGAAGGAGAGGGTGGCGTAGTCGGTCAGGGCCTTGCGGAGCGGGGTGAGGAGCACCTCGCCCGCCTTGCCCACGCCTCCGCCGATCACCGCGATGTCGATCTCGACGAGGGTGGCCGTGGCGGCGATCCCGGCGGCCAGCGCCTGCGCGGCCCGCTCGAAGGAGGCCACGGCGATCGGATCGCCGGCCCCCGCCGCGGCGGCCACCGCGACGGCGGAGGTGTCGCCGTCCGGTCCGGGCCGCCAGCCGTTCTCGAAGGCCCGCCGGGCGATGTTCGGGCCGCTCGCGATGCGCTCCACACAGCCGCGCGAGCCGCACGCGCACGGGTCGCCGTCCATGTCCACGCTGATGTGGCCGATGTGTCCGGCGTTTCCGGTGGGGCCCGGGTGCAGTCGGCCGCCCAGGACCAGGCCGCCGCCGACGCCCGTCGACACCACCATGCACAGCGCGTTGGCGTGGCCGCGCGCGGCGCCCTGCCAGTGCTCGGCCGCCGTGATGGCCACGCCGTCGCCGATCAGCTCGACCGGGAGTCCGCCCGTCGCCTCCCGGACCCGCCGGACCAGCGGATAGTCGCGCCAGCCGGGCACGTTGACCGGGCTCACGGTGCCCGCGGAGGCGTCCACGGGGCCCGCGCTGCCGATACCGAGGGCCGAGGCGCGTCCCCACAGCGGCGACACGGTGAGTTCGCCGAGCACCTCCTCGACGGCCCGCATGACGGTCTCGCCGTCCTCCCGGGCGGGCGTGGCGCGCTGCGCGCGGACCAGGATGTGGCCGCGGTCGTCGACCAGCGCGCCGGCGATCTTGGTGCCGCCGATGTCGAGCGCTGCCACGAGGTCGGTGTGCATCAGTGTCAGATCTCCCCGTCAACCATGAGAAAGGGCGGGCCGTTCCGGAGTGGGGGCACGGAGACGGCAATTGCGGTGGACAGTGTCCCCCGCATCTGACAACGTTGTCCAGGCTCTATGCTCGACGCCACATCCTCATACAAAATCATGGACGCCGCATCCCTCCCCTGGGATGGTCCCTGGACAACCCGTGGACGACAGGACAGGACGCCGTATCGTGCCCGAGACCACCCGCCGCGCAGACCGAATCGCCGCCACGCGTTACGGCAACCGTCCGACGATGAAGGACGTGGCAGCACGCGCCGGAGTGGGCCTCAAGACGGTGTCCCGCGTGGTCAACGGCGAGCCGGGCGTCACCCCGGAGACCGAGCGCCGGGTCCAGGAGGCCATCGACGCGCTCGGCTTCCGGCGCAACGACAGCGCGCGCGTGCTGCGCAAGGGCCGAACCGCCAGCATCGGTCTGGTCCTCGAAGATCTCGCGGACCCGTTCTACGGCCCGCTGAGCCGCGCGGTCGAGGAGGTCGCCCGCGCCAACGGCGCCCTGCTGATCAACGGATCCAGCGCCGAGGACCCGGACCGTGAGCAGGAGTTGGTGCTGGCGCTGTGCGCGCGTCGGGTGGACGGCCTGGTCGTCATCCCGGCCGGGGACGACCACCGGTATCTGGAGCCGGAGTTGAAGGCGGGCGTGGCCACCGTGTTCGTGGACCGTCCGGCCGGCCAGATCGACGCCGACGTGGTCCTGTCCGACAACTACGGCGGTGCCCGCGACGGTGTCGCCCACCTCATCGCGCACGGACACCGCCGGATCGGCTTCATCGGCGACATGCCCCGCATCCACACCGCCGCCGAGCGGCTGCGCGGCTACCGGGCCGCCATGGAGGACGCCGGGATAGCGGTCGAGGAGGAGTGGATGTCCCTCGGGGTCACCGACCCGGAGCGGGTGCGCCGGGCGGCCGAGGAGATGCTGTCCGGGCCCGACCCGGTGACCGCGGTCTTCGCGGGCAACAACCGGGTGACGGTGACCGTGGTCCGCGTCCTCGCCGAGCAGTCGCGCCGGGTCGCCCTGGTCGGCTTCGACGACATCGAGCTCGCCGATCTCCTCCAGCCGGGCGTCACCGTCGTCGCCCAGGACGCCGCCGCCCTCGGCCGTACGGCCGCCGAGCGGCTGTTCCGGCAGCTGGACGGCACGCTGATCACCCCGGAGCGGATCGAGCTGCCGACCCGCCTGATCACCCGCGGCTCGGGCGAGCTGCCGCCGGCGGACTGAAAGGCAGTGCCCGTGTACGGCCGCACGTTGGAGGCACTGGGGCTGGCCGAGGCGCCGCGCGATCACCCGCTGCTCTACCCGGGCGCGTGGCCCCCGGACTCCGGACTCCTCGACGGGGACCGGCTGTTGCCCCTCGACCGCCTGGTGCACGAGGACCGCGTCCCCGTCCTCGCCGTCGGGTCCAACGCCAGTCCGGCCCAACTGCGGCACAAGATGGCCGAGCACGGGATCGTCTCCCCGGTCCCGATGGTGCGCACCCGCGTGACGGGCATCGACATCGGCGTCTCCGCGCACGTCAGCCGCCTCGGCTATGTGTCCGCCTCCCCCGTCGAAGCACCGGGGGCCGTAAGGGAGTTGTTCGTCACCTGGCTCGACGCCGAGCAACTCGCGGTCGTCGACGCCAGCGAGGGTGCGCATCTGGCGGCCGGGAACTACCGGCGGGCCTGGCTGCCCGACCCCGAGGTGCGGTTCGAGCTCGCGGACGGCACCGCCCTGCCGGGCGCGTACGTGTACGTCAACACGCACGGGGTGCTGCACGACGGCACCGGCGCCCCGCGCGGCCATCCGGGCCAGCGACCGCTGCTCACCGAACTCCTCGTCGGGTCGGCCCGGTTGAGGGAGCTGTTCGGTGTCACGCCCGAGGAGTTCTGCGCCCGGGCGCGCGCCGACCGGCAGTTGTGCCAGGAGGGCACACGGCTCTTCCGGCGGGAGAAGCTGGTGACCGACTCCGGCCTGGAGCGGTACACCGGGGATCAGCAGACGGGCAGGCCCGGCACCGGCTCGTCGTTGTCGCCGCCTCTGAGATAGACGTCGCTGACGAAGACGCCGGTGTTGCCGCTGTCGTCGTCCGTCTTCGCCCACCAGACGTTGGTCCACTCGCCGTAGGTCTCGCGGCGGCCCAGGTTCTGCTGGCAGTAGAAGTAGTTCGTGCCCGCGTTGAGGACGCCCGCCCTGGCGCCGGACGCGGTGTAGGAGTCGGCGGTCTTCCAGACCTGGCAGTTGTACTTGCCGCCGCCCGCGGAGACGCAGGACGCGGCGGGGGTCGTCTCGCCGGGTCCGTCGCCGCCGGACGTGGGAGTGCCGCCCGAAGTCCTGGTCGGGGCAGGGCTGGTGGCCCGCGGGGTGGGCTTGCCGTCCGCCGTACGTGTCGCGGACGGAGTTGGCGTCGGTGTCCTCGTGCCGCCCTTCTCGGTGGGCACGGGCTCGTCCGTACGCACGGCGTCCCCGCGGCCGCTCGCCGCCGACGTGACCGCGGCGTCGGTGACGGAGGACGTGGAGCGGGCGTCCGTCTCCGTGTCACCCGAGTCGTTCAGGAGGGCCACCGTCGCTCCGGCCGACGCGAGCAGGACGGTGACGGCCGCGGCCACGAGCAGGACAGGGCGCCTGCGACGGGTGGGGCGGGCGGTGTCCATGGGGCCGGTGACGACCGGTGTCCCCTGGTCGGGCGGTGGCCCGAACCCCGGCGGCACCGACGGAACGCTGTGCTCCGTCATCACGGGCGGCGCCGCCACCGCCGTACCCCGCAGCCGTGTCGTGGCGGAGTCGGCCGCCCCGGAATCCGCGACGCCCTGGAGCAGTTGCCGGGCCTCCTCCGCCTCCGGGCGTGCCTCGGGGCGCTTGTCCAGGAGCCGCTGGAGGACGGGACCGAGCGCCCCCGCGCGCGTGGGCTCGGGCAGGGGCTCGGTGACGATGGCGGTGAGCGTGGAGAAGGTCGACGTGCGCCGGAAGGGCGAGGAGCCCTCGACCGCCGCGTACAGGGTGGCGCCCAGGGCCCAGACGTCCGAGGCGGGGCCGGGATCGGCGCCCTGGGCTCGTTCGGGCGCCAAGTAGTCCAGGGAGCCGACGAGTTCGCCGCTGCGGGTCAGATGGGTGGCCGAGCCGTCACCCGGGTCGTCCATCGTGGCGATGCCGAAGTCGGTGAGGACCACGCGGCCCGACCGGTCGAGCAGGATGTTGCCGGGCTTCACGTCGCGGTGCAGGACGCCGGCGCGATGGGCAGCGGCGAGGGCGTCCATGACCTTGGCGCCGATGGCGGCGGCCTCGTGGGGGCCGAGGGTGCCGCGGTCGCGCAGGACGTCGTCCAGGGACGGTCCGTCGACCAGCTCCATGACGATCAGGGGGCGGCCGTCGACCTCCGCCACGTCGTGCACGGCGATCACGCCGGGGTGGCGCACCCGGGCCGCCGCGCGGGCCTCGCGCTGCATACGCAGCCGCAGATCGGCCAGTTCCGGCCCGTCGGCGTCGGTGTAGGTGCGCAGCTCCTTGACGGCGACCTCACGGCCGAGGACCTCGTCCACCGCGCGCCAGACCATGCCCATGCCACCGCGCCCGAGCCGCGCCACGACGCGATAGCGCCCGGCCAGCAGCCTGCCGGTCCCCTCCGTCTGTCCTTCGTCCCCCGAAGACACCGCGGCCGCCCCGTTCCTGTGACACGTCTTGTGCGTGCCGTACAGACTACGGGGCGGCTGTGACAACCCTTTACGGCTGCTACTTCGCCGAGGCAGTCAGATCCGCCCGGCGCGGGCCGGCGTACGACTGGAGGCGCGCCAGGGTCAGTCCGGTGAGGCGGGTGACCTCGCCGGAGTCGAGGGCGCCGCAGTCCAGGCCGCGCAGGAGGTAGCCGGCGAGGGCCTTTGCGGTGGCGGGCTCGTCCATGACGGCGCCGTCGACGTGGTTGGCGTAGGCGGCGAGGCGCTTGGCGGCCGCCTCGAAGCCCTCGCGGTAGAAGGCGAACACGGCCGCGTACCGGGTGGGGAGGTGGCCGGGATGCATGTCCCAGCCCTGGTAGTAGGCGCGGGCCAGGGCGCGGCGGGTGAGGCCGTAGTGCAGCTTCCAGGCCTCGTGGACGTTCTCGGTGGTGCCGACCGGCAGGACGTTGGTCGAGCCGTCCGAGACGCGTACGCCGGTGCCCGCGGCGGCGACCTGCATGATCGCCTTGGCGTGGTCGGCGGCCGGGTGGTCGCTGGCCTGGTAGGCGGCGGAGACGCCGAGGCAGGCGCTGTAGTCGAAGGTGCCGTAGTGCAGACCGGTCGCACGGCCCTCGGCGGCGTCGATCATGCGGGCGACGGTGGCGGTGCCGTCGGCGGCGAGGATGGACTGGCTGGTCTCGATCTGGATCTCGAAGCCGATCCGGCCGGGGTTCAGACCGCGGGCCGTCTCGAACTGTTCCAGGAGCCTGACCATCGCGGTGACCTGCTCGGCATAGGTCACCTTGGGCAGCGTGAGGACCAGCCCGTCGGGCAGGCCGCCGGCCTCCATCAGGCCGGTGAGGAAGATGTCGAGGGTGCGGATGCCGCGGTCGCGGACCGGGGACTCCATGCACTTCATCCGGATGCCCATGTACGGGGCGGCCGTGCCGTTCTTGTACGCGTCCGCGACGAGACGGGCCGCGCGGGCGGCGTCCTGGTCCTCGTCGGCCCCCTTGTAGCCGTCCTCGAAGTCGACCCTGAGGTCCTCGATGGGCTCGCGTTCCAGCTTGGCGCGCACGCGCGCGTGGACCGGTTCGGCGAGGTCGTCGGCGAGTCCGAGGACGGCGGCGAAGGACGCGGCGTCCGGGGCGTGTGCGTCGAGGGCCGCGAGGGCCTGGTCGCCCCAGGAGCGGAGGGTGTCGGCGGCGAAGAGGTTGCCGGGGACGTAGACGGTGTGGACGGGCTGGCGGGTGCCCGGGTCACCGGGGTAGCGGCGCTCCAGCTCGGCGTCGACCGGCGCGAGGGAGGCGCTGATCTCCTCGCTGACGGCACCCGCGAGGCTCGTCGCCACCTGCTCCTGCTGACCCATGCCACACCCTCCTGTTTTCCGCACTACGGAATCAACAATCCGTAGAGCGAAGTTATCCGTGGATCTTCCCGCAGGTCAACACCCCGTCCACAGCGTGAGCCACCGCGCCCCTTCCGGCACCCCGGCCTCACCACGCCCTCTTTCGCACGCCGGTTCGCCCCTTCATCCTGATCCGTCGGGAGGGGATTCACATGCCGGACACCGACAGGATGACGCGTCGCATGGGACTGAGAACCCTGGTGGCCACCGCGCTCACCTTGCCCCTGATGGCCACGATGCCCGCCTCCGCCGCCCGTCCGGTGGGCCGCCGGCTCGACGCCATGACCTTCAATCTGCGCTTCGCCAGTGCCGTCGAACCCAACAGCTGGGCCGTCCGCCGCCCGGTGATGCGCGCCCTGCTGCGCCGCGAGGCCCCCACCTTCATCGGCACCCAGGAGGGCCTCTACCAGCAGTTGCTGGACATCCACACCGACCTCGGCCCGCACTACGCCTGGATCGGCACCGGCCGCGAGGGCGGCAGCCACGACGAGTCCACGGCGGTCTTCTACGACACCCGGCGCCTGGCCCCGCTCGAACACGACACCTACTGGCTCTCCGACACTCCCCGGGCCATCGGCTCCAACACCTGGGGCGCCGCGCTCCCCCGGATCGTCACCTGGGTCCGCTTCCGCGACCGCGCCGACGACGGGCGGGAGTTCTACGTCCTCAACACCCATCTGGACCATGTGAGCCAGTACGCGCGCGAGCGCGCCGCACTGCAGATCGCCGACGGCATCGCCACGTTCGACCGCGCCTTACCGGTCGTCGTCACCGGCGACTTCAACGCGGCGGCCCACGACAACCAGGCCTACCTCGACCTGATCGAGTCCGGACTCGTGGACACCTGGGACGCCGCCGCCGAGCGCGGTGACGCCTACGGGACGTTCCACGGCTACGAGCCGCTGACGCCCGACGGCGAGCGCATCGACTGGATCCTCGCCACACCGGGGGTGCGGGTCCACCGGGCCTCGATCAACACCTTCGCCGTGGACGGGCAGTTCCCGAGCGACCATCTGCCGGTCCAGGCCACGTTGACCCTGGGATGAGACAAGGCCCCCGCGACCGCCGGGAAAGCGGTCGCGGGGGCCTCGTACAAGCGCCTGCGGAGATCAGCCCTTGCGGGCCTTGACCTCTTCGGTGAGGGCGGGGACGACGTCGAAGAGGTCGCCGACGACGCCGTAGTCGACGAGGTCGAAGATCGGGG